>CAJWGB010000020.1 GCA_913031625.1 uncultured Planctomycetaceae bacterium | reverse complement strand
GTAAGCCGAATTACTTTGAGTGATGCGTTTTTCGGAGTGAGGTATCCTGATGGAAGGTTGTGGCGATGGGGGCGGGGGCGTGGGAGGACTGAAGGATGGGGCTAGATCGCTGGCACTCCGACATCTCCGGTCGCGGCTCCGCCTCGCTCCTTCCGTGCCTGAGTGCCGGACTACGCTCGCTTGATCCTCGCCTCCGGCGAACTTACTTGACGCGGGTGCGGACCACGCGAAAGCCAAAGTTGGGTTGACGCTGGCCCGACCGGTAGCCGTCACGGGCGGCCTGGTGGCAACACGGACCAGCTGCGGCACGATTGACCGCCGAACCGCGGAATGGCTGGGGGGCATTGGCGAATCGTTACACGCGAAACTGGCGAAGGCTGGACTTGTGGAACCACGGCAACCAGCTGAGCCAGAACCGGAAACCAAAAACGTCTCACTCGGTGAATTCCTGTCTGACCACATAGAAGAGGGGCTCACCGCTAAAGGTGATCCAGCGAAACCAAATACGCTGGCCAACTGGCGATCTACTCAGCGTTTTCTGATGACAGTTTTTGACGCTGATCGTCCGGTTGATTCCTTTACCCATGATGACGGGTACCAATTCCGAAAATGGCTCGACAAACGGCGAATCAGACAGTCGACCGCTGGCCGGAAAGGGCAGCCTATGGCGGAGAATGGGAAGAGAAAACATATCGACAACGCAAAGGTCTTCTTTAATGCAGCAAGGCGGCGAGGACTGATTCCATTCAACCCGTTCGAGTTTCAGGTCAGCAGCACAAAAGAAAAAAGGAAGCGAGATTACTTTTTGACTCGTGACGACACTGCAAAGATCATCACGGCCTGCCCAGATGCTGAATGGCGTTTGATGGTCGCTCTTTGGCGTTACGCCGGCCTGCGAAAGATGGAAGTCTTCAGTCTGACCTGGGACGATGTTCTTTGGGATCAGGGAAAGATGCGAGTGAATATCAGCAAGACCGCACACCATGAGGGAAAGGGCGTTCGATACGTGCCTTTGAGAGACATCCGTGGTCTGCTGGATGCCGTGTACGCTGATGCACCTAGTGGGGCCACCAAGATCATCACACGATTCTCATCGTCAAACAGTAACCTTGATAAACCTATGAAGAAGATCCTGCATCACGCAGGGTTGGTGCCGTGGCCAAAGTTGTTCCAGAACATGCGGGCTAGTTGTGAAACCGACTGGCTGGACGAAGGACACCCGGCACACGTCGTTGCGGCATGGATCGGCCACAGTGTAAAGGTGCAACGTAGCAGCTATGCACAGATTACAGAGGGACACTTTGATGCATTCAATAGCCGCCCCACACCGGGATCAAAAAGTGGTAACACAGGTGGCAACAAAGATCCGCGAAACGGTGCGAAACCTCAAAAAGTGGTAACACATGTGGTAACCGGCAAGGCCAGCAAAATGGCTGGCGACCAGTGTTTTTTGGGCTCAAATACGTTTGGCAAATTACCGGAGGCGGGACTCGAACCCGCACGGGGTGTTAACCCCATCGGATTTTGAATCCGACGTGTCTGCCAATTCCACCACTCCGGCTTTGTTGTGTTTTGTCAGGTATAACACCTGTGTGGACCGATTATTGCGATTGGGTTGGTCATCAAACGGTCATCAAAACACTTCGCAGGGCCGCATGTTAGCGTGATTCAAACGCGTTTCCAGAGTGCTCCCACGACTTCTCACAGGCTGTCGGGAGCATGTGATCTGATTACATCTGACTGCACTGGCTGAGGAATTCTGGCGAATCCCACTACGAGCAGGACAGCGAGGGAATCGTTGACCCCTGTTGCCGCTGCGGGCTTGCATGCTGCAGTCGGATGAAACCTGCTCTAGTTACGGCGTTTGAGTCTGCTCTCGAGCTGTTCGAAAACGCTCAACAGAAACTTATTCAGATTAATTGCCGTCTGGTCCGCCTGCTCGATCCAGGGGGCGAGGTCAGCATCGGGGCGAAACTTCTTCCACAGCGTCCCGAGACTCTTCTTCTGTTCAAGAGGTGGCTGAAACAGCTGACTGACTACTCGGGGCGTGAGTGCTTCTGATGCAGTCCCGACGATTCCTCGGACAGACAGAAATCGGACAGCGGGCTGCTCCTCGTCCATCGGCTGACAGGCCTGAGCAACAGCCAGACTGGTTGTGTCAACTGCGTCTGCTTCGTAAGCCGTCCGAAGTCCGTGTCGCTCATCCGTTGTCAACGGGTGGCTGTCAGCCACAACGTGTTTCCGAACACGAATGCGGTTGGTTTCCGGAATCGGACACCGGACTTTGAGCGAGTTGCCGTGGGTGTCACAGATTTCATTGGCGAGTGCGATATCGCCATCCTGGACAGACTCATCGATGGCCGAGCTGAAGCCGACTGACAACACCCATTCCGGCTGATGCTCTTTGATCAGCAGTTCTGTGAACTTTCGATGTCGGGCGAACCCTGACCCGGCTTCGACGACGGCAATCCGCAGTGAGTCTTCCAGAAACCCGCCACGAAACACGGCGCCGTTCTCAGAGTACTTACGCATGCGATCGAGCCGTGTCATGAGCGGCTTGATCTCTGCGTGATGCGTACAGACGATCGCAATGTCTGCGGAGCGTTTGTCAGTCTGAGGGTTAACGGGTTCCGACATGTCAGATCAGGCGTTCGCTTCAAAGTCCTTCATGAACTGAATCAGTGCGTCGACCCCTTCCAGAGGAAACGCGTTGTAAATGCTGGCTCGCATTCCACCCACACTTCGGTGCCCTTTCAACGCATTGAATCCCTGTTCCGCTGCATCGGCGATGAATTTTGCGTCGATGTCTGCATTGCCGGTGACAAACGTCACATTCATCTTTGACCGACTGTTCTCTTCGGCAGTTGCACTGAACAGTGAACTGGACTGGAGGTAGTCATACAGGAGTGCCGCCTTTTGGCCGTTGCGTTCTGCCATCCCGGTCAGGCCACCGTTGTCCCGAATCCAGCGGAAGACCAGCATCATAAGATAGATGCCAAAGGTTGGTGGCGTGTTGTACATCGAACCAGCGCCGGAATGAGTGCGGTACTGCAGCATCGATGTCAGTTCAGTACAGCCACTCTCCAGCAGGTCGTCGCGAATAATGACGAGAGTCACACCGCTGGGGCCGAGATTCTTCTGAGCGCCCGCATAAATCATCCCATATCGAGAGACGTCGATCGGTCGACTGAAGATGTCGCTGCTGGCGTCGCAGATCAGAGTTGCTCCACCAGGAAGACCTTCGGGCTCACCGGAAAACTGAGTTCCATAGATTGTATTGTTGGACGTGTAGTGCACGTACCGTGGCTGATCGCTGTAGGCGATCTGCGTCGGGATGTAATTGAAGTTCGCGTCTTCGCTGCTGCAGGCTGTATTCACATTGCCAAACAGCTTTGCTTCTTTCACTGCCTTCTTTGACCACGAACCTGTCACAAGATAGTCAGCCGTCTGATCCTTATTCAAAAAGTTCATCGGGATCATGGCGAACTGAAAGGAGGCACCTCCCTGCAGAAACAGCACTCGATAGTTGTCCGGGATGCCGGCGATCTCACGGCAGAGTGACTCCGCCTCTTCCGCCACTGCGACGAATGGTTTGCCGCGATGCGAGTGTTCACAGATTCCCACTCCTGTGTCACCAAGAGACAGGAGGTTTTCACGGGCCTCTTCGAGCACTGGTTCCGGCAGAACGGCCGGTCCGGCAGAAAAATTCCAGATACGACTGGTCATCGCTGTTCTTTCGTCAGCAGCAGGCTCCGAACATCAGGAACTGACGGGTGTCCCCATAACACAAACGTGGAGCCATCTGCGGTCAATGAAGGGGACAGATTCTAAGCGTCGCACGGAACAATCCAATCGCAGTGGCAGCTGCATCTGCATTTCCTGGCGACACGGGACACGTCCTTGAGTTCAGGGAGGTCAGCGATAAGATTCACCGCCCTGCACTGCACGGGCAACAGCCTCGCCTCGGCGAATCAGAGAGACTGGAATGAACGCGGACAATTCAACTGACAGCCGCACTGGTCCCCGCGTGCAGTCGTTCCAGCCTGCTCAGGGAAATCTCGCGATCCTCGCAGGGTCCGGAAACCCGGTATTCGCTCAGAAAATCGCGGACAAACTGGGAGTCCAGCTGACTCCCTGCCACGCTCAGATTTTCAGTGAAGGGAACGTGTTCGTCCGCATTCGTGAGAATGTTCGCGGCCGAGATACCTTCATCGTGCAGGGCGTCCACCACCCGGTTAACGACAATTTTGTCGAACTGCTGTTCTGGATCGATGCCCTCAAACGCGCCAGTGCCCAGCACATCACGGCCGTGATTCCGTATTTCAGCTACGCGAAAGGCGACAAGAAAGACGAACCCCGCGTGTCAATCAGAGCCCGAGTCTGTGCGGATGCCATTGAGGCTGCCGGCGCGGATCGGGTCCTGACCATGGACCTGCATAGTCCTCAGATCCAGGGCTTCTTCAGCGTCCCGGTCGATCACCTGTATGCTCGAGCCGTAATCTGCGAACACATACGCAGTCTGGGCATCGAAGATCTGGTCGTCTGCAGTCCCGACGCCGGGTTCGCTAAGGCAGCCGCGGCGTTCGCCAACCTGCTTGGGGTGCCGGTCGTCATTGGAAACAAGTCGCGACCTGACCATTCCGAACAGGCAGAGATCCTCGAAGTGATTGGCTCTGTCGAAGGCAAGAACGTGCTGATGGTCGATGACTTCACGATCACCGGCGGGTCACTGTGCAGCATGGCGGAGGTACTAAAGGAGCGTGGCGCGAAAGACATCTACGCAGCCGTCTCACATGGCGTCCTTTCCATGGGAGCTGCCGAACGAATTCAAGACAGTCTGATCCGCCGCATGTTTATGACGGACACGATTGAATCTCCTGTTGAGCCGCTGCCGGAAAAGATGGAAGTCATTTCCGTAGCTCCACTGTTCGCTCAGGCCATCCGCAGCATCCATGATCGCACCAGTGTCAGCATGCTGTTTCCAGATGAGAGACAGACGTAATTCGGAGTGACGGTGACGGACTGGAAGTCCATCCTACTCCTGGGCGGCTCTTGCGCGGAACTCGCTGCGTTCTCTCAGCAGTTGTTTCACAACCTCTGGGTGCTTCGCCGCGATGTTCTTCCGTTCCCCGATGTCTGAGGACAGGTCGAAGAGCAGGGGAGGATCATGATTGGTCACTGGCCTGCGCCCTCGGGAGACCGGGTCCGTGGGCAGACGTGACGTCAGGTGGATCTTGTACGGTCCGGAACGCCACGCTGCGTCGTGAAAGGCCCACGTCGTCCGTGGACTTGCTTTGCCGTCCAGCAGAACAGGAGTCAGGTCGAGCGAAATATAACCAGGCGCTTTAGTGGGCTGCTCTCCTCCGGAGAGCGCAGCAAACGTGGCATACAGATCCAGATTCGCCCCGATGCCCTCAATCGTGGCCGGGCGGATTCGTCCGGGCCATGAGAAGATCGCCGGGATCCGCTGACCACCTTCCCATGTCGTCGCCTTTTCGCCGCGGAGTGGTCCCGCCACACCTGCGTGAGGCCCGAATGCAGTCCATGGGCCATTGTCACTTGTGAAGATGACAAGTGTGTCGTTGAGGCGACCGGTTTCCTTCAACGCTTTGACAACGTGGCCGACCGACCAGTCGATCTCGGCCACAACATCTCCAAATCGGCCGTTGTTACTTTTCCCCTGAAACTCGGGCGACGCAAAAATCGGTGCGTGCGGCATGTTGTGAGCAAGGTACAGAAAGAAGGGTGCTTCCTTCTGTTTTCGAATCCACTGAACGGCTTCCTTTGTGTAACGCTGAGTCAGCTGTTCCTGATTGACCGGAAATTCGACCACGTCGCGGCCCCGAATCAATGGCACAGGAAATGTAGTCGGCGTGGATTCGTCAAAGAGTTCCCGGTTCTGTTTCCGGCCTCTGGGAGCAGGCACATCGTTGCTGCCCGGCGTTCCAAAATGGTAGTCGAATCCGCAGTTAAGAGGGTGCATCTCATCCTTCGTGAAGTCTTTCGGGTAGCCGGCGAGATGCCACTTGCCAAGAATCGCCGTGTTGTATCCCTGCCGCTTCAGCATGGCTGGCAGCAGTTGCTCGCGAGAGTTCTTCAAACCGTTGGTGGCACGGGCTATAAAGGACGGATGTCGTCCGGACATCAGTCCCTTGCGGCTTGGGACACACGTGGAGCCCGACGAATAGAAGCTCGTCCAGCGCTGCCCGCCTTCTGCCAGAGCGTCGATATTCGGTGTCTGGTTCTTTGAGCTGCCGTAGCACCCCAGGTCACCGTACCCCAGGTCGTCAACAAAGATCAGCACGATGTTGGGGCGGAGCGGTTCAGTACCTGAACTGACAGCGCAGAGCAGGAGTAATGGCAGTAGATATCTCACGTGAACTCCTCAATCCGGGAATCAGTCAGACACTGTTATCCGCTTTTTCCCATGCGGCCCGCCAGTCCACGGGAAATGATCTCAGTAAGTTTTGAGATTCCCGCAGAATCGTGTCCGGTGAAGCAGCCGGATTGCATTTCCTGTGCGAATGCCAAACTGAAGCCGCACCTGATCTACTCAAATGGAGACCCGAGAATGCTGACCTTCTGCACTTCCGCTGTTCTGTTGCTGTCCAGTTCTGTTCTGGCTGGCGACGACGCGGGCTTCCAGGTCCGCTGAGTCGTCACACGCGATGCCGTTCTTTTCGGAGCAGACGGAAACCGTGAGACGGCGATATTAATTTTTGGCCCGGATGAGCATCGTGCTGTCGGAAAAGCACGATAGTCATGGTATTTAGAGGTGTTGACGTTGAATTCCGTTCGAGTGTTTTGAGATCGGCTTCGCCGAAATGATCGTGAACGACATCAAGCCGGAAGCCCTCGAAGGAATCAACCTTGCTGCCGACCGATACCAGGTCAAATCACAGCTTGGCGAAGGCAGCATGGCATGGGTCTACCTTGCGTGGGACTCGCGACTTAAGACCGATGTTGTCATCAAGGTGCCAAAAGCAGAGCGCATCTCAAATGTTGAGTTCCTTGGGCGATTTCGCCTCGAGAGTCAGGTGATGGTCAAACTGACCCACCCTCATGTCGTCAGGATTCAGGATGTTGGCGAACATGACGGATTGCCGTTTGTCGTCATGCAGTATCTTCCCGGCGGAACACTCAAACAGCAGATCAAAGGGCCGGCAGACGTAAGCAGCCTCGGAACATGGCTGCGGGAGATAGCTCGATCGCTGGATTTCATGCACTCACGGGATGTTATTCACCGAGACGTTAAACCGGCCAACATTCTGTTTGATGAATCTGGCAACCCATTCATGAGTGACTTTGGGCTGACAAAAGTTCACGGCAAAAACTCCGAGGCCGAGTCAGACCTTTCTGCCGCGGGCCTTGTTGTTGGCACACCAAATTATCTGGCTCCGGAAGTTGTCTTTGGTCGTGGATACGACCACCGAACGGACCAGTACTCTCTGGCCGTCTGCATTTACCATGCGATGACAGGAAGCCCTCCGATGCAGGGAGCGACTGTGTCAGCCACTATGGTGAATCAGACACAACGGGTGCTGCCACTCCTGAGCGATGTGCGCGACGATTTTCCAGCATCGTCCGCCCAGGCGGTCCAGCGCGGACTGGCCAAGACTCCGGACGAACGTTTCGACACCTGTGAGCAACTCGCAGTCGCAGTTCTTGACGGCCTGTCTGCGTCATCGTCCTCGACAGACACCCCAAAGAACACAACGTCACGATCATCCGACGATACGGACAGCATCCGGACAAGTTCCTCATCGTCTCGCGCCGAACGCAGACGAAGACCAACGCAGTCGCTCGACGAGTATGAATCCGGCGCCGAGTACGATTACTACGCCGAAACGGATGCGTATCATTCTCCGCCTCGCCGCAGAGCAGGCAAACGTGGGGGTGGAAAGAAGGCGGGGCGGCCCGAAAAGAGATCACAGAAAGTCCGCCAGCGAACTGTGAAATGTCCGGGATGTGCCCGACAGCTGCCGGTTCAGAAGATCCATGCCGGACGAACCGGGAGTTGCATCTACTGCCATCAGCGAGTGCGGGTCACAAAAGACCTGAGCAAGGCGATTGCCCTTAAGGACGGTAAGTCTTCGGGAAAAGGATCCGACCTGGTCCTTGGCGAAAAGATGTTTGGCCTGAACATCAGCAGGCGAACGGCTGCAATCGTCGCCGGGGGCCTGGGCGTGCTGATCATTTGTGCAACTGTGTTTATCAGTGTCTGGGCCACACAACAGTCGGATTCCGAGAAGCTCCAGGAAGACGTCAAGGCCTACAGAAGCATGGAGTAACGACCAAATGGACGCGGGAATAGGTGCAAACTCCTGCTGACCTAGGTGCAGACGCCCTCCTGCGCGGACTCTCCGGTCTGTTGTCTTTCGGCAACGCTGATTCGGCCGGCCGAAGGACAGAATCCCGGGTGTCTACTCTGCCAAGTTGGTAAAACGCGGCCATTCCATTGATCCGGGCCTTTTTCACCCAACCTGCTCGGAAATCTCTGGTGCCGTCGGCATCGATGGCGCTCTGAAGTTGCTCATATGCTGTCCCATACTCCAAAAATCCAACTTCCCGGTCAGTTGATCTACCTGTCGTTTCGAGCGGCATGGCTGGAAACTCTGGATGCCATCGTTGATCAGGCCGCCCAGACACAGTCGAGCAGCGCTCCCGGGTTTCTGGAGCACATCCCTCTGTTCTCCGGGTGTGCACCACAAATCCAACTGGACCTGCTGTTTCAGACATGGACCGGAGTGCAACAGGAACGCGATCTGACACCGCTGGAGCAGTGCGTCTGCTACTGTGCTCTGGAAGAATTGGGACGATTGGGAGTCCTCGAACATCATCGCCGTCTCAAGGAACTCGTTTCCGGCCCAATTCCTACACAGCAGCCAGATCTGCTCTGGCTGGGGTCCCAACTGCGAACAATTCTTGTAACCCTGCCTGTACAGTTCCGGCAGTTTGAGGCTGTGTCAGACCTCGGAGCAATCAGCGACGACCTGGACTCGGAGCCTCAAGGAAATACCCTCCGCAAGGACGTCCTCGCGACCCTTGGGCGGTGGAACGTGGGTTTCCACATTTTCTCAGCGTCAAAGAATCTGCTGACTCTCCGAGAACGACAGGTCCTGGAGTGCCTGCTGAAGTCAGGCCGGATGCTCAAACCATCAGCAGATTCGTGACGTAAACCATTTTACCACAATGGTTTAGGGTGCGCACTTGAACGAGCAGGGTGCGTATTGAAACGACTGAGAGTAGAAATTCAGACCGTTTGAGGCTTCGTCGGACAGCGGATGTGCGAGCGTACATCCGAATTGGTACACTGGCAGCACTACTGACACGGAACGTCTCACATAAGGCGACATCCCAGAGGGCGGCCCAGCATGGCAAAAAAGAAGAAAGCGCCGAAGAAAGCGGCGAAGACAGTAAAAGCCGCTAAGAAAGCAAAAGCAGTTAAAAAGCCGGCCAAAGCCACGAAGAAAAAGCCTGTCGTCAAGAAGGCAGCCGTCAAGAAAACAGCGGCCAAGACCTCCAGCCCAGAGAAAAAACCTGCCTCCAAGGCGACTCGCAAAAAGGGTGTTCGTCGGGCAACGATGACAACCGGGATCCGAACCAAGAAGTCCGGAAAAAAGATCGGACGATCAAGAATCCCCGCAGACGCTCCACTGACAGTGGTCTTCGAAAAAGTGGACGACGCTCTGGATGCATTTAAGTATTTGGAACTGAATACCTTCCGTGAACTGGAAGAATTCACACCCGATGAACTGGTGAAACGCCTGACCAGCCCGGCAATTCAGACCGTTGGTCGCATCCGTAAATACCTGGCGATCAACAACCGGCACCTCGCAGAAGACGAGTCGTTTGCGATCGAGTTTCAGGCAGTTCACAAAGCTGCTCAATAAGTAAAGCTGCACCCTCGTTGCCTTAGCCTAATCGCCTAAGGTCGGGCTCCGCGGTTTATGAAGCTGGTAAGCTGGGATGTCTCGAGGTCGCAAAACCCGGCAATGACAGGTTTCTCAACGAGCATCAAAACCACTGGGTCAGTCGCTGAATGGCAGCCGGCCACATAAATTCCGCCTCAACACGACTCCGTGCGGCTGACTCCAGTTGTTGTCGGAGGTCCGCGTCACCAAGGACGGCCGAAATGCTGGCCGTCAGTTCTTCGACACTCGAGCTATCACACAGCAATCCTGTTTCGCGGTGGAGAACTGCGTCCTGAGCACCGGAATCGTTGCCGGCGATACTCGTCAGGCCCATGGAGGCGGCTTCAAGATAGACGAGGCCGAATCCCTCTACAGATTCGCCTTCTGTGCGTGTTGGCATCACGAACAGATCGGATTGCTGCAGCCATGCTGCTTTCTGTTCTTCGGAGACGCGGCCCAGAAACGTCACCGCGGACTTCAGGTTCGTGTGTTCAACGATCCGTTCAAGCCGTGCCTGATCGGGGCCGCTGCCGGCAACAAAGTAGTGCAGGTTTGGCCATGACTCGCGCAGCTGAGGGAGTGCGGCAAGAACCAGATCGTGGCCCTTCCTGCTCTCGATTCTGCTGATCGTAAACAGGGCGGGGCGGGCATTTTCCGGAACATTTGCCAGCTCAGAAGCTCTGTCATCATCGAGCTGTTTGGGAGGCGTAAACCCAGGATGAAAGAGCTCCACTGACAGGTCAGGCGGGCAAAACGGAGCCGCTCGTCCCTGTGTGTAACTGGAGATCGGCAGGAGCAGATCGGCAATGGCCAAAGTTTTTCGAATGCGGTCCGCCTTACGGGCTGATGGTTCGGACGGGAACTCCATCGCCATGGCCAGGCACAGGATCTTTGCTTCGACGACGCTGGGGTTGATGAATTCGAGGCTCTTCCAGGTATCAGCTATCAGGATACTGCCGGAAACAGCCGCTTTCTGCACGGCGCGCGCTTTGAGCCAGCGTCGCACAGGCTTCAGTCCCCCAAAACGCCGGATTTCGTAGTCTCCGGAATTCACCGCCGGACTGAATCTGGGAGCATCGGGGTGAGAATCGGCATAGACCGTGACCGGATAACCCAGTCGTGCCAGCGCGGATGCAATCCCGTGCATCAGATTCTCGATTCCTCCGATCGACGGGGGGAAGCACTGGGTTGTGATATGAACTGCGGGGAGTGGCATGATTGAGTGTCGTTTTGGTTGTTTCGTTGGTATTCTCTGACATCCGGGAAAACCTGTCGACACCTTCTGGGTTAGTCCGTTTATCTCAACAACGGGCAATGAGAGCTCAGAAAGTAGCTCATTGCTGACAGGAGCACCCGGAGATTGAAGATGTTGCTCCTTTTCGTTCAAACGACCCATGCCCTGCCGGCATGATCCTCAACCTGGCCCACTGCGGGCCTTATGACTCAGGAGTCAATCTGGTGAAGAAAACAGCTTTTTGTGCGGTTGTAGTACTGGGTGCCGTGTCTCTGCTGGCCGTGAGTGCCCAGCCTCCCGGCGGCGGCCGCGGCCCCGACGAGTCTAAAGAATCGATGGTGGATCATCTGCTGGGGTTCGACAGGAATGAAGACGGGAGACTCGACAAGGACGAGCTTCCAGAGCGATTCCAGAACCTGCTGGCACGGGCAGACGAAGACAAAAACGGATCTCTTTCGAAGGAAGAGATCGAAGCCGCAGTGAATTCACGCCCACAGGACCGCCGTGGCGGCGGTCGAGGTGAGGATGGCAACGGACCTCCAGGTGGGTTCGGCCCCGGACAGGGAGGGCCTCCGGGAGGTGGCGGCGGATTTGGTCGTGGACAGGGCGGTGGCCCTCCAGGCGGCGGCGGTGGTCGCGGTCAGGGTGGTGGACGAGGACGTCGACCAATGCTGCCCATCATTGTCGCGCTCGATGCGGATCAGGACGGCACGATCTCCGCTGAAGAAATCAAGAACGCAGCTGCAGCACTGCGAACCCTGGACAAAAACAAAGACGGCAAGCTGGACCAGTCTGAGTTGATGCCGGACATGCGTGGTGGTCGCGGATTCGGCGGACCGGGTGGCGGTGGCCCAGGCTTTGGCGGTCCGGGCGGTGGCCGAGGATTCGGTGGTCCGGGCGGTGGTGGCCCCGGTGGTGGTGGAAACGCTGGCGGCGGCGAACGACGGCGACCACCCGTCGAAGACTAGATCGATTTTCGGCCGAACTCTTGAATTCTGACAGCGGCCCGCGGAACTTCTCCGCGGGCCGCTGGTTTGTCATGGTGAGTTCTCCATCATTCATTTCGCTCAAGACTTCAATCCCGGATGTTTCATCCCACCCGTTTGCTGACCCTCATGGTCACATCGCCCGTCCTTAACGCTGGCGACGGGACCCGGGCATGCAGAAGGTCTGGAAGACGACTCCCGAGTTGATCGCCCCCACGGCTGCTCTTGCATATGAGTGCTGTGAAACTCTGTCGTGGCGTTTGTTCGAACTCGTTCACCAACAGAAGAGCGCCTCAACAGTAAGCAGCCGTATCGCGAGCTCAGCTGCATTCACGGGTTTGTTTCGGAGTTTTCGATCCGAACCAGTACTTCGTTGCGTCGCAGAAACCCAGGAGTCCATGGAGGGTCGTAACCTGCCGAGGAAAAAGAGCCTGTGACGGCTGACAGGTTCAGAGACTCCATCCATGTCTCCAGTCGCTCGTGCTGGACGCTGTAAGTGGAGTCATTCAGGTCGCCAGCAAAGCGAACAACCGCGTAACGCCCGGCCGGACGAGTCGCGAGACTGACATTGTCCGCCGAGGGTTCGGGCGCGCCGTTCTCAGCCACTTCTGTGGGAACGACGAACTGCATGCTGCCTGCTTCTTCAGAATCTGACTGCATGAATACCGGGACAGTCATGGCGATCTTCTGCTGACGAGCGTTTTCTCCGCTGATGTAACCAAAGAGCCGCATGAAGCTTCCATCCTCTCCGACGCGGGACCCCTGCATCGGAGTTGAGGCGAGGGTAAGTTCAGGATAGCGTCGAATCTCGAAGTCCCCTTCGACCAGTTCCAATTCGTAAGCTGCATTTTCATATGCCGTACGAGATGTCAAACGGTATCCAATCAAGACAGCAGCCAACAGAATTCCGCCGAGAACTGGCAGCATGGTTTTCGAACTCATCATAATCTCCATCCAGAACATGGAAGGGACACAGCCAGTGGCCAAAGTTAAACAAGTGGTGGGCGGGCGGGTTCCGGCTCAGAGTGCGCGGCCACCATTTGAGGGGCTGGCTCATTGTCTTCCTCAACAGATTCAGCAACCGCCTGTTCTATTGCTGCCTCCGAAATATTTCGCAGCATTCCTGCGAAGATGAACTGATGCAACGGCCAGATTGAGTACCAGTAACAGAGACCAAACAGCCCCACAGGATCAAACATTGCTGTCTGTGTGATCTCACAGCCGTCGTCACTCCGGGTCACAACGAACTCAAGCCACGCACGACCGGGAAGTCGCATTTCTGCCTTGAGTCGAAGCTTGTGTGGTACGTCAACCTTCTCCACTCGCCAGCAGTCGAGCGTGTCTCCAACACTCAGGTTGACTGGATGTCTTCGTCCGCGACGCAGCCCGGGGCCACCGACCAGCAGATCGAGAAATCCACGCAGGCGCCAAAGCCAGTTGCCGTAGTACCACCCCGTCCTGCCACCAATCCGCTGAATCGGAGTAAATGCCTGACTGGGCGTTAGGGGGACTGAAATCGTACGGCAGTCAACCAGTCGACTTCCAAACTGCTCGCCACCGTAACGCGTAGGAGCCATGGAGGATGAGACAGCATCCTGCCACCGCGTGCTGGCAAACTGCTGATCTTCATTCTGAAGGGCTCGTTCAATAGAACTGCTCAACGACATCGGGCGGATTGGGAAAGCTTCAAGGGCCGCTGAGTTCGTCACCACGGTCGGGTTACGAAGGCTCTCCACAAGTTTGCGGCCAATGTTCGCGTACACCGGCGTGACGAGGCCGAGCCACAGACTTGAAAGCCGAGCCGACAGGAATGGGACAGGAATCATGACGCGACGCAGGCCGCGCTGACGAGCATACTCACGCATCAGGTCCTGATACGAAACTTCGTCAGGCCCCCCAATCTCATAGACCGAACTTTCGCTGGACTCATGATCAATGGCTTGCAGAAGGTATTGCAGAACATCCTCGATGGCGATTGGCTGGGCGGTCGTGGTGACCCATTTCGGACAAATCATCACAGGTAGTTTTCGAACAAGCGCCCGAATCAACTCAAAGGACAGGCTTCCCGATCCAATGATAATGGATGCGCGAAATTCAATGACCTGAGCGCCGGATTCCTGCAGAACTTCACCCACCTCCTGACGACTGCGGAGATGTTTCGAGAGGCACTCCTGTTCGTTTCCAAGTCCACCGAGATAAATAATTCTCCTGACACCGGCTTTGCGAGCCGCCTCAGCAAAATTACGGGCAGCAATTCGGTCCTCATCTTCGAAGTCGCTGCCGCTCCCCATCGAATGAATGAGGTAAAAGGCCGTCTCAACTCCCTCCAAAGCTGCGGAAAGAGTGTCCGGCCTGCTGACATCCCCAGCGACGATCTCGAGCGACTCCCCCACCCGTGCCCGCAGGTATTCCGGCTTTCTAGCCATCAGGCGGAGTCGCACGTTGTCTCGATCGTGGACCAGCGGAATCAAACGCCCTCCCACGTACCCGGTTCCACCGGTGATCAGAATGTTGTGCGGTTTGCTCACGTGTCTGCCTCCGGGAAAGTTGCACTCAGCCAAAAAGATGAACACGGACTGAGGGGAGGCCCAACCATCCGGCCAACCGGCTTACTTCGTCTGGCCGGATGGTGATTAGCCGACGACGCCGTGTGCGGAATGTGACTGACACGTCTGACTTGCAGTGAATCTGACTGAGGAAGCGGCTGGCTGCTGCCGAGCGCATCACGCCCAATCGGCGAAGTGCCCACAACAGTCCCGGGACCTCAATTTCAACGGTGTCCCCGAGGCCTCTCACGATGACCTGCTGGCTCGCACAGGTCATCGTGACTTCGCCTTCGACATTCAGCGCCGAAGTCACGAAGCACCGCCGTTACGAGTCGTCACTCGAATTCCCCCGTTCAGCTTCCATTCCGCTCGTTTGGCAGCAGGGTCCGTGCTACTCGGAATGGCGACTTCGAGGTTCTCGAAGTTATAGTCGATTTCAGCGTTACGCTGAGTCAACTGATCGTACAGCCCAATTGCCAGCTCCGGCCATGTATGTGTTTCGTTATTGCTCATGATCATTTCTCCAGTTTGAAAACGGCTGAGCACTGTGCCCAGCGGTGCAGGGGTTCTAGACACGTTCGAATGACCGGCCACTCAACTACATCTGAGTGTGGGCCTGAAACGGCTCTCGAAGAGCGGTCGCATTTGGTGTGGCACCTTCGAAATTGGACGTCGCGGTGAAACCGACTAGGATCATCCTGGAGTTTGCAGAGGTAAAGCCGACTGCAGTGATCAGACAGTTGAGTTACCGGGGAAAAAATGCCGGAAGGCCATACCGTTCATCGCGTCGCCGCCGATCACAACCGTGACTTCGCAGGCCAGTGTCTCGCCGTTTCGTCACCACAGGGCCGATTTCGCGCTGGAGCCAAAATTCTGCACGGCCGAACTCTGACCACTGTGGATGCTCACGGAAAGCATCTGTTTTACGACTGGGATGGCAAAACACTGCACATACACCTTGGACTGTACGGCAAATTCCGTCGGCACAAGAGTCCCCCACCCGCCCCTCGGGGGGCCGTTCGACTCCGAGTGATTGGGGAAAACAAGTCATTTGATCTCAACGGCCCAACCGCCTGTGAGATTCTGTCTGCGGCCGAAGTAGAAAGGCTGACGGAGCGGTTGGGTGTGGACCCATTGAGAGATGATGCGAACGTCGAAAAGGCATGGGACAGAATTCGGCGAAGCCGATCGCCGATTGGCACGCTCCTCATGAATCAGAGCGTAATCGCGGGAGTTGGCAACGTGTATCGCTCCGAGATTCTGCATCTGCTGCACATCCACCCGGAACGCAAAGCCAACACACTCTCGCGGCAGGAATTCGATGAGCTCTGGGACCTGACAGTGAAGCTGCTCCGAATTGGCAAGCGGTACAACAGGATCATCATCGCGGACCCGGAGGCGGTTGGAAAACCGCGCAGTCGTATGAACCGACAGGAACGTCTGCTTGTTTATAAGCAGGACTTCTGCAAATCATGCGATACTCCCATCGAGTCATGGAGCCTGGCCGCCCGGAAAGTGTTTGCCTGCCCTGTCTGCCAGCCGGAGTGGTAGTCGCAACTATCTCCGTGTGCGAGGAAGGACGCTCCCCAAACCACCGTCCACTCCCAGAACCTGGCCAGTCATCCAGGCATTCGCCGGATCCAGCAGGAAGGCGATGGCTGCGGCGACATCCTCAGGTTTACCCAGCCGTCCAAGTGCGTGCATCTGTGAAGAAACAGCGGCCGCTTCTTCGGACTCCCAAAGCGTGCGTGTCATCTCCGATTTCACGAGCCCGGGAGCAACTGCATTGAAGCGAATTCCTCGATTTGAATATGTGGCTGCGGCAGACAGCGTTAATCCGATGATGCCAGCCTTGGCTGCGGCAATCGCTTCATGATTTGCCAGTCCAATGCGGGCTGCAGCAGACGAACACAAGACCACAGAGCCTCCTGACCGTCGCAGCGACTTAGCGGCAGCCCGCACGATCATGAAACTCGAAGTGAGGTTGGCGGTAAGTGTCTGCTGCCATTCGTCTTCGCTGGTGAGGTGAGCAGGTTTAAGCAGCACGCTTCCCATGCAGTTCGCGATGCCGCTGAACGTGCCGGTATCGTCAGCGGCTACCTTCACACAGGCTTCGATCGCTCCCGAGTCACCCGCCTCAGCGATCTGAACGCGGCACCCGGTTTCGGCCGCGAGGGCTTCGCCTTTCTGCCGGTTACGCACACCGGCGATCACGCGGTGCCCCGAGGAAGTCAACCGTCGAACGAGTGCCGAACCCACTGATCCGGCTGCTCCAAACACAACGAATGTATGGCCATCAGTCATTTCGACCAGCCTCTTTATATTACAGGGATGAGATGCGTCCAAAAAAGGGGCGTCATGCCTGATGTTTAGACCTGACATGTCTACCTTCAAGGGGCTGTCTGCACCTCAGTATCGTCAGAATGTCGCCAAATCGAGTTATCTGATCACCCTGAATGCGGTCAGGCGACAGGAGGACGAATACGATGACACAGGCTAAAGCCAGATTACTGACAGGTATGGGATGCGTAGGGTCATTGGTGCTGACAGCAGTCGCACTCCTGTCGACGGACGCAATTTCGCAACTGTTGCCGGTTCGGGCGATCGACCCCGTTCAGGAACTGGTGGCGTTGACGGTGTTTTTGATGTTCGTTGCGTTGTTGATTCTGCCGTTCGACATCATCGGCGGGCTTGTGATTCCGGCTGCCTTTGAGTCGACTCCCCCACATCCGCGTGCATGGGTCAGGCAGTGGTCGAGATCGATCGTAAGTCAGCTGTTGATGCATACATTCGCTCTCTTCTTCTATTTGCAGATCGGGCGAGCTGTTGGGGCTCCGTGGTTGATTCCACTGTTTGCGGTCCTGCAACTGGGATTGCTGGCAGGACAGGAACTGCTGTGGCGTCTAATGACTTCCAATGTCCGGGCCAAACGATCAGGAAAGCTGGTGGCGTTCGTGACCAGCAACGATCGGCGGTTTGTCGGGGGAGTGACAGGTTTACCCGGTCTTGAATCGATTCTTGTGCCGTCGAGCTGGCAGCAGACTCTCAATCCGGATCAGCTCAAAGTCATGTTACGGCGGCGGGAAGCGGCACTGTCCAGTGGAGCCAGGTTCCGCGGGATTATCGGCGCGATGTTATGGAACATTACCTGCTTTTCGGCCGCAATTCTGTTGGCCGGCGGAATAGTCAACTCTGTGGCTGACCTGGCGACTATATTCCTGTGGTTTTTGTTGTTGTCGTTCGTTGGTCTGTTGGTGCTTCCTGCGTTCAGTCGAAGAAGTGTGTTCGCACTTGACCGACTGCTTACGCAGCAAACGAGTCCTTCGGCGCTTAACGATGCGATCGAAGCAGTCGATCAACTGACCGAACAGGACACGGCCCGCAGTGCGGTCGCCGAGTCCGTTTTCCAGCCGATTCCCTGCCCGGAGCGTCGTGCCCACGCGCTTTCGATGGAGTCAGAAGACGCTCCCGGCGCGTGGAACGTGGCGCGGCTTGCACTCTATCTGACCTGGGCATTCGGCGGGCCACTTGCAAGGTCCGTTCATTGCAATGTAGGTCGCCCTGAACTTTGGGCCATGCTGCCTGCGGACTAATTTCAGAGGTCGGCCCTGACGCCGTAGAACACCTGAGCACCGCTTTTCAGTGGACACAGTGAAGGGGCCCTCTACAACCTGCTCGTAAAAACGTACCCACCTCTGCACAAAAGGTCCCCAAGTATGTCTATCGCCTGTCAGGACGTTGATCTGCTAACCGATCACTCTTCTGATGATCATGAATGTGTCCGCGATACTGGCAGACAGCCTAAGTCGCCGGGAACTCCCGTAGATCACGAAGCCATCAAGGCGGCCGTTCGTACGATTCTTACTGCTGTCGGCGAAGACCCGAATCGCGACGGACTTCTGGAGACACCTCGTCGAGTGGCAAAGATGTATGCCGAGATGTTTCAGGGACTGCATCTTGACCCGGCGCGGCATCTCGATGTCACCTTCGAAGAATCCTACGACGAAATTGTCCTCGTGCGAGACATTGAATTCACGAGCATGTGCGAACATCACCTGCTGCCATTCCGGGGAGTCGCACATGTGGCGTACATTCCAAACGGCCGAGTGACCGGACTCAGCAAACTGGCTCGCGTTGTGGAGGAAGTCTCCCGTCGTCCTCAGGTGCAGGAGCGAATGACACAGACGATCGCCGACTTGATCGAAAACAGTCTGCAGAGCGCCGCTGTCGGGGTGATTGTGAAAGCGGAGCACTCCTGTATGTCGATTCGCGGGATCAGAAAGCCGGGCAGTGCGACTGTGACAAGTTCCATGCGCGGCAGCTTTCGTTCAGATGCTGCCAGTCGCGCTGAACTCATGTCGCTCATCAACCAGTGATGATCGTGCGGCAGCCAACGGCAGCTTTTGCCTGCGGTCAGAAGTCAATTTAAGAGGAAGACAGTGTGATCATTCAGAAACAATACAAGTTCTATGCGGCACACCGCAACGAGACACTCAACGACAAGTGCAGTAACCTGCACGGACACCGATATGGTGTTCGGTGTGCTTTTGAGGTCGAGCGAGAGGGTGACATTTCCACTCTCTTCGGAGACTTTGACGCGAAGATCGAACCATGGCTGAAGGAACGTTATGACCACAGCATGCTGATTCATGCGAAGGACCCGCTTTACGAATCACTTCGGATGCATATGGAGCGAACCGGAGAAAAACTGCGATTGTGCGTCTTTGACGGCCCCACCAGTGTTGAGAACCTCTGCCACAAGCTGTTCACTGAGATCACGCAGATGGGGTTCCGCCTCGAAAGCCTGGAAGTGCAGGAAACAGATACATCTGTGATCCGGTATACGCGGGAAGACTGGGTGGCAGACAACCGCTACTTTGCGAGGAATGAGGAAGCAGTACAGCCTCTCGAAGCTGCGCTCAGTTTCGAAATCTAAACGGATGCATCTTAGGCCGGGAGGTGAGGGCGACCCGCCTAGTCTTCTTCTCCTTCGATCTCCAGTTCTTCGATCGACAACGGCACGTTTGCCTGCTCGACTCGTTTCTCGAACGCGTCGATTTGCACGTCGAGGAGTTGGTTGAGGTCAGCTTCAATTTCCTCGAACTGTTCCCTGCCGATCTTCCACTGTTCTCGGGTTGTCTGTGTTGGACCATACGTGCCACTCATCGCTCCGGAGAGTGCTCCCTGTAGCCGCTCGTTAATCCCCGGCTCTGTCATTGCCCAGCGTTCCTCTTTCAGTTCATTTCCGCGGAGGATTCGGCTGAAACCGTCCAGTTTCTGTTTCAGCTTTACAGCCTGTCCCAGCAGTTCGGGAGTTGCGTTGGGATGCTGGCGCAGTCGGGAAATGAGAACAGAAAGTTCTTCATTGCGTTCGCTTAGCTTCTGACTGGCCGTATACGCCCGGTTGGTGAAGAGGCCAATTTCGCGAACCAGAGCAATCGTTTGGGCTCGGTCCTGCAATTTAATTGTGGGAGTCACGATAGACTCCACAGTAAACTTCACGGACTCTCCCATCTTTGTGGCCGTTCCGTCTGCATAGTGGTATGCCTGAGCGGAGTATTCGCCCGGGGCCACCATTGGACCTGTTCCGACGCTGAACGGAGTCAGGCCTTCATAACGAAAGCTCCATGTGACCTTGTGAATTCCTTTGGATGTGGCGAGTTCCTTACGGGCCACAACTGTTCCGGCGGCATCCATGATCTCGAGATAGTTGCGCGGTGTGACTTCATCTTCTTCCGCCTGCAGCGCCTCAAAGCTCGGTGTAGGAACGTCGCCCCCGGCTTTGCTCGCCTTCGCTTCCGCTTCGAGTCGTTTGGCTTTCAGAGACTTGAAGCCGTCACGAACGAAGTAGCGAATCACACTTCCATAGTCTGGATTCCGGGCGTTGTAGAGGGAGTCGCCCTGGTAACCTTTGAGACCACCAAGATCATTATTCTGGACGTACCAGAAGGCTCTGCGAACGGGGAAGACGTGAAACGCGTTTTCAGTGAACAGCTCCGACGTGGCTTCCCGCAGCAGACTGTAATCGTCCAGCACGTAGAAACTGCGTCCGAATGACGCGCCAACAAGGTCATTCTCGCGTCTCTGGATCTCCAGGTCGCGGAATGAAATCGTGGGGACGCCACCGCCCAGTTTGAACCACTTTTGACCGGCATCGAGTGTACAGAAGATTCCGAATTCGGTTGCGAGAAAGAACAGGTCCCTGCGCACATGGTCCTGCACGATTCGCCAGCAAATGTGTCGTTCGGGCAGGTTACCCACGATCAATTCCCATGTCCGACCTCGGTCCGTGCTGCGTACCACGTACGGCCTGTAGTCCCCCGTTTTGTGGTCATCGAGACAGGCATAGACGGTATCGGGGTCGTGCAGATCTGCCTTGATATCGTTCACAAAGAAGTATTCGGGAACGTCAAAGAGGCGATCCACTTTGCGCCAGGTCTGTCCTCCATCCTCAGAAATCTGAATCAGACCGTCATCAGTCCCAGCGTACAGTAGCCCCTCCACCAGAGGTGATTCATCGATAGAAGTGATGTTGCTGTGCTGACTCATCGCGTACAGGTCGTAGCCGGCATCGACGCTGTGAACACGCCCCATCGTTGGAAGCTCGTAACGATTTCGATTGCGAGACAGATCCGGCGAGACCTTCTTCCAGCTGTCTCCCCGATCATCACTGCGGTGCAGGAACTGGGACGCGAAGTACAACCGCTTGCTGTCGTGTGGGCTGATCAGAATGGGAGAGTCCCAGTTGAAGCGGAATGCATCCTCTCCTTTTTCCGGCTGCGGCTGAATCCTGACGGACTCGCCTGTTCGACGATCAAACCGACGCAGATAGCCCTGCTGTGATTCCGCATAGATCGTATTGGGATCATCCGGATCGATGGCTGTGTCGTGTCCGTCCCCACCGATTGTGATTCTCCAGTCGGAGTTTCGGATTCCCTGGACGTTGCGAGTCGCGGAAGGTCCGTATTGAGAGTTGTTGTCCTGAGTCCCGCCGGCAATGTTGTAGAACGGGAAGTCGTTATCGACAGACACTTTGTAGAACTGAGTCAGTGGCAGATTCGGACAGAACAACCATGTTCGGCAATAGTCATAACTTCGGTAAACACCGCCGTCACAACCGACCAGCAGAAAGTCTTTGTCAGTCGGGTGAAACGCAACGGCATGATTGTCAACGTGTTTGTAGCGACCTTCGATATTGATCCATGTGTCGCCGTTGTCTTCGCTGCGACGAAAATAGTTGTTTGCCTGATAGAGAACACCGTAGCGGTGAGGGTCTGCCCAGAGTTCCTGGTAGTAATGAGGTCCGGTGCCTCCGGAAACAAAGTCGCTGGTCTTCTTCCAGCTGGCACCATGATTCTCACTGCGCCAAAAGCCCCCTTTGCGACCTGGCAGTTCAATGGTTGCGTAGACGACGTTCGACTTCTGAGGTGATACCTGCAGAGAAATCTTACCAACCGAACCTCCTGGCAATCCGTTTCCGAGTTTGCTCCATGACTCGCCGCCATCAGTCGTCCTGTAGATCGCCGTTTCCGGTCCGCAATTGATGATAGCCCAGACGTTGCGATGCCGCTGGTGAGTTGCTGCATACATCACATCTGGGTTATCCGGATCCATGACAACGTCTGTCACCCCTGTATAGCTGTCCTTGTTCTGCTCCGCCGTTCTTCCTTTGCCTCCGGCAGACAAAACGTTACGCCACGACTTGCCACCATCTGTCGATTTGAACAGACCTCGTTCACCACCTGGTGACCACAGTGGTCCCTGTGATGCAGCAAAGACGACCTGACTGTCACGTGGGTCCACGAGAATTCTGCTGATGTGCTCAGAGTTCTTCAGGCCGCGGTGGCTCCATGAAGTGCCTGAATCGTGGCTGACATAGATGCCGTCGCCAAAGCCAATATGTCGTCCTCCATTGTTCTCTCCGGTACCCAGCCACAGGGTCGTGTGTTTTGACGGATCAATGGTGATGCATCCCATGCTGTAGGATGCCTTGTTATCGAAGATGGGACGAAACGTCGTGCCGGCATTGGTGGTCTTCCAGAGCCCCCCGGAGGCTGCAGCCACGTACCAGGTGTTCGGCTGCACAGGGTCGACTGCCAGATCACCGATGCGACCGGACATGAAGGCGGGTCCAACGCTGCGGAACTTCAAGGCACCCGCAAGCAGGCCTGTATCGAGGCCTGCCGTCTTTGCTGTGGCCGCGTCCTGCTCTTTGACACCCTCCCCGGGTTTAGGCTCAGCGTTGTCCTGAGAAATCGCAACCGGGGAGGAGACAAGCAGCAGGAATGGTAGGAGTTTTGACATCTGTTTCTGCCGGAAAGAGCTCGATCGTCTGGAATGGCGGCAGTTCCACGTGCGGAAACTCCCCTCACTCGATCAGACTACGGATCTGGGCGTGGCCCGTTCAATCACGAAATCACGCATTCACCTTATTCCGCAGGCTTGTGGTCTCAAGGGCCATCCAATCGGTCCTGCAATCAAACGTTGCTCTCGAATGTAATGAAACTCTCACGACTTAACCGTCTGATACATCGCTGGGGATCGGTCGCAATTGCTGTTCCGGCAATCGTCGTGATCACCTCAGGAATTATTCTCCAGCTGAAGAAGGAGTCGGGGTGGATTCAGCCGCCCACCGCCAAAGGTGGCGGAAGTGAGTTGTCTCTTACATTCGATGAGATTCTTGCTGTCGCGCAAACCGTTCCTGAGGCAGAGGTTGCGGGCTGGGACGACATTGATCGGCTTGATGTACGGCCAGGCAAAGGCATTGTCAAAGTCCGCAGCAAGAATCGGTGGGAAGTTCAGCTCAATGTTGAAACAGGAGACGTGCTGCAGGTTGCCTATCGTCGTTCAGATCTGATTGAGTCACTTCACGATGGGAGTTTCTTTTCAGAACCCGCCAAGCTCTGGGTCTTTCTGCCGGCCTCGATCGTATTCGCGATTCTCTGGTTCACAGGCATCTACCTGTTCTTCCAACCCTACATCGCCAAACGAAAAAAGCGGCTCCGAAAACAGTCTGAGTCAACGCCTGAGGGGTCTTCGTAGCTGAGTCCTCAGCGTCAGTGGGACGCTGGCGTTAGCTCGACCGTGCCGTTGAGCCTGATCTTTGCCTTTAGCCACGTTGGCCTTTCCACGTGCTTTGCACTCCGATTCACGTCACGGTCTGTGCCATGAACTATGGCCCCCGAGGAAGAAGACACGATACTGTCGGCGTGCTGCCAGTTCACTGATGCTGAAGATCAGATCGGAGCCCGGGGTTCAGTAAACCACTGAATGAGTTTGGTTAACGAGCCATCTCCAGGCGCGCGCAGCGATTCCGGGAATCCTCAGCAGAACCGTCATCGAACTCCCCTGGAAGAATTTGCGGGGGAATCCGAAGATTCCCCCGCTGCACGGGGAAACCCCACCGTCCCGATTCGGCAGTGTCGTCGCGGCAGGAAAACCCAGGCATGATCTGTCGGAAACACAGAACATTCGATTCCGATTCGCGTCGTCGTTCTTTCTTCGGGCCTAAGTTTGCGTCGTCAGACCAGGGCTCAGAATGTGCCTGCTGTATGCATTTCCTGAAGGGGACTTCGACTCATAAGTCACGGCTCAGGATTCCGCAGCTTGTCCAGACGCCAATCCGCATGAATGGACCCGTCAGGCGATCCTCAATCTGGCTCGCGTGGGCAAGTTCTATGGCAATCGCACGATACTGATATCTGGAGCATCAGGAGTATTCGCAAAGCGTAGTTCTTAGTTCCTGAACATCGCTGTCTTTCACGGGAACCCGTGGCAGGCACTGTTTCTCTATAACAGACCAGAAGGTACGGCCAAGAAGGGCATCATTTTCACTGAACTGATCGAGATGGTGGAAGTCACTTTCGGCAGAGACATGATGGACAACGTCTTCGACAGTGTCGAACTGCCATCAGGTGGAATGTACACGTCCTTTGGCACGTACAGTGCCACAGAGCTTCTGGACATCGTTGGCCGCCTGAGTGAATTGACAGGAACCAGTGTGCACGACCTTGTCATGGCGTACGGAAGATACCTGTTTGGGCGATTCAAGGTACTGTACCCGGCGATGTTTGAAGGGGTGACCTGCGCACTCGACTTCATTGAATCTGTGGAGACACATATTCATGTCGAAGTACGCAAGCTGTACCCTGACGCAGAACTGCCATCTCTGCATGCGGAACGTTCTCAGGACGGTTCCCTGACTGTGACCTATCGATCGTCGCGTCCGCTGGCTGTAGTTGCCAAGGCGCTCATCACCGGCTGCATCGAACACTTTGGCGGCCACTATGATCTGGCCTGCCAGGACGATGAGGACGCAGAAGGTCCTCTGACTCTTTTTCTTGTCACTCGGAAAGCTGAGGACCCGGCATGACGGACACCGCAGATCGTGCGCTTCGCCGCGCCGAACGGGAACGAGGCGCGCGTAAACAGGCAGAGAGACTTCTTGAAGAGAAGAGTCTTGAACTCTACCTTGCCAACGCGCAGCTGGAGAAGTCTCACGAAGAACTGGAACGTCGTGTTCGGGAACGAACTCATGACCTTTCCGTAGCGACCAAGATGCTGCGCCAGGCTGCAGACACGGCCGATGCAGCCAACAGAGCCAAGAGTGACTTTCTGGCCCGAATGAGCCATGAGATTCGCACTCCCATGAACGGAATCATTGGGATGACGGAGTTGGTGCTTGAGACACAGTTGGAGTCGATTCAGAACAACTACCTCGGCATGGTCCGTTCGTCGGCACACACTCTGCTTGACATCATCAATGACATCCTGGACTTCTCGAAAATCGAAGCAGGGAAGCTGGAGCTGTGTCCTGAAGAGTTCCACATCCGTGACCATCTCAGCGCTGCCGTCAAGACGTTCGCCATACGAGCACACCAGAAGGGCCTTGAACTCACCTGCCGTGTCGCACCGCAGGTACCTGCGTTCGTTGTCGGAGACGCCGGCCGACTGTCTCAGATTCTGATCAACCTGCTGGGCAACGCGATCAAGTTCACCGCCGAAGGAACCGTCTCAGTTGAAACACGAGTTGAGTCGATCTCGGGACCGGACATTTGTCTGCGGTTTGTTGTTTCTGATACCGGCATCGGGATTCCCCCTGAAAAGCAGAAAATAGTGTTCCAGCCGTTTGATCAGGCAGACGGGACCACCACGCGCAATTTCGGCGGATCAGGTCTGGGGCTGGCAATCGCTCGCGACCTTGCCCGGATGATGGGCGGCGATATTGAATTGACGAGTCGTGCAGGCGGAGGGTCCCAGTTCCATGTTCTCGCCATGTTCAAGGCTGCTCAACGGCATGACCGTGCAGGCTCGAAACTGCTTGAAATTCTGCGTGGGCTGCCTGTTCTGATCGTGGACGAGAGTGAATCCAATTGTCGTGTCGTGCATGAGATGCTGACGACGTGGCGAATGAGACCGAATATCGTCCGATCGCCAGCTGCCGCGGTGGCGGCTGCAAAAATGGCGATGGAGCGAACCCAGCCGTATCGAATCTGTCTGGTCGCCGGAGACGAAGAAGACTCTCCCGGATTCCGGCTCGTTGAAGAGCTGAGACAGTGTGGGTGTCCGACTTTGCCCATCATGATGCTGGTATCCGCCAGACGACTCAGCGAGGAGCAGCAAAAGTCCGGAATACCCCTTCAGTCCGGCTCGGTGGCAGGAATCGAGGCCTGTCGGAAGAACGGGCTGGAGCACTACATCATCAAGCCGGTGACCCACTCAGACCTGTTTGACCTGCTGGTCACTTCTCTGGCGGACACTTCAGACGGCGATCTCCAGTTTGGAGCCGGAAACAGCACGAGTGTCAAATGTCGCACTCGACCTCTCGATATTCTGCTGGCAGAAGACAACGCCGTGAATCAGGCCCTTGCCCTCGCTCTGCTGGAGCAACAGGGACATTCCGTCACGGTTGCAGAGAACGGAAATGAGGCTGTTGAACTGTTTCAGAGTCAGGCGTTTGATCTGGTCCTGATGGATGTTCAGATGCCGCACAAGGATGGATTGACAGCCACACGGGAGATTCGAGCGTTCGAATCCGGTCAACAACACACACCCATTATAGCGCTGACTGCTCATGCGATGCAGAGTTATCGTGAACGCTGCGAGGAAGCAGGAATAGACAGCTACTTGACAAAACCCATCGATCCCAAAGCCCTGAATTCCGCCATCGCAGACGTCGTCAGCAATGCTGCTGCAGACGTGAATCCGGAACCTGAACAGTCTGTTGCCGCGGCTTCTGAAAATACGGTCGGTGTACCGGAAGTTAATGAACAGGTATTTGCAGCTGACGACGTGATGGCACGCATTGGCGGCAGCGTCGACCTGCTCAAGCGTCTGATCACTCTCTTTGACCAGACCGGGGGGCAGTACCTGGACCAGATCGATCAGGCAATTGCGGTCGGAGACGCCCAAACACTTACCGTTGCCGCTCATTCACTGAAGGGCGCCGCTGCCAACCTTGGCGGGATAAAAGCAGCAGAGTACGCCCGACTGCTTGAACACTCAGGACGAGAAAACAACACCGAAGGCCTTGGAGGCCTGTTTGCCGAAACATGCACTCAGATTGACAACCTGAAGACTGAACTGCAGCACTTTGTAAATGCTCAGGAGTAAAAAATGGCCACCTCAGTACTGATAGCCGAAGACGATCCCGTTTCCCGCGAAATGCTGTCTGCAACATTGAGTCTGTGGGGATATCACCCTGTGGAAGCCTGTGACGGCTGCGAAGCGGTAGAGCGCCTGACGGCCAATAATCACCCGCGACTTGCAATTCTGGACTGGATGATGCCGCATCTCGAAGGACCCGAGGTGATTCAGCAGATTCGTGCGCAGGCCAACGATGATTACACCTATTTCATTCTGCTGACCACGAGAACCAACCGCGATGCGCGACTGACAGGTCTCGAGTCAGGGGCCGACGACTTTCTGACGAAGCCGTTTGACCCCGACGAACTGCGTCTGCGACTCCGGACCGGAATGCGAGTCCTCGACCTGCAGGACAGAGTTCAGTCCGCTCACGCAGCTCTCAAGAAGAAACTGGATCGCGACAGCCTGACCGGTGTAGCGAGTCGTGATGCTCTGTTTGACGCCCTGGAACGTGAATGTCACCGTGCCGAACGGCTGGGGACTCCGTTCAGCGTCCTTTCCCTGGACATCGACCGGTTCAAAAACGTCAATGATGAGTATGGACATCCGGCAGGCGATAAAGCTCTGCAGCATGTTGCTTCACTGCTGAAGAGCCGGACACGCCCGTATGACGTATGTGGTCGAATCGGAGGAGACGAATTTATGATCGTGCTTCCCGACTGCATGGCCCAACAGGCGTCACGAACTGCAGAACGCATTCGAGCGGCCGTGGCAGATAATCCTCTTCAACTGGAGGACGCAGACATACGGATTACGACCAGTATCGGCTTGATTTCACGATTAGGGAGCGAACAGCACAGTATCGACGATGTTGTATCTGCCGCAGACAGTGCCCTTTATGCCGCAAAACGCAGCGGACGAAATCAGGTTCGCGAATCGATGATGAACGCTACTGGACATTGACTCTGAGCGTTGAGGTTTAGCAGGGCTAAGAATGTCTCAACCGGTATTTGTCATCGCGCACTGACGTGTCGACGAGTCCCGTTCGCGTGAATTCTGCAACCATGTATTGGTCACCAGCACTCCTGCACTTGAACCGCGGGCTTTCCGGTGAGATCGCACTTCGCCTTAACGGCCGGCCAGAATTGACGAAGCTCGTCCTGCGAAGTCAGGTGGGAATGCAACCGGGAGATTCGGATCCGCTGACAGTGCGCGCCGAAGAGCCTGTCCTCCTTTGAATCCACCAGACTCCCAATGAGCCATGTGCTTCAGCAGGCTCTCGCTTCACAGAAGCCTCCACCCGCGACTTCGAATCTCACAGAAGCGGTTAACGCTATGCAGTCCGGGTCAGAGCTGTTCCGTGTTGCTCGCTGGCACCCCGGCCAAGTTGTTCCAGCAGACCAACAATATCGTTGAATGCAACATCCAGAAGTTCTACCCTGTCAGCTTCAACGATTCCGACAGTGCCAATCCAGGGGTCGGGTGCTCCGGGGAAGAAGACCATCACGCTTCCGTCAGGCAGTCTGTCCGATTCAAATGCAATTCGGCGACCATCAGGCATCTTCACTGTGACCGGCTTCAGAGAGGGAACGTCCTGAGTGCCGCCGATGTTTCCTGCAAGCAGGTCTCGATAGATGGCATACCTGGGGAACAGAGTAGTCAGGTACTTTTCCAGCAGTTGCGCAAACCGGCGGCCGATTGCTCGGTGAGCAAACAGTCCGGCGACAAAGCAGAGCGCCAGCAACACTCCCACGACGGCCGCAAACAACAGCGCGATGCCCGTGGCGTCCCGGATGGGGACAACATCCTGCAGTTGATCCTTGACGGGGTCGTAGAGAGCCGCCGCAAAACTATACACGTAGCCGAGGATGCCAATGATCACGGCAACTGGCAGCAGGAACAACAGTCCCCCAAGTGCAGTCGCTCGAAAAAAACCGATGGAACGTCCGATCTGTTCCTTCATATCCGACTCCTGTGTGCCTTAATGGGGGCCGAACCGGCTCTTGAGGTGCCGGCTATCGAATTCCCAGTTGCTTCATCTTTTGCTGCAGACTCTGACGGTGGATTCCGAGCAGTCGCGCCGCCGCACTGACATTGTTATTTTCGGTTTTCAAAGCACGGCCGATCACGGTGCGTTCAAAATCCTCCACCAGGAGTTGGCGAGCTTCAGTCAGAGGCAGATCAAAGTACTTTTCAAATCCCTCGCCGAGTTCGGAGGAACGCTCTTCGACGAGCCCCAGGTCGGAAGCATGAATCACACCGTCATCACAGAGTGCGGAAGCTGCATGAATCATCTGCCGCAGCTCACGCACATTGCCCGGCCAATTGTGCTGTACGAGCGCGGCGACTGCGTCTCGCGAGAGGGTGAGAGAACCGTCCACGAAGGAGTTTGCCAGGAGCAGAATGTCTTCCTGTCGAGTTCTCAGTGCAGGAATGAACAGCTCGATTCCCTTGAGCCGGAAGTAGAGGTCCTGCCGGAAGACCTTGTCTTCGATCGACTGCTGCAGATCCTGATGAGTGGCGCTGATAATCCGTACATCTATTTTGATGGTCTGCTCTGTGCCGACGGGCTGAACAACGGATTCCTGCAGAACACGTAACAGCCGAGTCTGGACACCTGCCGGCATGTCTCCGATTTCATCCAGAAACAGAGTGCCACCGTCCGCCTGCCGAAACACGCCTTCCCGATCTCGATCAGCTCCTGTGAAAGCACCGCGAACGTGGCCGAAGAGTTCACTCTCGACAAGAGTCTCCGCGATCGCTGCAGTGTTGACGGCAATGAATGGCCCGTCAGCGCGCTCACTGCTGCGATGCAGCTCACGCGCCACCAACTCCTTGCCGGTGCCACTTTCTCCTCGCACAAGCACAGGAAGATGTGTTGTGGCCGCCTTGGAGATCTGTCGGAACAGATGCTGCATGGGACGGCATGTTCCAAGCATCTCACCGAAGCGGCCCGACTCCGCAGTTCCGCTCTGCACTTCCTCCAGCCTGTTCTGCAGGCTGACTCGATCTTCCGAGCGGCGTGCAATGGAACGAATGTGCTCGAGGTCGTACGGTTTTGTGATGAAGTCAGTGGCACCTGCCCGAATGCAGTCCACCGCATGGTTAACTCCATCATTGGCCGTGACCACAATGATCTCGGGAGTGACGACAGAAGAATCTTTCTGCAGTTCCTGAAGCACGAACATCCCGTCCCGGACGGGCATGTTCAAGTCAAGGAATACAAGGTGCGGCGACTCGTCTCGAATCGCAGCAAGTCCCTGCTCTCCATCTTCTGCTTCAAGAATGACGCGGCCTGATGTCCGCAGCGCCTTCGCCATGCCATAACGCGCCGCTTTTTCATCGTCGACGATCAGAATCTTCATCGTTTCAGCCAGACTGCCCAACGGTTGAGGAGCCGTTGACGTTACAACAGATCAGGCGAAGGAACAAACGACCACCTGGGTGAGTTGCTTTTGGGAGACTCGCAAGTAGAGTCCGCCTCGCACAGGAGACAGAGAATTTCAGTCCGGACGCGATGTCGCTCGTCCACAGCAGGAAGCGGTTGAAACCATGGATCACTGCATCAGCCTCATTCTCGGCGGAGGTGCGGGAACGCGTCTGATGCCGTTGACTCAGTTCCGCTCAAAGCCGGCCGTTCCGATTGGTGGAAAATACCGGCTGATCGATGTGCCGATCTCCAACTGCATCCACAGCAATATTGAACGCATTTACGTTCTGACGCAGTTCAATTCGATCAGCCTGCATCGCCACATTCGGCAGACTTATAAGTTCGACCTGTTCAGCAGAGGCTTCGTCGATATCCTCGCAGCTCAACAGACTCCCGGTGATGACAACTGGTATCAGGGTACCGCTGACGCAGTGCGCAAGCAGATGCGATTCCTCAAACAGCCGAATCTCGAGTACGTGCTGATCCTGTCCGGCGATCAGCTGTACCGGATGGACTATCGACAGATGTTGAATACCCATCTACAGGCTGACGCAGACGTCACAATCGCCACGATCCCAGTCAACGAAGACGATGCCCGTGGCTTTGGCATCATGCAGCTGACAGAGTCCGGCAAGGTCGAAGACTTTGTTGAAAAGCCTCAGACAGAAGAACAGCTGCAGCAGGTCCGCACTCCGGCAAACTGGATCAATGCACGCGGCATTAAGTCCAACGGACGTGAATATCTTGCCAGTATGGGCATCTATCTGTTCAACCGTGACCTGCTGGTTTCATTGCTCGAATCCACCGAGCATGAAGACTTCGGCAAGCACGTCTTTCCGAAGGCGATCAGCGAGCACCACGTTCAGACTCACCTGTTTGACGGTTACTGGGAAGACATTGGAACAATCAAGGCGTTCTTCGATGCGAATATTGCCCTGGCGGACGTCCATCCGCCGTTTAAATTTGGAGATCAGAAGCACCCGATCTATACGCACCCGCGATTCCTGCCGTCCACACGGCTCGATAACTGCACCGTCGACCACAGCCTCATTGCGGACGGCTGTGTCATCCTTGGGGGCAGCGTGATCAAAGACAGTGTGATTGGTGTCCGCACGCAGATTGGCAGCAACGCAAGAATCTCGAACAGCGTAATCATGGGCGGTGACTACTATCTCCGTGATGATTCTCCGCCGGAAGCCATGCTGGGGATTGAAGACGACGTCACAATTGACGGTGCACTCGTGGACAAAAACGTGCACATCGGAAGGGGCGCAAAAATTGTGGCAAGCGACGCTCCCGCCGGCGACGCAGACTACGATCATGTGGTCGTGCGTGACGGAATTGTCGTGCTCAAAAAGGGAGCTCACATCCCGGCAGGATGGAACTTCGCCAATTGTCAGCCCGGTTAAAAAATTTGGGTCACTTCGTTGAGACGACGTGTTCGTGAGTGATTACGACACCTGGTTCTTTGGAGTCGGCGACGCCGAAATCTCTTTCCAGAACTTCACTGCGAACAATTCGGACAGAGTCCGGAGCCTCAATCGACAGTCGCACACGACCACCACGCACCTGTGACACAGTCACATAAATGTCGTCGTCAATCTGAATCGACTGCCCTGTTTTTCTGCTCAGCACCAGCATAACACACCTCCATTTGTGCTGAATTCATGAGCTGTCCATGTCTTACCGAGGGACAAGTTCTGCGACTGTTTTAAACAGACGTACAACCAGACCCTAGTTCTTTTTACGCAGTAGATGCGCCATTCCCGACAGATTGTTTCCGAAATCCCTACCCCTTCGTAGAGAAATCCCCGTATTGAGGAAATCCCGCCACGATTTCGGATCATTTGTCCTCCCATGGGGCTTGATTGGGGCCCCTGTCCTCGGACCAGAAGCTGCCAGACGCGACGCAGATTACGACTCCAACTGCAGTCTTTTGACACACGTGCGCCGGGATTCTCAGGTGGACTGAACCACGAAAACCAGGAATACACACGTTTTTCGGCGGCAGATCGCGATTGGTGTTGAGGAACCGGGCTCAAAACGAGCATCCTCTGAAGCTGTCGCGTGTCAGTGCGTCAAGCACTTCCCCTTCCTGGCGAGTTCCATGTCGAATTCAAAATCTCGAAAGATCAAACCTCAGACCCTCCGCGGATTCCGAGACATCCTGCCGGATCAAATGATGGCTCGCGAGTTTCTGATCGACACAGCTCGACAGGTATACCGCAGCTATGGGTTTGCTCCCATCGACACTCCGGCGCTCGAGTATGCCGAAGTCCTGCTGGGCAAAGGTGGCGAAGAATCGGACAAACAGGTGTTTCGGTTCCTGGACCAGGGAGATCGTGACGTTGCCATGCGGTTCGACCTGACCGTGCCACTGGCAAGGTTTGCAGCACAACACATACAGACGCTGGGGACTCCCTTTCGGCGGTATCACGTAGGTCCGGTTTGGCGCGGTGAGCGGCCGGCTCGTGGTCGATTCCGTGAGTTCGTGCAGTGTGACTTCGACACAATCGGCAGCACCAGTAACGCAACAGATATTGAAACACTGCTCGTCATCAACGACCTGTTTGAGAGCATTGGAATCGAACGATTCACGATTCGAGTCAATAATCGTTGTGTTCTGAACGGGCTGCTGCAGAAGAACGATCTGCAGAATCATTCAGTCGGCATTCTTCGAGCTCTCGACAAGCTGGAGAAAATCGGACGCGATGCGGTCGTGTCCGAAATGGTGGAACGAGTGGGAGTCTCTGAGGACCAGGCCAACAGTGTGCTTGAAATGGCGTGCCTGACAGGTTCACCGAATGAGGTCCTCAGCAGTCTGGAACCATTGCTGGCCGGCAATGAAACCGGCGAACATGGACTAAGCTGCCTCCGCGAATTATTCGGAACCGTTGACGCATGCGGCCTTCCCGCCGATCGAGTGGCACTGGATGTTTCCATTGCCCGCGGACTCGATTACTACACAGGCACCATCTACGAGACGTTTCTCGGTGACCTGCCACAGATTGGCAGCGTCTGCTCGGGAGGACGTTACGACAACCTTGCTGAGCTGTTTACGTCGCAGCAACTCCCCGGTGTTGGTGCCAGCCTTGGTGTCGACCGAATGCTGGCCGCGATGGAAGAACTGGGCATGGTCGAGCAGGCGTCCACACCCGCGCCCGTCCTGGTCACGATGTTTGATGGCGGCAAAGCTGCAGAGTATCAGGCAGTCGCCAGACGACTGCGGCTGGCCGGGATCGGCACGGAAGTATTTCCGGAAGCAAAGGGAATTGGCAAACAGATGAAGTACGCGAACCGAAAGGGCTTTCGCGTTGCCATCATCGCGGGTGCAGATGAATTTGAGAACGGAACGTGGCAGGTCAAGGGACTCGCTGACGGGTCGCAGGAACAGGTGGCTGATGGCGACCTGCAGTCGTTTGTGAGTGATTTGTTGCAGTGACCTAACAGGACGTCGTGGTGTGACGGTACATATTTGGGGCAGTCTCCTGACGGTCACGGGTTTAGGCCCATCTTCCGGCACGATCTCCCGACCGTCCCAGGCTTTCGGGCTCGGCAGTTATTGCCGCTTCCAGACACGACCCAGCTGCCATCGAATCATGTAGGGTCGCGAGAATCCGCCTGATCGATACCAGTGTCGCCATCGGGTCAACCGTGCGCGTCGGGCACGTCTTACGGTATCGAGAATCTGCAGGTGGGATTCTGCAGTCCTGTGAATCTGCCACGCCATCTGCCTTGGGTAAAGGAACCAATTAATCCGAAGACGACCTTTGTGATTTTCCCTCCGAGGCAGGCACTTATGCGTTTTCTGTTGATTGCTCTCCCTGTATCTCTTCTCAGCTGTGTGGCCGCAGAGGCTACAGATCCTATTCCGCTGAGCTCCAGTCTTTCATTGCCCACGTTCAATGTCGACACCTGCGGCGAAGGCTGTGGAACTGGTTGTGGCGAATCCGCGGCCGGCAACACAGTCGACTGGCCGAAGACGCTTGCGGAAGTCTTCGGAGAAGACTGCTGGCTGCAGGTGGGCGGCAGTTACCGCATTCGCTTTCATGACGAAAACAACATGCGTCGCTCTGGCCTCAGCGGACAGGATGACCAGTTCCAGCTGCATCAAACTCGTCTCTGGGCGGACGCAGAGGTGGCAGACGGATTCAACATTCATGCAGGCTTCATGGATGCGGCCAGTTTTGGCCAGACTTTTCCAGCTCGCGGGAACGAAGTCAATCGGGCCGATTTGTATCAGCTGTATGCCGACCTTCGAGTCATCGATTCGGACGGAACACTGACCGCGCGCCTTGGCCGTCAGGAAATGCGTTATGGATCAGCACGACTGATTATGGCTCCGGTCTGGGCAAACCGCAGACGAACGCACGACGGCGTTCGCATGATGTGGAAGGATTCCGACTGGGAGATTGATGCATTCTGGGTACGACCGGCATTCCGCAACGTAGCACACTTCACCGCCTTTGATGCCACCAACCACAACCAACAGCTCTATGGAGTCTTCAGTACTCTTCACAGCCTGAAAGATAAGAAACTGGAGCTCTACTGGCTGGCCTACGACATTGCCAGCGGCTCCGGCAATGCTTCAGCAGGTGGCAAGTACGACACACTTGGCTCGCGCTATTACGGAGGAACTGACGACTTTCTGTTTGAGTTTGAAGGCGGCTACCAGTTTGGCAAAAACCCGGACCAGACGGCTCATTCCGCAGGTTTCTTCACCGGTGGAGTTGGCCGACGGTTCAGCCACCTGACATGGAAACCGGAATTCTGGTTCTTTTATGACTGGGCGTCAGGATCCAGCAGTACGGGAAATGGATTCCACACGTATGTTCAGCGTGCTCACTATTACCTCGGTAACATGGATCTGTTCGGACGTCGCAACCTGCAGGACTTTAACACTCGGCTTACGCTGAACCCGGTCGAAAACGTGACGTTCTCGATCTGGTACCACTACTTCCTGCTGGCCACTCGTCGAGACGTCGCGTACAACCTCAATATGGGTTCCTTCGCGGGCCTGACCGCGGGAACAGCCGGAAGCCGAGACCTCGGTCATGAGCTCGATCTGACAGTCACATGGCAGGTCAACGATCGAACTCAGATGCGACTCGGGTACGACTACTTCTGGTCCGGTCGTTATTACGACAAAACGCCTGGTGTGCCGTTTGCCGGCAACGCAGACTTCTTCTACGGCCACTTCCAGTACGAGTTCTAAAGCTGGCAGCCCGACGTGTGACAGGAAATTGCATCGGTCGTCGTAAGTCGCCGGGCAGCAATGCTCGTAGTAGCCGAGACGCACGAGCGTCCGGACAAAACGCACTGACTCTGTGTTTCGCTGTGCTCTCCGTGGTAGTTCATTGTGACCACTGAAAGCACAGAGTCTGCAGACAGAGCCGTAGCTCGCTCTGCTTGGTACAGCCTTCGGTGACCAGGCTCTCTCTGTCACTGCGCCTGATCGGTTGCATGAACGCCCGGCATCCTTCATGCTGCTGACGCTGCGCGGCAATCCGGCCTGGCAGCAGCAATTTCACTCAGGAAACAACAATCAGAATCGGCCTGCGCGCCGAGGCGGAGAAGACGAAGATGGTCAAATACGGTTTCAATCTGCTCCTGTGGAACTCTGTAATCACAGAAGAGCATTTCCCGGTCATGGAGCAGCTGAAGGAGATGGGCTACGACGGCGTCGAGCTGCCCATGTTTGACCTCAACGGAGACATGTTCACAAAGATCGGTGCAAAGCTTTCGGAGCTGGAACTGGGGTCAACAGCCGTCACGGTCTGCACAGAAGAAGCCAACCCAATCAGCCCGGACGCCGCCGTTCGAGATGCTGGTCTTGCTCATCTGAAGCAGGCGATCGACATGTGTGCTCTCGCCGGGTCCACGCACCTGTGTGGCCCCATTCACTCCGCGCTCGGACATCTGCCGGGAACCAGTCGCACAGAAGATGAGTGGAAGTGGGGGCAGGAAACGCTCGCGAAAGCAGCGGATTACGCACAGGAAAACAACGTCACGCTGGTTGTGGAGTACCTGAACCGCTTTGAGTGCTACTTCCTCAACTGCGCTGAAGACGCCGGCCGATTCTGTCGCGAAGTCGGGCACCCCAACCTGAAAACGATGTATGACACGTTCCACGCCAACATCGAAGAGAAATCGATTACGGGAGCCGTAAAGGCGTGTGCCGACCAGATGGTCCACGTCCACATCTCAGAAAATGATCGTTCGACTCCGGGTCAGGGTGGCGTGAACTGGGACGAATCATTCGCGGCACTCAAGGAAGTCGGATACGACAATGGTTATCTGATGATTGAGGCATTCGGCCTCGCTTTGCCAGAGCTGGCTGCTGCCACCTGTATCTGGCGGAAGATGTACGATACGGAGCTGAAACTTGCTGAGGATGGACTCAACTTCATGAAGAGCCGCTGGGACGGTTAAGGGCCTGTTGATCTGTAACTCGACCTTAAAAATCGAACGAATTCCGGCTCACGAGGGCTTCTGCGAGAGCCCTTCACGCAACAACATCAAAGAAAGAATCTCAATGACGTGTTTTAAGACCCTCATGACACTCGCCCTGACAACGGCGATGCTGTCCACAGCCAGTGCCCAGAATAAAAAGGCATTTCTGAACGCCAAAGAAGCGGGCGCTGACTTCCAGATCCAGGGCGAATACTCGGGCATGGTTGGCGACGCGAAAGTCGGCATCCAGGTCATTGCTCAGGGAGACGGCAAGTTCAATTCAGTCGGGTATATCGGCGGTCTGCCGGGGGACGGCTGGGACGGCACTGAAAAGATCAAGGGCAGCGGATCTGTCGAGGACGGCGTCTGTATCCTGAAGCCTGAGAAACAGGATCAGAATGCCCATGGTGAAATCAAAGATGGAGTTCTGAAGCTGTTTCGTGATGGAACGGAAGTCGCAGCGTTGAAGAAGGTCGTTCGTAAGAGCCCGACACTTGGAAAGAAAGCACCGGAAGGCGCGGTTGTGCTCTTCGATGGCTCTTCGGCCGACAACTTCAAGAACGGCCGGCTGGATGGAAAGCTGCTGATGGAAGGAACAACCAGCAAGCAGACATTCCAGAGTTTCAACATTCACATTGAGTTCCAGCTGTCCTTCATGCCGTGGGCACGAGGTCAGGGCCGAAGCAACAGCGGCTACTACAATCAGGGGCGTTACGAAGTGCAGATCCTTGATTCGTTCGGCCTCGAAGGTAAGCACAATGAATGCGGCGGAATCTATTCCATCGAAGATCCGAAAGTGAACATGTGTTTTCCACCACTTTCATGGCAGACCTATGATATTGAATACCATACTGCCAAATACGATGACGCCGGCAGGAAAACAGAGCACGCATGGATGACCGTGAAGCACAACGGCGTCGTTGTTCACGAAAAGACGAAACTGGATCACGCCACCACAGCTTCCCCACTACGGGAGGGGCCTGAACCAGGTCCTGTGTTCTTCCAGAACCACGGGAATCCGGTTCGGTTCCGAAACATCTGGCTGCTACCGATTGAGGGCTGATTCCTGTTCAATCTAAACTTAACGGGCCAGTCAGCTGACCGGCCCGTTTTTGTTTCCGCTCGCACATTTTGTCGAGAAACCGATGACACGACTGCTCGCACTGACTTTACTGCTGACCCCTCTGGCAGCACAGGACAAAGACCCGGTTGAAGACGATTACTACCGCATTGTGCGGTTTGAGATTCCGAAAGAGATCAATCTCGAAGCTGGGGCCATCGAGCAGCTGCCGGACGGCACGATCGCGGTCTCAACCCGCCGTGGTGACATTTTTACGGTGCACAACGCTTTCAGTGATGATCCGGCCGGGGTCGAGTTCCGCCCGTTTGCTCAGGGCCTGCACGAAGTGCTTGGGCTCTCATGGAAGGACGGCTGGCTGTATGCCACTCAGCGATGCGAGGTGACTCGGATGCGGGACACCGATAAGGACGGTGAAGCAGACGAGTTTGAAACGGTCAACGACGGATGGGGCATCAATGGTGACTACCACGAATACGCATTTGGGTCGCCGTTCGACAAAGACGGCAATATGTGGGTCGTGCTGTGCCTCACAGGATCCTTCAGCAGTAATTCCAAATACCGAGGCTGGTGTGTCCGAGTGAACGGTGAAGGAGAGCTCATTCCAACCTGCAGCGGGATTCGGTCTCCTGGTGGAATCGGATTCAACACTCGCCAGCATGTGTTCTACACGGACAACCAGGGACCATGGAACGGAACCTGCAGCCTCAAGTGGCTTCGACCAGGCTCGTTTCAGGGCCATCCGGGCGGCAATCGCTGGTTCAGTCAACAGGCAGC
>CAJWGB010000019.1 GCA_913031625.1 uncultured Planctomycetaceae bacterium | reverse complement strand
AAGACCAACTACATGTTCTCTCGCGGGGACACATCATGGGACCACAACCCACCGTGGAACGGTAACGGCGGTCGTGGTATCCGAGGTGTTTTCCTCGGTGGTCACAACAACGGAAACAGCTACGCTCGTAAACTCGCCGACATCATTGACGGTACGTCAAACACAGTCGCCATGGGTGAGCGAATTGTAGCCAAGCGAAATGGTAACACTGTTAGTCTGGGAGCCACCGCAGTCGGAACTCCACAGAGCCAGTATCGAGCCAATGCGAGCGTCGCGCTGACCCGAGTCAATCAGCAGGGTGTCTACAACGGTGGAACTCGCCGCTGGGCGGGGACTCGCTGGACAGATGGTTGTCCTACCTTCACAGGCATGACCACAATTCTGGGACCGAATAAGCCAAGTGTGACTCAGGGTAACTGGGACTGCCACGACGGTATCTTCGACCCAACAAGCCACCACGTTGGTGGTGCTCAGGTGGTTCTGGCTGACGGTGCTGTTCGCTTTATCAGCGACAGTATTGACACTGGAAACCTCTCAGCTGCTTCACCAAGTCGTGGCCCAAGCCCGTACGGTGTCTGGGGTGCCCTGGGGTCAATTGACGGTGGTGACACTGTTCCAAGCGACTTCTAAAAACTGAAGAATTGCTGATTTCAGCGGAGCGGGACGCTTTTGGGCGTCCCGCTTTTTTCATGCGCAGACAGAAATGCCACTTCATCTACACACGAAGCCTGGCCGGCCGCATGTCGTCTACTGACATTCAGACAAGTGCTCAGTGACTCTTCACGTGGAGAAGAATCGCCGAAATCCAAATTGACCCGGGATGGCTATCAAGGGAACATAAGCGTTATCGGAAAGCCTGCAGGCCTACCGCACAATTCACTGAAGGGTTGCCTCGCAGTGAATTGGAATACTCCTGAACCGGAGTTGACACCGTTCCAAGTGATTTTCAAGACCAGCCAGACTGGTTCATCCCGAACATACAAAGCGGGAGACGTATTGTCTTCCGCTTCTTCATACGCGACGAGTTGCAAACCCGTCGTGCGTTCTGCCTGCGGAGCGTAGATGGCCGCCGCACAGTCACACGTAAGTATTCCGGCTGTCGCAGGACTCTGCAAGCTCGACGGTCATGCCATACCCGTGGACCGCTATGCCCAATGATGAAGGGCCCTCACCTTGTCTGTTCGGCTGGAACCACCTTCCGAGTTCGAACTGACTAATTCGGCAGTCGGCTCGTAGGCGCGATAAGCCGGGCGACTTACGCCGCTCCGCTATGAAGCTGTCATTAGACAATTGACGTCGAGCCATGCAATCCTTGTGACGCGGCGGACCTGTATGAAGCTACGGTCTCGTGGCACCTGGTCTATTCCACAATGCAGGCATGCATCCGCAAATCGGAAGCATTGTCGATGTCTGTTTTTCCCTGGATGTGAGTCCCCGTCATTAGGTTGCGAAGTCCTGCCCCCTTGATTGCCGCTGCTCCCCGAGCCGGGTGATCATACAATTTGCCGCCGATGTAACATCCGTTGAAGTTCAGATCTCTGCATGATCTGACCCGCAGTCCCCACGGAGCACCGTCCAGCAGTTGTACGCCCTGCACAGTCACACGTTCACACTCTTCCAGCTCGAGCAATGGAGCACCACTCGACTGCCCGTCTGGCGCCTCGTCCTGTAACTGACAACCGGAAAAGATGCAGTCTTTCGACCCGGCAATTCGAATACCGGTACCGGCCTGTTCCATGTGTCGCCGAAAGTTGTTTCCGGTCAGATTGATCTGGGTACAGTTCTCCAGCAGGACATTGAGGGCTGCACAGGAATAGATGCAGTTTCCTGAGATCACGAATCCGTGACATCCGGTCAAGTGAACGTTTGTTTCCTGGTTACCGATGATGTTTCCGGTAATCGACCACAGCCCTGGTGGTCTGCCGTCTCCTCGCCTTTCATTTACACGTATGTTGCATCCGCCCGGGGAAACCGTCGCCTGGATCGTATTGGACGCAATGGTCACTTCATTCACGCTGGCGCGTTCGGCGGTCGTGTCGATAAATATCTCAGCCGTTGGCTCAGGCTCCGTTTCGAACGCGCGGTGATTGTTGTACTCAATGTCATTGCCCGTAATCTGAAGGTTGCGTACTTCCGACCGTTCAATTCGGATTCCTCCCAGACGGTTGTAGCTGATGTGGTTTCCGCAGATGTTGATCTGGTGCAGGTTGACATCATGCAGTAATACGCCGACTCCGGTATTGTGATACACGTGGGAGTCCAGAATCTCCACGTTTCGGTTTCTCTGGGTCAGCCGAATCCCGTTGCAGACCCTGCGAATCAGAACTCCTTCAATGATCGCCTGCATCGTTCCAATCAACTCAATGCCGTCTGCTTCCGGATGGTCCCCTTTCACTTCAAGCCCACGAACACACGGCATTCGCTGACGCTGCCAGACGGCATCCGTCACAGAACCTGGATCGCCGGTTCCCTGATGAGTGCCGATCAGACGAATCGCGGGACCGGCGCCGGACATCACCAGAGTCGCCGTACCGTCGCCATGAATACTGGTTCGGCCGTGTTCATCCAGTGGGATTTCAAGGGTGCTCGTAATGCGGTAGTCCCCTCGAGGAAACCGCAAGCGTCCATCCCCCGAAGAAATCGCGTGCCGAATGGCATCTGTATCGTCCGTCTGCCCATCACCGACTGCACCGAACGCTTTAACGTTGCTCATGTCCTGCTCTCCCTGATTGAATGAGACGTCAGTGTCTCAAACAACGGCCCGCCGTCCAGGGTACCGCGATGGGTCCCACCATGGCCTTCGGCGACACACAGTTCCCAGTTCCGACACCCGATGGCGAGCGGTGTACCCAGCGCCAGATTGTCGCTGCACTCCGTAATCCGGCCTGATTTCTTCGGCGTCGCGGTCGCACCGCAGCTTCACTGGAGCCAGCCCGTGGAGCCCGCCGCGAGCCGATTAGGCTCAGGCAACGAGGCAGCAGCCCAGTCAACCCCCATGGTCACGAGCGAGAATCCCGATTCCTGCCTGCAGGAACCCACGGCGACATTGGATTGCCATTCTGAGCCCTCCGCAAAAGGCTTCCAAATCGTCTCTCTGGAACTAAGATACGCGCGGGTAGTGAGAGAAGGCGAGCGTCGGTTTGCACGTCCGGTCTGGCACTCAGGGGAGGTCGTTCCCATGGGAAATAATGCTGAGACACGGTGCTCCTAATGCCGTATGCCTGTGTCTCATCTGTCGCAGGTTTGCGGAAGAATCTAAGGTTCTCCCTTCACGTCCGTAGAAACTCCTCTGTACGAATCGGTTGTATGCACCGCATCACCAAAGGGCTCGATGTTCCCATCACGGGTGAGCCGGATCAGACGATTGTTGAAGGGCCGGATGTAACCCGAGTCGCTCTGATCGGCCCTGATTACATTAGCATGAAACCAACCATGCTGGTTGGCGAAGGGGACACTGTAAAACTTGGTCAGCCGGTCTTCGCTGACAAGAAGACCGAAGGCGTGTTGTTTACTGCACCGGCTTCAGGCACTGTGGTCGAAGTTAATCGTGGTGAACGACGTGCGTTTCAGTCTGTGGTGATTGAGGTCAGCGGCGACGACCAGGTTGAATTTGACGTCCCAGCTGCCGAAGTGGATGCAATCCCCCGCGACACCCTGACGGACCTTTTGGTGCAGAGTGGTTTGTGGACCGCGTTTAGAACTCGGCCTTACAGCCGCACGCCTGAGATCGGCAGTGTTCCGAACTCCATTTTTGTTCAGGCAATTGACTCAAACCCGCTTGCCGCTCAGGCGTTGCCGATCATTCACGACCGAGAACGTGACTTTCATTTCGGACTGCTGGCGCTGACGCGACTGACCGACGGTGAAGTACACGTTTGCCGACGGCCGGCGGAACCATTCTCGAGTGACGAACATCCTGACATTACGCCTCAGGAATTCGAGGGACCTCACCCGGCAGGTCTTTCCGGAACACACATTCATCTGCTTGACCCGGTTGGGCCAAACAAAACTGTTTGGACCGTCAATTATCAGGACGTGATTGAGATCGGCCACCTCGTTACGACAGGCCGTCTGAATCCATCGCGTGTCGTCTCCGTCGCAGGACCGGCCGCCAACAAGCCTCAGCTGATTCGCACACGGCGCGGAGCAGACATCGGAACCATCACGGCAGGCCAGATCGGCGAATCGAAGACGCGAGTCATTTCAGGAAGTGTACTGAGCGGACGCGCCGTTTCGGATGGTCCACTCAACTTCCTTGGCCGATTTCATCTGCAGGTGTCACTGATTGAAGAAGGTGACCAGCGGGACTTTCTGGGGTGGCTTTCGCCGGGTGCTGATCGGTTTTCAATTCGCCGCGTGTTTGCGTCGGCTCTGAATACCGCCAAACGATTTGCATTTTCAACGGATGCGGGTGGGAGCAAGCGAGCGATGGTGCCAATCGGCATGTACGAACAGGTCATGCCGCTCGACATCATCCCGACCTTTTTGTTGCGTGCTTTGATTACCGGAGACACGGACAAGGCCCAGGCACTTGGGTGCCTTGAACTGGACGAAGAAGATCTCGGCCTTTGCACATTTGTGTGCCCGGGCAAATACGAATACGGGCCCATCCTGCGTGAGCGATTGACCCAGATCGAACAGGATGGCTGATTCCGATCACTGATACGACTTTTCGCCCTGACAGTCAGGCGACGGATCGAACCGAATGAAATTCCTGAGAGATAAACTCGATCAACTCGAACCGCTCTTCCACAAAGGTGGGAAGTTTGAGCGGCTCTATCCGATCTATGAGGCGATCGATACGTTTCTGTATACGCCTGGTGAGGTCACGAAGGGTGCGTCACATATACGTGACGGCATGGACCTGAAGCGAATGATGATCTTCGTGGTGATCGCGCTTCAGCCCTGCATCTTCATGGCCTGTTACAACACCGGACTACAGACTCATATTGTTGCGCAGGCCGCTGTCGAGGGCGGTATGGAATCCTCTGCCGTGATTGAAGATCTCGGCTGGCGTGCCTCCATCGTGCACTCGATGGGCTGGAAACCGGCCGATGGCGAATCGTTTCTGTTTAATTTTGTCCATGGACTGTTGTACTTCCTTCCGGTGTTCCTCGTCACAAATATTGTGGGGGGCACGTGGGAAGTCATCTTCTGCTGCATCCGCGGCCACGACCTGAATGAAGGGTTTCTGGTCACGGGCATGCTGTTTCCACTCACGCTTCCGGCCACCATTCCGCTCTGGCAGGTGGCCCTGGGAATCAGCTTTGGTGTTGTGATCGGAAAGGAGGTCTTCGGGGGAACCGGAAAGAACTTCCTGAACCCGGCTCTGACTGCTCGAGCATTCCTGTACTTTGCTTATCCCATTCAGATCACCGGATCTGTAGTCTGGGCGGGTATGGTCCCGAGTGCTGACAGTGTCAGTTGTCCAACTCTGCTGACCACAATGGCAAACGTGAAGACCGAGGAGCTGACGGCTGATCTCGATCAGAAGGTCAGTACCCTTGAACGAGTCACCGATGGGATCGGCCTGACACAGATGGATGCCTTCCTGGGATTCATTCCCGGCTCCATGGGTGAAACATCTACGCTGGCCTGTCTGCTGGGCGCAATCTTCCTTGTCCTGACAGGGGTCGGCTCATGGCGAATCATGGTCGGCGTTCTGCTGGGCTCAATGGGTTTGGCAACCGTTCTTCATGGAATCAGCAGTTCCACCAACGCCATGTTTCATATCGGGCCGGTCTGGCATCTCCTGACTGGCGGACTCGCATTTGGCCTTGTGTTCATGGCGACTGACCCGGTGTCGGCAGCCATGACAGATCGAGGAAGGTGGGTCTACGGCATCTTGATCGGAATGATGGCAATCACAGTGCGTGTCCTGAATCCAGCATTCCCGGAAGGAATCATGCTGGCCATTCTGCTCGGCAACGTCTTTGCCCCGGTCATCGACTACGTCGTCGTTGACCAGAACATTAAACGGAGGGTTGCACGAAATGGCGGGTGACTCTGATTCAAAAACAGTCTTTGTCGCAGTCGGCCTGTGTCTTGTCTGCTCGATGGTGGTCTCTGTGCTGGCGGTGGTCCTGAGGCCCATTCAGGCGGAACAGCGCGAACTTTTTCGCAAACAGAGCATTCTTGATGCGGCAGGGATCTGGCGGGATGGAGCGGATGCGAACAAGCTCTTTGGGCGCGTGCGTGAGATTAAACTGGATCTTGAGGATCACATCGAAATGGATGGAGATGCCTCGGACCCGAAATACGACCGGGCCAAGTCGCTGAGAGACGAGGATCTTCATGTCGTGCTTGAGCAGGCTGATGATCCAGCCGGCCTGAAGAAACTTGAGAAGAACGTCATCATCTACGAAGTGAGTAATGACGACGATGAAGGTGAGTCTCAGACGACTCGACTTGTTCTGCCAATCCGAGGCCGAGGCCTCTGGTCCACCCTCTACGGCTTCATCGCTGTTGACGTTGGAAACGGGCTCGGACCGGAATCAGTGACGGTCGTGGGGATTACCTACTACAAACATGGTGAGACTCCGGGCCTTGGTGGTGAAGTCGAAAACCCGCTGTGGAAGGACAAGTGGCCCGGCAAGAAGGTCTATGACGAGGACTGGAAAGTCGTGGTTGAGGTCGCAAAGAACGCTCCTCAGGACAGCCCCACTCAGGTGGACGCGATCTCTGGAGCGACCCTGACCTCAAATGGTGTCACAAACATGCTGCAGTTCTGGCTCGGGAAAAAGGGATTCGGTCCCTACGTCCGACAGATTGCGGACGGCTCATAACTCACACTCAATCGGATTTCCTCGGCCAGACACGAGAACTGAAATGGCAGACGACCATAATCCAAAAAAGGTCCTGACGGACCCGTTCATAAACAACAACCCCATTGCGCTGCAGATCCTTGGACTGTGCAGTGCACTGGCTGTGACTGTGAAGATGGAAACCTCCATCGTCATGGCGATCTCAGTGACTCTCGTGACCGGTTGTTCGAATGCTGCTGTGTCGCTGATTCGTGCTCATATCCCGAGTTCGATTCGCATCATCTGCCAGATGACGATCATTGCGTCGCTCGTGATCATGGTCGACCAGATTCTGCAGGCATTTGCTCCGGGACTCAGTCGGCAGTTGTCCGTATTTGTCGGGCTCATTATTACCAACTGCATCGTCATGGGGCGAGCAGAAGCCTACGCCATGAAGAATGGGGTTTTCATGAGTTTCCTGGACGGGCTGGGTAACGGCCTCGGGTATGGACTCATCCTGGTCCTTGTCGGCTTCTGCCGAGAGCTGTTCGGATCCGGAAAACTCTTTGGGACCAACATTATGACACCCGTCACTGAGGGTGGCTGGTACCCAACGAACGGACTCATGTTGATTGCTCCCAGTGCGTTCTTCCTGATTGGACTGATCATCTGGGGAATTCGAACCATTCGTCCGGAGCAGGTAGACGCTTCATAAGTCCTGTTGTCTCCTTCAGGATCCATCGAGAAAAATCATGGAAACCTACGTCAATATCTTTGTCGACGCTGTCTTCCCGGGGAACCTTGCTCTGGCACTGTTCCTTGGCATGTGCACGTTTCTTGCTGTGTCGAAAGACGTCAAGACGGCATTCGGACTTGGCATCGCAGTGATCGTCATTCAATCGATTACGGTGCCCGTCAACAACCTTATTTATCAGTTCCTGCTGCAGCCGGGAGCGCTGTCCTGGACGGGTTCCGAAAGCCTATCTGGTCAGGACCTCATTTTTGTGAGTCTCATCTGTTACATCGGCGTGATCGCAGCGATGGTTCAGATCCTCGAGATGACACTGGACAAGTACTTTCCAGCACTGGCTTCCAGTCTTGGAATCTTCCTGCCACTGATCACAGTCAACTGTGCGATTCTCGGCGGAACACTGCTGATGGTCGAAAAACAGATGGACTTTGTGGGCAGCTGTGTCTTTGGCTTCAGTTCCGGATTCGGCTGGGCACTGGCCATCGTGTGCCTTGCGGGAATCCGTGAGAAGATGAAGTACAGTGATGTTCCGGCCGGTCTGCGTGGCCTCGGCATTACCTTTATTACCGTTGGCCTGATGGCCCTCGCTTTTCAGACGTTCTCCGTCATCAAGTTCTAGGTTGGTGGTTTCATTCCCATGGACATGGCGATTTCAATCTTTCTTGGCGTAGCAGCGTTCACCGGCGTCGTAACCGCACTGGTCTACGTCATTCTGGCAGCGCGCAGCAAGCTGGTCTCCAGCGGTAACGTGACCATTGTGGTGAATGACCAGAAAGAAATCTCAGTGCCTGCCGGCGGCAAGCTACTGGGTGCACTGGCTGACGAGGGAATCTTTGTTTCTTCTGCCTGTGGCGGTGGTGGCACCTGCGCGCAGTGCAAAGTCAATGTCCTGGACGGAGGTGGTGAGATCCTCGCCACGGAAAAAGCTCACATCAACAAGAAAGCGGCACGCGAAGGCTGTCGTCTGTCCTGTCAGGTTGCTGTGAAGCAGGACATGAAGATTGATGTTCCGCCTGAAGTCTTTGAAACCAAGAAATGGCGATGCAAGGTTCGCTCCAACCGCAACGTGGCCACCTTCATCAAGGAACTGGTACTGGAACTGCCGGAAGGTGAGGACGTCGGATTCGAGGCGGGCGGCTACATTCAGATTGAGGCGCCACCTCATCGCCTTCACTACCGAGATTTCGAAATCGAAGAGGAATACCACGAGGATTGGGACAAGTTCAACGTGTGGGACAATGAGTCCATCGTGACGGAAGAGGTTGTCCGTGCTTACTCAATGGCAAATTACCCGGGCGAAAAGGGCATCATCATGCTCAACGTTCGAGTCGCCAGTCCTCCGCCGCGTACAACCGGAATCCCCCCCGGCAAGATGTCGTCGTACATCTTCAACCTGAAGCCAGGAGACGAAGTTACGATCTCCGGTCCATACGGAGAGTTCTTTATCAAAGAGACTCCGGCCGAAAAGATCTACATCGGCGGGGGTGCTGGAATGGCGCCTCTGCGTTCGCACATCTTTGAGTTGTTCAAGAGCCAGGAAACCGGCTGCAAAGTTTCGTACTGGTACGGTGGACGTTCGGTACGTGAACTCTTCTACCTCGACGAATTCGAGACACTGGAAGAGAAGCACGACAACTTCAAAATGCACATCGCACTTTCAGACCCACTTCCTGAGGACAACTGGACGGGCCTGACAGGATTCATCCACCAGGTACTCCACGACGAATACCTCGCCAAACACCCGGCGCCGGAAGACTGCGAGTACTACATCTGCGGTCCACCAATCATGTTAAAGTGTGTCCAGGACATGCTGGCAGACCTCGGTGTGGAACCAGAGAACATCGCCTTCGACGACTTTGGCGGATAGGCTGGTTCAGGTGAAGCACGACTGACTCGTGAGTCCTCGTCCGGCGTGAGTAGCAGAGTTCAGCCACAAACCGTGAAAACCAATTAGAGCCCAACTCTCCTGAGTCGCTATGGCCAGTTACCGTGCGGGCAGCTTCTGTTCAGACGGTTCGGGGGCCCGGCGACTGCCTTCAATAACACGGCCCCGTTCGGCGTCTCGAAAAAGGACCTGCGTGACTTCAAATCCCAGCGAACGGTAGAGACCAACGGCAACTGAGTTCAGGGCCGTCACTTCGAGGCTGGCAAAAGGAAGGCCTGCCTCCTGAAATCCAACCAGCGACTTACAAATCAGGGCCCGACCGAGACTCCGTCCGCGATGTTCCGGGATGATGCCAACATTCTGGATGGCACCAAATCCGCCGGATCGTTCTATTCCCTGAATCGTACCGCAGTCACGCGAGGGCCATTCGGGGTCCTGCTGAAATGACAGCAGCCATGTCGCATCGCCGCAAAACGTTGGCTGACGAGTAATTTCAGAAATCAGTCGGCGGCAGCCGTCAACATCTCGCAGGCATTCAAAAACCTGACCGTCGAGGTCATCTCGGAACGATCGCCATTTCACCTGAGCATGACGTTCGTTGAGAAAAGAACGCCATGGCACCCAGTGATAGCCGTCGGGAAGGCGTACCTCCGGAATCTCAATCTGCTGAAGATCGAGCACCATCTGGTAGCGTTTGAATTCCTTTCGGCCCATGCGGCGGATTACTCGTCTTCAAGTGCCTTTACCGCAGCCGGAAGTGTTTTGTCGACCAGACCGCGGACTCCACGCCCCTCTGTCAGGCGATCCTGAACGTCATACATGGTGTCTTCGTTGTCGATCTTCCAGAAGACTTCCATATCTTTCCGGGACACTTTTTTGAGCGGACGCATGATTCGGAAGCCGATTCCGCGAGCAGGGTCCGTCGTCAGCCACCATGGGCTTTTCGGAAGGTTCGGGTCGTACTCACGCCAGGCTTCATGGTCTGATCCAAGTCGTGCTGCACTGCGACATGCGTTCGCATCAAACTCCCAACTGCCACCGCGAACGATGCGTGGGTCAAGATCCTTGATACTCAACCAGTCCCGGGATGCATTCAGGGCAACGTCACCTGGCTGATATTCAGCAAGGCCGTCAAGCACCCATTCCGCGGCGTTACCATGCATGTCGAAAAGGCCCCACGGATTCGGTTTCTTTTGAGCAACTTTGCGAGTGCCGTCTTCGTCCGTGTTGCCGGTAAACCATGCGTAGTCGACGAGCTTTTCCGGATCGTCCCCGAAGTGATAGGCAGTCTGTGAACCTGCCCGACAGGCATATTCCCATTCAGCTTCCGTGGGCAGACGAAACTGGCTGCCGGTGATGGCAGACATCCACTTGGTGTACTGCTTGGCCGAATACTGTGTGATCGTAACCGCTGGCTGTTGATCATCTTCACCGAACTCAAATGTGAATTCGGCTTCATACAGTTTTGTAGGAGCCGTGACTGCGTCCACTTCGTTCTCTTCAGTCACCTTGCGAATCTGTTTTACCTCGAAGCTCTTAAATGCTTCGTACAGTCCCATAAACACCTTGTATTCGCCCCACGTCACTTCGGTGCGTGCCATCCAAAAGGGATCAACCTTGAATTTTCGCTGAGGACCTTCGAGCTCATCGCGGCCAGATTCCCCATTGGGGCTGCCCATGACGAATTCCCCGCCAGGAATTGGCTCCATGCGAAACTTCACCTGAGTTCCGGGGATCGTGATGTCGTACGGCACCATGTAACCGGCATCGATTTTGACAAATCGCCCGATAGCGGGTTTTTCTTTGACCACGCCTGGGATGTCTTCAGCAGTCGCGTGCGACAGAATGGTCAGCAGGCACAGACACGTCAGAAACGATTTCATAATTTCACTTGGCGTTAATGATTAGGTAAGCGTTCTTCACCTATTGTGGTCAGTCACGATGACCAGGACAACATCGTGCCTGTACTTTGCGCATACGAGAATGGATTCGTGTATCCTGTAGGGCTTCGGGAAGCTGGAGGCCATTCGAAAACCGATCCGAGTTGCTCCGCCAATACAACTTTTGCCGCGTCTGCGATTCGCAGAATCGATTTCAGGACTTGTTCCAGCTAAGTCTCAACAGCATTCTTACTCACCAAAGACAGATGCAAAACCACGTGTCTTCTTCACAAAAACAGGTCCGCCGCGGATTTCTGGCCCAGGCCGGAGGAGCCGGACTGGCGGCAGCATTCGGACTTTTTGCTCACGGCGCGGCCCAGCCAGTCGGTGCATCGGGATATGGACCACTGAGGCCTGTCAAAGACGAATCCACGGGCCTGCCACTCCTCAAATTGCCCGAAGGATTTCGCTATGTGTCCTTCGGCTGGACGCAGAGCAGGATGGACAACGGTCTGCCCACACCAGGGTCACATGACGGAATGGGAATCGTTCGTGAATCTCCCACTGCAATCACGCTGATTCGCAATCACGAACGCACTCTCGCCGCTCAGCGTTTCGCACCTGAACAGGACTACTGGGACCCGGAGGGCGCAGGAGGCTGCACGGCTGTGACGTTCAATCCGCAGACTGAGAAGTGGGTAAGTGCACGCCCAGTCTTCGCCGGCTCAGTCCGCAACTGTGCGGGCGGAACTACGCCATGGGGGTCATGGCTCACCTGTGAAGAGACAGTCTTTGGCCCCGCATCCATCAGCGACAGGAAACCGCTTCCGCTCCAAAAGGATCACGGTTGGATTTTCGAAGTCAGGCCGGACGGAAAAGAGGCACCTGTGCCGCTCAAAGACATGGGACGTTTCGTTCACGAAGCCGTTGCCGTCGATCCTGAATCGGGAATCGTGTATGAAACTGAAGACCGTGAAACGGCCGGATTCTATCGTTTCATTCCTCATCAACCCGGCAAACTCGCCAAGGGTGGTCGTCTGCAAATGCTGAAAGCGGCCGGCCAGTCGGACCTGAGAAAGGGTCTGAAGATTGGGCAGACATTTGATGTTTCCTGGGTAGACATTGAAGACCCGGAACGTCCGCACTCTCCCGATTCAAAAACCGAAACGCATCCAAATGGTGATGAACTGGGAGTTTACAAACAGGGACTGGCAGCAGGAGGATCCACGTTTGCCCGACTGGAAGGTTGCTGGTACTCCCACGGCATCATTTACCTGGATGCCACCACCGGAGGCGATGCGGGAACCGGACAGATCTGGCAGTTTGAGCCTGCCGAACAAACTCTCACACTCATCTATGAGTCCCCCGGAAAAGAAATCCTGGATTGTCCGGACAACATGTGCGTCAGCCCTCGGGGAGGGATCGTTCTTTGTGAAGACGGTAGTTACCTGCCACAGCGCATCCATTGTCTGACACCTAACGGACAGCTGTTTCTGTTTGCGGCAAACAACGTGCAGCTCAATGAAGAACGCCACTCCTTCAAGGGCGACTTCCGCGCACAGGAGTGGGCCGGAGCGACCTTTGATTCCACAGGCACATGGTTCTTCGTGAACATCCAGACGCCCGGCATTACATTTGCAATCACCGGGCCATGGGAACGCGGCCAGTTGTAGCCGGCTCTATCTGATGCGTGGAATGGCAACCAGCTTCGGTGTGATGTCGAACATCCAGTACTTGTCAGGACGGGTTCCAGGACGCGGGCGTTTGGGGATTGAGAACGCTTCCGCTGACATCACTTCTTTGCCATTCATGCGGTGGTTCTTGGCCGCAAACATTTTGGCCAGGACCGCGATTCGCGGGTCACTACGACTCTCAAAGGAACCAATAGTCACGTACGACTCATAGCGATCGTGAAACACCCATGCTTCATAATTCTGGTCGTAACCCAGTGACTTGGCTTTGCGCAACGCCTGAGTCAGTTCCCATGCGTGTGTGCCGGCACTGTCGAGATTCTTTCCGAAGACCTTGTTAAAAGACTGGCGGACCTTGTCCTGTGACTGGCCGTTCAACAACGTGACGGAGGCTCCCTTGAAGGTCGCAACTCTCAGCGAGTATTTGCCTGGATTCTTTGCCAGGCCGTATTCGACATGGGAATTCAACTGCTTAATCAGTGGATCCACTTTGGCGTTGCGAACTTCCGTGCTGGACCGCATTGGATTGATGGTCATCTGAGCCCGATTGAAGGGGCTCGGCCGGCCTGGTGTGCCTCTGAGGATCGCGCCGCTGGTCTCCTTCTCCAGAAACTTTGGCTTGAAGCTCGTCTTTAGAAACTGCAGGATCAGCTTGGCATTGTGATCGTCCGGTGATTCAAAATTTCCAGCCAGCACGGCGAGCGACTCATGTTGCGCGACGTAACGCGCCTGTTTGATTCCCTGAGTATCCTTCAGCGATGGCACTGAACCAAAACGGACATCCTGCACATAGGTGTACGCGGGGACGCCCATCTTGCGCAGTTCATAGACGATTTCGTCGGCGGCCTGCAGTGCCGTCATTCCGCCGTCTTTTCGCTGCTCTGGTGGGACATCCCGAATATCAGCAACCATGATCATCCATGGACCATGTCGCTTCGTCAGGCGGTACCGTTTGCCGCGAACGGCTTCAACTTCTGCAAACACAGTTGAGCACAGAGCCAGCAGCAGAATGAGCAAGGTGGGAATGCGGTGCAGACAGTTCACGGCACGTTCCTTCGGCAGTGTCTGAAAGAGAGGGGCAGAGACTCTACCGCTCACCTGATGCAGCGGTCCAGAGTGGACTCCACTGCCTGTCTGCGATTCGCGCGACCTGGAAAGAGACACTTTTGGGGACAGCCATCAGTTCGGCAGATTCTGCGCTGTGCTCGCGGAGGAAGTGGCTTTTGCCGAATCATCGCCACGCAGTCTGCCATCTACAATCTGTACGAAGCGAGTCACGTCCTGCTGCATTCGGCGGACAGAATCTTCCGTCAGGTTCCGGCTGCCAAATCGAAGCAGGTTGAATGTTTGTGCGATCTGATACGGCAGCTGACCGGACTCCGCTGAGTGCAGAGGTTCAAAGAAGTGAGTCGCCACCACGCCCGCACTTTCGAGCGCCGTATGCCCTTCTGCAAACGCGAGCCCGTGCCGACGGCACTTTTCAACATATTGTCGATAGAGCGCAATCACAGACTCTTCAGGAAGCTTGTTGCGGCGCAGGAATCCGAACATACCTCGCAGAACTGAAAGCAATGCTCGGTCCGGTCGCTGCCTCATCACAAGCGCGGGAATCAGCAAAAGCACGAACGTAAACATTCCGGTCTTCCAGCTGACCCACTTTTCCGGGTGCATCACAACCTCAGAAAAGAACTCCCGAATTGTAACCAGCACTCCGCGACGCTGTGCTCGCTGATACCACCGCTGCGCGGACTGGATGAATGGGCGAACCAATTCCTCCTGTCGCTGCAGGGTCATCGACTGGACAACTGAGAACCACCCATCCCGCATTGTCGCTGCGAGGTCCATCCACCAGTCAATTGCCGTCTCAGCTTCTTCTTCGTCCGCTCGCGACGCCGGAGTGGGATCGAGCGTATACCACCGATTCTGATGCAGAAACTCGACCCATGAATGTGCATTGTTCTGACGAACTTCCCATTCCTCCGAGAAAGTATTCAATTCACATCCCTTGTAGCCGGTGACCATGCGGGCGGGCACCCCGGACGCCTGAAAAAGCAGAGTCGCCGCTGAGGCAAAGTATTCACAGTGCCCCTTCTTTCGGCTGAACAGAAAGTCTTCCAGTGGATCAGCGGAAGGATTATCGAGACCGGCGTTCAACGTGTAGCTGAAGTCTTCAGACATCAGATGGGCATAAATCCGATGCGCCAGTTCCGGCGTTTCCAGTGTGCCATTCTCAGACAGATTCTGCGCCAGTTCATAGAGTTGCGGCAGGTCTTCCCGAAGGTTCCTCGTGATACACACAAGTTGTGCATCGTTGACCTCAAGGCTGTGAGCTCCCGCCATCCGCGGTGTATGGAACTCGAGTTGTGACTGCCGCTGCGGGCTGCACTCCACAATCGTGGTAATCTGTTCTGATCGCGCCTTATCGTGCTTCAGCTTGTAAATGTAAGCATAGGAAAGATGTCGGCGGGCTATCACACCTTCGTGGCTCTTCACGCGAAAGCCAGTTGCCGGAGAGGGCGCGAACAGATACTGGCCAACGGGAGGCTCATGAATGAGCTCAACGCGAAAATGGCCCTGATAGGGGTGAATCGTGTGTTCGTTGTCTCCCGGCCCCTGGCGAACCCGCGCACCATTGCGCCATCTTCCTTCCCGGTACTGACTCAGAGTTGTCCCTCGCAAAAGCAACTCATCCATCTTCATGGCAGCACAGAACTCGTCAGGAGCTACCTCTTTGCCTCGACGACTTCGTATTTTGATCTGCAACACACGGATATCAGACTGCATAATCTGCCCGAGGTCTCCCAACTGCACCTCATCTGTGAACCCGGTCTGTTTGGGAAGCGCCCGCTGCAGTTCAGCCATGACTGTGAATTGCTGATCCACCCACAATCTCGGAAAAACAAGAAAGGCAATCGTGCCGATCACAAGTGAACACACGAACGAAAACGCTGTGATGCCACGAATCCGCCAGCCGATCCAGGGCTCATCTGAATCAATCTGAATGCCGTTTCGCACCTGCATGCCACTGTTTTCGGCCTGAGTCAGGTTCAACGTATCTTCAACATCCCCGGCCTGACTGCCTGTTCGAAGCTGGATCCGATAGAGCGTGAAGATCGAGAGCGTCCAGATCATGATCAGCAGCATGATGGCCAGAGACACACCGAAGACCGGGGAATCCGTCAACACGGCCGCCAGACTGATCTGCAGCACAGCCAGCACGACTAACCACCAGTACTGACGGATCCCTTTGGGGATGAACAGTACGATCCATGTCATCCATGTCAGCAGGTGAGCACCGGCAAACACCTTGTCCAGCAGCGTCCCGCCCGTGAATTCGTATGCCATGATCAGAAAGGCGATGACACCAAGAATGTTGGCCCCGCGGACGCCCAGTCGAACCCTGCGTGTGTGGTCAACAAAGAACCACGCAAGTGCCGCAACGCCCGGCGTAATTGCGGCCGGAAACCATGTGCCCTCGGCAACAGCGAGGACAATGGCCGCAGCAGAAGTCATCACGAACACACTGCGTTCAAACGCACGTCGAACCTGAGCAGTCGAGGAAGTCATGCGACCACCTCCTGCAGCTCGGGTAAACGCTGATCGTCCGGCAGTGTACACACGCGTGACAGTGCTGAGCGGTGCGCCTCAAGAATGTCAAACTTTGATTGGAGGTCGGCATAGTCACTCGGATGAGCACCCGCCAGATCGTGCAGAACACGTCGCGCAGATTCCGGTTCAGGAGTAATCAGAATGATCCGATCATCCGAAAGATCAAGCTCACTGAGGACTCGCTCAAGAAATGTGCCAAGGTCAGCATTCGATGATCTCTGGCAGGTGGCAAGTCCGTCCAATGCCGCTTCACGAAAGGCACCAGGAATACGACTGGAGATCAACTCTGTCTCTCTGCCTGCGATGCCAAGCAGAAACATGTTTCCACCTACCGCCCGAGTCTGATCGACACACATCGTTGCGGCCACGCTGATCGCTGCTTCAGAGTCTTCTTCGAGCCAACCGGAATCATCCGGCAGATGCAGCAATACAAACGAATCGGCTCTTCGATTCTGATGATACTCGCGCGTCATCAAAATGCCGCGTCGTGCCGTGCTCCTCCAGTGAATGGATCGTGGATTGTCATCATCCCGGTATTCGCGAATTCGATGAAATTCATCATCAAAGACGCCTGCCTGAATTCGCGAAGTCCGACTGGCCTCAGCAAGTTCACGCTGCTGCTGCTTCCATGCCGGCAGCAAACGACCGGTGGATGGATGCACGATTAATTCGTTCGTCTCGGACAGCAGTTGCCCCCGTTCACCGATCCCCATGGGGAACCGTGAACTGACGCGGGCCGGACCAAACGTATACCGTCCCCTTCGAGAAAACCGAATCTGATAGCGGGACACTCTCTCTGCACGCGGAGGCACACGTACAAACGTGACACGTGCTTCTGCTTCGTCCGCATCACTGCTGTTAATCTGATCCTTAACTTCCAGCAGATGAGAGGCCAACAGCAACTTGTCGTTTCGGACCGAAACCTGAACGTTCACTGCCTGCCCGGCTGCAGCCCTCGATGGAATCGTGCGAGACACCGACACCTTCTTCAGCATGCTGTAGACAACCCATCCGTTCAGAATAAACGGCCCAGCCATCATGCCAAACACCAGCAAAGGTGTGTTCTTCTGTCCCAGCATCGCCCCCACTGCCAGCGCGAGCATAATGGCCAGATAACCGACACCTTCTCTGGGAATCACAACGCGAGACCGCTTGCCGACACGTGCCATCAACCGGGTCACATGCCGGCCCAGCAGAAGATTGGCCAGTCCCATCGCCAGCATCAGGCAGCCAAGCAACACCAGGACGACTGTTGACAGCCCCTGAAAAACAGGAAATGTCCACGGGAGAACGAACGCTCCCAGGAAACATGACAGAGCAGCCAGAATCTGAGTCAGCGCACTGGCCGTCAATGTCACTTGAAACAGCGCAGCTTTCTTACCGGGTCGCATTGGTTCTCCACGTTCTTCGTTGTCTCCAGAACCAGGAGACGTCACCGGCCGAATTTCGTCTGTGTTTCATCTAAGTGCAGGTAAACTTTGCCATTCCGCCCCCGTTGCCGGAATCCAACATCATGGAGAAATCCCTCCCCTCCACAGAATCGAAGCATCCGGATTTCGGGGGCGGATTCCATCTTTCTGGACGAGTAAGTGAAAAATCAGGTCCGGAACTTTGTCCGCTACGCGATTGCCTCTGTAGCAGCGTAACGAAATAGAATCAGCCGGGGCATCATGGAGCTGAAGAATGTCTTCGACTCCGCGTTCGGTGGTTGCGCTGGAGGAACATCAGGAATGCACCACCAACCACGTGTCCCACGAACATTTGAGCCAGGGAACCACAGGAATCTGCGACACGTGATGCGTGTCCTTCAGCGGACTCTTGAAAGCAGAGCAGTGCGAGATCGGGAACTCCGATCTCGCATCCGTGAAGCGTCATCCGTCTCCGCGGCAACCCGCAATACAGAAACTGCGATGGCAGGCCGTCAGCAGCTTCCGGCAGTCACACGAATCGCTCGACGCATGGCGATCCAGCAGATCAATCCGACGAAATCGTCTGTAGCCTTTGAGTCCTGATGGTGCTCGCGATCGGAAGCGACTCAATCATCAGCTCGATCTGCCCATCGATTCAGACGCAGCCACGTCGTGGCCCGCTCGGGCCATGAACCGACGTCAGAACCCGGAACTGCGCGCATTCCATAGCCATGGCCACCATTCTGGTACACGTGAAGCTCTGCCGGAATACCGAGCTTTCGAAGCTGGGCATAGATCAAGACACTGCCGACTGACGAAGAGCGATCATCATGAGTATGAACGAGAAACGCAGGAGGAGTCGTACGCTGCACCTGAATGGGGGCAATCAGTTCTGAGTTGCCATCCAGAATCTTCCAGGGATAGATCAACAGGGAGAAGTTCGGTTTGCACGAATGTTGATCGATAACATCCTGGGATTCATAGGCAGCATTCTCTTCCGCAGTATGCAGCACTGCCCCAACCTGTCCTCCGGCAGAGAAACCAAGCACGCCAATTCGATCGGGATTGATACTCCATTCCGTCGCACGCGCGCGAATGATTCGCAACGATCGTTGAGCATCCTGTAATGGACGTTTCCAGAGTGGCTCCCCATCCGGTGTCACTTCACTGGTTCGATACTTCAGAACAAACAGAGTGATGCCGAGCTCGTTCAGCCATTTTGCTGCTTCAGATCCTTCCTTATTCGGGACCACTTTGCCGAATCCTCCGCCCGGGATCGCAAGAATAGCTGTACCGTTTGGCTGACTTGCCGGGTAGACATTGAGTACCGGGCGGCGGATCTTCTCAACGCGTTCCACCGGCGGTTTTTCGTTCGAGCGAAATGGCTGCAACTCACCTTCCGCCAGAGAAGTCTCTCCGGGGGCGTGTTTGGGCCATACGTAGATCCTCTCTTCAGCAAGAGTGGAAGTCAGAGGACTCACACAGAACACGATCAGCAAAGATTTAATCAACATAAGCACCTCGTTGTCTCAGGACAGCGGAATTATCTTCTTTAGTAGAATTGCCGGCACGACAGGCGCTACAGCCAGAAAAGCAAAACTGCTGCTGCCAGTCACGCAGAACGTCATCGCTGCATCAATGAAGATGATGTTAAGCAGCATGAAGCCGACATGTTTCTGCAGTCGGATTGATTCCCCCGAGCTGATGGCTCGAATTGAGGCTCGTACAATGTTGGCAGCAACCAGGGCCAACGCCAGCATTGCTCCCATCGCTGGGGATCTGTTGCCGGGATCCGTTCGGTGGCAAAGCCAGGCATTGAGACCAATCGCAGAAAGCACCATTAACACGGAAACAATCAACTGCCACAAGGAAGCAGTTCCCGTCTCGTTACGTGCGAACCAGGTCACGCCGAGAATATACACAAACATTGCTCCGGCAATCATAACCTGGGGCCCGCCCCAGACGGTCTCCCAGTCGCCACAGCAGGAAGCGCCCAGCATGATGTTCAGAAACCGACATCCGGCCATGCCAAACGGACTGAAGGGAGTGCTTTTGAGAGTGGAGTCGTAAAACCACACAAGTGCAGCGAGTACCACCGCGATGAGAAACGAAGAGTACCCGGTCCCGGAAACAAGTCCGGCGGCAAATGCGCTTCCCAGCCCGCCGACCATCATCAGCCACCCCAGAGTGGCGGCGGATCTCAAAGGAATCTGTCCCGATGGCAGGGGACGTTCGGGCCGTTCCTGACAATCCAGCTCGTAGTCGAACACATCGTTCAGGACCATGCCGCCCAGATAGAGCAGGGCGCTACTCACCAGCAGCAGCCAGAATTCCGTCTGGCCAAAGACGTCTGGAAGTGCTCTTGAATCAGTGCTGACAAAGTATCCACACAGAATATTGGTGAGTGCTGTAAACACCGTTGGCAAACGCATCAGACGCAGCCACGGCATCAGGCCGCCTCGCGGTGCAGCCTCGTCATCAGAACTGGAGTCTGTTGCAGTCTCGCTCATGAAGAATTCGCCGATCAGACCTGCAATGAATAAAACTGCCGAGCAGTCCCGGCAAAGATCTGCTGACGTTCGGAATCACTCAGCCCGGACAACAGCTCGTCCAGCGACTGAAAGACCTGTTCGTAAGTTCCGGCAAGTTCACAAACGGGCCAGTCACTCCCGTACATGCATCGTTCCGGACCAAAGGCTTCAAGAGCCGTCTCCACGTACGGTCGCAGGTCATCCGGCTTCCAACCCTGCCAGTCTGCTTCAGTCACCATTCCACTGAGCTTACAAAAGATATTTGGGCACTGAGCTGCAGCCTTGATCTCATCCGCCCACGGTGCCATCGTGCCGGCTGCAATCTTCGGTTTCGAGAGATGGTCAATCACCATTGGCAGCTCCGGAAGTTCTCTCCCCAGAGTCACCGCATGTCGCAGGTGCTGCGTGTAGAACAGCAGGTCATACGGCACGCCGTGCTTCTGGAGCACCTTGAGTCCCCGCAGAAACTCCGGACGCAAAATGTGGTCCTCATCAGGCTCATCCTGAATAACGTGACGAATCCCAACGAATTTCGGATGTTCCTGAAACTCGGCCAGCTGTGCTTCACACTCTTCCGATGCAAGATCAACCCAGCCAACGACCCCCGCGATGAAGTCGTGCTGTTCCGCCAGACCAAGGACCCAGCGATTCTCCTCTACGTTGTGCTGAGTCTGAACAAAAACGGAATGCTGAATTCCACATTCCTGCAGGTGAGGTGCCAGATCCGCCGGAAGATAGCTGCGACAAATAGGTTGATGAGCGTTGGTCTTCAGCCACTCATAGTCGAATGGCTGCTCGAGATGCCAGAAGTGCTGATGCGAATCGATGATCATGAGTCAGAGGAATTCTGTCCAGGTAAAATTTGTGGGCGTAGAGCAGATCCGGAACCAGACAGCTGAGCCTCCGAAATCTGCTGGATGCAGTTGATCGCACAGCGTTATTGTAATGACCAGGCCGACTCTCGCCTGTATGGACGGCACTCCACCTTTAACTCTCCCTAAAAAGGGGCCTCCGATGCTCAGGGTACCGTTCACCTCTGCCGCATGTCTGTGTTTTCTCTCACCTGTCACGTATGCTCAGGGCGGCGGCAGCTTCGCTGGTAGTTCTAAGTCGAATGAATGTCGCGGGAGACCGGGTCATCGAGGACTTCATTTATGCCCTGCCTGTCTTTCAGTCGAAGAAATTCGAACGAGACGGTGACGAGGTGCAACTGCAGACACAAACCGGTTACCGGACTCAGAGTAACCTGGACATCTCAGTTGCAACCGAAGCAGAGGCTGTGGAGTTTATCCGTCGCGTTTAAGCAGAGAGTGACTGCGAAGTGGTGAACTGGAATGCTGGCATTTGGGCGTCGCAGTCAACTGCCAGTCTGGGCCTACTTCGACCCACTGATGGTGATGGACTCCCTGAGCAGTGACGAAGGCGATTCCCTGGAAGAAACCTAGACCGGCAAATCCGAAAAACGCGGCACCGGCCGAAGAGGCCAACGGCACCCCTCACGCCTGATTATTCAGCGATTGAACGGGATTCGGAACCCAGCAATCATCAATTCCAAGCAGCGCGACCATTCGGCTTCGCAGCTCTGCCATCATGGGGTCATCACCGCGACTACGACCAGCCTTCGGGTCGACTTCAATAGGTTCACCAATGTGTACATCGACGTGAAGATCCTGGAAAACTGTATGAGTATCTGTCAGCTCTTCTTCGATGCGAGCTACAGTCTCATAGAGGCGATGATTCAGGCGATCACCGGCCCGTGCAGGATCAAGATATCCTGGCACATGGAGGGACATGCACTGACAGTAATACACATCTGCAAGGTGTCTCCAGCGGCGGGCGCGTTCAGCATCACCCATCGCTTCACCAGACGTCATATCAGACAGAATTTCTGTCCGTAAGTCTTTGACGCGTCCAATTACATCACCGGACCGCGGACCACCGAGCCATTCGGTTTCATGAGTATTCAGAATGCGCTCGATCAGAGCCTGCATTCTGGACTCAACATCGCCGGTTGACGTCTTTCCGTCGAACTGAACTTCACGAGCACTCTGAATGGCGGCTCGAAGCCGATCGACCCGCGACAACAGGTCACAACCATCCGGTGCCTGCCAGAAAAACTGTTTTTCGAGTCGGTCAATAATAGGGGTGAGATTCTTCTCGGCCGGTTCCTGGTGCTCATAGCGGTAAACCATCGGCAACAGAACGACGCGTGAATCCGGATGAGACTTTGCTCGCATCTTTGCCGCTCGGCGGGCGATGAATGCCGTTCCGTCCATCAGCGATAACAAACGATCGTTCGCTGCGGAAATGACGCCTTCAGGAAAAATGATCAGTGGCCGTTCAGCCCCACTGACAATCTCCACCGCCGTATCAAGCGCTTTCCGGTCCATTCCCTCGCGGTAAACGCTGAAGGCTCCGGCTTTTTGTGACACCCACGTCTCCAGCCAGTGCTGCTTAAACACGTGCCAGCTGGCCATGGCGTGAATATGACACGGCGCTTCCACCGTCAGCACGCCGCACATCATTGGGTCAGAAATACTACTGTGGTTGGGGCAGACGATGATGCCGTCGTCGTTCTTCAGGCACTCCTGCAGTCGCTCGATTCCATGAGTCTTCCAACTGACGATCCCATATCTGCTGCGCAGGAGATACGGTAGAAATCGACCAATTAGCCATGACCAGAATCGTCCGCGGTACGGAGGTACAAACTCGTACGGTTCGTCAAAGACGACATTCTGCATTGTAAACCCGCAGACAAAGAGTGAGACCCAAACACCGGAAGCAGTTCTCGGACTGCCTCTCAGCCGGCGATGCGGAGTCTAGCAGGCGGGCGACTCTGCCAAAGGTCAGGTCTGCCGCTGAATGAGATTCTTAGAGAAAGAACGGACGATGCGTTCAAGAATCAGATCAATCAAACACGCTTCTCAGGACATCCCGGTACGACTGTTCTTCTGAAGGGAACAACTCGTCGAACGAACCATCAACAGTGGCTCCGTGCTGAAAACGACGCTTTTCGTAGACGGGCATCGTCAACCCGGTGATCTGCTCGACACCTCGACGAGTGATCTCGCCCTTGAGGGCATACAGCTTTCCGTGATCCCAGTCCGTCAGTTCGATAAACGGGATTCCTTCCGAAACTTCAATGACGTTGGGGAGTGCAAACGGACTTAGCCCACTGAATCCGAATCTGCGAACGGGCGCCCATGACCGGACGTGACCACGACTCTGGCCACCGCTGTATGTCAGAGAATGCTTGATCGCTTCGACTCCCCAGCCTTCGTGATACAGCATCAGGTTGTTTAGCACACTGCGAATGGTGAGCTCAGGATTTTCCTCGATCGGATAGTCTTTCATATTCTCATCGCCACCGTCACCGTCCAGCAGATACTTCCAGGCCGGATACCTGTTGCGAATTTCACGGCACAGAGTCATTGCCATCGTGGCCGACTGCACATCAAGTGGCTTGTAATCCTCTATCAGTGCAATCGCTTCACGAAAGTCGACTTGGTCGGCTGGCACATCCACTACTTCAAGGAACAGTCCAAGCCCGAGATCGTCGAGAAATCGATGAGCCTGCTCCGCGTCTCGCCCTTCACTATCAAGCGACAGCGTAAATGCCTTCAGTCGTGCGGGTGACTCACCACGTTTCAGCAGACAGTCATAAGCCGTGCAGAAAACGGCCCCACTATCGATTCCTCCGCTGAACAGAACGCCGATCGGTTCTTGAACGGGAATCTGATCAATCCAGGCCGCGATCTCGCGCTGGAGCGTGCTGACGTACTCGTAGCCAATCCTGTCGAGATCAGTTCCCAGCCGATTCCGCTGCGGGTCGAAGAAACGTGTGTAACCGGGATTCGGGTCAGGGCATCCGAGCAATGCAATTTCGGTGATGTAATGAGCGGGGACCATTCGCGTGTAGGACGGATGAAACTGATCATCGAGCCCCTCCTGTTTCAGCCAGTCGAGAATCTCATCCATTCTCTCAGCGACAACCAGACACGGACCGTCGATCTGTTTGGCAAGAAAGTATCGCATTGGTCGGCCGATGGAACGCGCCATCCGCACGATGTGACCGTTGCGATGCACGAGAGCAAACTGCCCATCGAGTGCTCTCACTCGTTCCGGATCTCCTGAACCGACTGCCTCAACTGCATCGTCAACAGAACAGTTAAACAACGTATTCGCTTCCGGATCGAGCAGATTGACGAAGCGTTCAACGTATCCGTGAGCATTCATGGGAGCATCCGTTAATGAAGGGAGAGGCGGAACTGCCCTGTTCATACGCAGGGAAGTCCGTTCAATCGGAGGGAATTCTGGCGAAATTGGAGAACCTCGTCCACGAAGGGCGCCTTCGTGCGCAGCGCGACAGGAGTTCCACAGAATCACACGTGCGGCCCGAACACGTTTTCCGTACCATGGACGAGTTCAATGCCTCACGGAATTTGAGATGCGGTGCCAACAGTTTCAGCCTGCGAATTCTCGTCGCCAGATGCTGGCAGCCAGTGCTGCCGGATTTGGACACGTGGCGTTCTCTGCCATGGCTGCTGCCGGCGATTCAAGATTGCCTCACCTGCAACCACATGCCAAACGCATCATCTTTCTGTTCATGTGGGGCGGCCCCAGCCACGTCGATCTGTTCGATCCCAAGCCGCAACTCAACGCACGCGACGGGGAAGAACTCTCCGGTAAGTCAGTCGGGAACGCAAAGAAGTCGACTCTGGGCAGGCTTCTCGGATCTCCGTTTCAGTTTCGCCAGCATGGGGATTCCGGCGTATGGATGAGCGAACTGCTGCCCAATCTCTCGCGACATGCAGACAAAATGTGTGTCGTGCGTTCCCTCCACACCGAAGGAAATGCTCACGGCGAGGCGCTCCTTAACCTCCATACCGGAACCGCCAGTCTGCTGCGTCCGAGCGTCGGTGCATGGGTGAGTTACGGACTCGGAAGTGAATCTCAGGATATTCCGTCGTTCGTCACCATTTCGCCTCCTCGAGGACACGGGGGAGTCCAGAACTACGGCAGCGCTTTTCTTCCCTCCGTCCATCAGGGCACTGCAATTGGGTCAGCAGAAACACCAGTAAAAGACGCGGTTGTTTCGAATCTCGTCAATCAACGGACGCCACGGACACTGCAGAAGCGACAACTGGATTTGATTCAGAGGATTAACCGACGGCACCTGCAGCGAACTGTCACCGACCCACGAATTGAAGGATTGATCGACAGCTATGAACTGGCGTTTCGAATGCAGTCCACAATGCCACACGTTATGAGCCTTCAGGACGAAACGAAGGATACACTGGAACTCTATGGAATCGATTCCGACCCCACCGACAACTTCGGTCGACAATGCCTGCTGGCCCGCCGGTTTGCCGAAGCCGGTGCGCGATACATTCAGGTTTCCACGGACTACACATGGGACCATCACCAAAAGGTGAAGGAAGGCTGCATCTCTGAATGTGCAAAAACAGATCTGCCGATTGCCGGGCTGCTCGAAGACCTTGACCGTCGTGGACTACTCGAAGACACACTGGTGGTCTGGGGGGGCGAGTTTGGTCGGACGCCAATGGCCGAAAATGGTCATGGAAGAAATCATCATCCAACCGTTGGCACCGTCTGGCTTGCAGGCGGAGGAGCGCGCGGAGGCCTGACATGGGGCGCAACTGACGAATTTGGATATGGCCCTGTCGAGAACCCGGTACATATGCACGACCTGCACGCAACCATGCTCTATGCATTGGGACTCGATCACGAACGTCTCACATTCAGGCATGCGGGCCGTAACTTTCGGCTCACGGATGTCTATGGGGACGTCAAACGGGAGATTCTCAGCTGACCGGCACAGGAAACAGTCCTGACGACGATCCATGGGAATTGATCACGGTCCATCTCACCAGCTTCCTCGAAGCATGGGAGTCGGATGGCCTTGGCCCGTTGCTGAAAGATCACCTGCCAGGCGGCCCGCCAAACGTGCGTCGCCTGACGCTCATTGAGTTGATCAAGGTCGACCTTGAATTCAGGTACGGCGGCGATTTACCCCGGCTGTTACTGGAGGACTACGCGGCAGAGTGTCCCGAATTAATTCACCCGGATGGAATGCCGGCTGAACTGATCTATGAAGAATACCATGTTCGACTGGCCTCCGGAGAATCTGTCAAAGCCAGCGATTGCTTCGAACGGTTTCCGGAGCGGCACGCTGAACTCGGACGTCTCTTCCAGTTAGATGCAACAGAGACGGGATCGAGATCAGCAAGTGGCAAACAGCTTTCTGAACAATTCCACGAAGGGGAACACATTGGTGATTTCTATCTGATGTCTCAGCTGGGCACGGGAGCATTCGGGAGTGTGTTCCTCGCTCGACAGGAGTCGATGCAGCGAACTGTGGCACTCAAGATTTCGAGCGACCACGGACAGGAAGGACAGACACTGGCGCAGCTGGATCACCCCAATATTGTCCGAGTCCATGATCAGGTCCGGCTCGAGGAGCAAAACCTGAGACTGCTGTACATGCAGTTCTGTGCCGGCGGAACCCTGCAGGCAGTCGTGCGCGAATCACGCACTCATAATGGCAGCCTCAGCGGGCAGATTATGATCGACTGTATCTCAGCGGCCATTGAGAGAACGGGCGTGTTGTCGCCTGATGCTCTGCCGGTTGGATCAGAACTTAACACGCTCCCCTGGGAACAGGTAACCTGTCGCGTGGGGGCGCAGCTGGCAGATGCGTTGCAGTACGCTCACGGACGTGGCATTCTGCATCGAGACATCAAGCCGGCCAATGTTCTGCTCGACATTAACGGAGCAGCACGACTGGCCGACTTTAACATCAGCTTTAATGCTGAGCTTGATGGGTCATCTCCGGCAGCCTATTTCGGGGGAAGCCTTGCCTACATGTCGCCCGAACAACTCGAAGCGTTCGATCCGGCACACCCACGTACGCCTCCGGAGATTGATGCACGTGCCGATGTCTACTCGCTGGGCGTATTGCTCTGGGAACTGTTGTTTGGGCAGCGACCATTCCCGGAGAACATCAATGGGGGCTCGGCCGACATTCTGACCGAGATGGTGCGCATCCGACGAACGGCGAGCGTCCGCCCACTGCAGGACGTCGACTCCCCCGTCCATCAACAGCTGGTTTACATTCTTAGACGCTGTCTCAACGAAGATCCTGAGAAGCGATATCAAACGGCTGGAGAACTGGCGGCCGAGCTGCGACTTTGCCGACAGCCGCGGGTCGCGGAAATCGTCTATCGCAGTCAGACGGGATGGCGACAGCTTGCAGCAAGCTGGCCCGTTCTCTTCCTGGTGTTGACTGCGGTAGGGCCCCACGTCCCGGCAGCTGTCTTTAATGCCATTTACAACGATCAGAATATCATCGGTGCGCTCAGCTCAGACCAGGCACGCCAGGGCTTCATTACGATGGTGGCGATCATCAACCTTGTGGCGTTCAGCGCCGGGATCGCCATTACGATTGGTTACTTTTCCCCTGTGCGGCGCACATTGCAGAAAGTGCCTTCCGCAGACGATGAGCCTGCGCTTGCACGTGTGCTGCAGGTCAGTCGCTTCGTCACTCTGGTCGGGATTGTCGAGTGGATCATCGCTGGAATCGCCTATCCCGTGACCCTCCATTTCATCATGGATGACGGTCTGCAGATCAAATGGCACGCCCACTTCTTCATTTCACTCTTCATCTGTGGACTGGTGGCCGCCGCGTATCCGTTCTTCCTGACCTCAAAGCTCAGTATTCGCGCGCTGCTTCCACGTGTGCTCCGAGCAACTCGTGTCTCCGCGAACACGCTGGAACGACTGCGTCAGTTGGGGAGCCAGTCTATCTGGTCCCTGTATCTCGCCGGCGGGGTTCCGGCAGCTGGAATCATCATCCTGCTGACCACACAGGAAACTGCGGATGCCAGATTCCCACTTCAGGTGTTCAGTCTTCTGGGAGCCGTCGGCTACGGCTTCACGCTGACTCTTGCACGGTCTCTGCAGAATGACATCGAAGCGTTGCAGTCTGTGCTACAGACAAAGAACTAAGAGCCACTATTCCGGCACCTTCGCCGTGCCCCACGGGCTAAACTCCGTCTGAGGCTCCGGCACATCCTCAGTTACGATCTTCCATGATGCTCCCATCTCACGCATCGCCGAAAAATCCCGAGCGGCGTAGCTCAGATCAAGGTGAGGAGTCTCGATTACCTGCTTCGCCTTTCGTGACCGCATCGAAGCTTCCAGAACCCCCGTCACAAACAGTGTTCTCTCTGACGGGTAAACTGCCTTCTGCTGGATGAATGTTTGCTGAATTGCATGTGATAACGCTTTGAACAGATTGCGATTATTCCATGGTCCCACGTAGTAAGCTGTCGAATGAATCTTTGCTGACCGCTTGAGTCGACACGCAACGTTCCATCGCTTCGAAGACGCGCCGAGTTTCAGTACCGTCGCCTGCAAACCGTCTCGATAATTCAAAAGCAGGCAATGAGGTTCAACGACACCTTCACCCGGAAGAGCCTTGCGTATGTCGATCGCTCGACCGTATTCGCGTGCTATTGCTGATTGCGCGAGTTCTTCCGACCACCGCCCTTCATCGGCCGCCTTCCAAACGTCTGCGCCGGAAAGAAATTCGACACTCGCCAACCCGGTTTCATGCCCGCGACGCGCCTCCACAATGGACTGCAGCACCTCCAGCCCATGAAAGTCATAAGACTCGACCGGCCCACCATGGATAGACACAGCTTCTGAGAATTCTGAACCTACAGGCAACTCAAGCTCCGGCCGCCGCTGCGCGAGAGGCACACTGCTGCCCGCAAGCAGAGGGATTCCAAGTTCCTGCGACTGCTGATACATCGCCTTCGCTTCATCCCAGTCAAACGACAGATGCTTATCGTTAAAGACCGGCACGAAGCGGTCTGAATCCTTCATGACAGCGACGATCGCATCCCAGAAACGTTTCCGAGGATACTGAACCTGACCAAGTTCATTGCGGGGATACGAACCGTGCTCTCCGATCGACAGCACTGCATCAACGGCAAGTTTGTCTCCTCCGCAGCAAAGCGCTTCCCTGATCGTGTCGTAGTGCGGAATCCCGTAGCCCTTTACGATACTCGGCGTCATATCGCCGGCGGGCTGCTGGTCAGAATACAATGAAACGAGATCCACCCCTGGATCAGTCTGCTTCCCGTTGAAGGGGTAGGACTCAAGAAAGTTCTCAAGAATCACATTGGCATGCGACCGATGTGTACAAACCGTATAGACGGCGGCGACTCGAGGTCGTCGAGAGGGTGTTGCGGCGGATGCACCAGTCACTCCAGCCAGTGCGGCGCCTGACGCGGCAAGGAAACTTCGACGTGTTGAGGTCGGCACCTGATTCACCGGTTATCTCCCAGCTAAAACAATGAGTGGTTCATTCCATCCATGCGGGACTTCTGATGAAGTCGTCTCCTCAGCAAGACAGAAACAGATCACTGGTTCTTATCGTACGCCACTTCGACAGTCGTCTCGACTGCAACGCCGGCTACGGTCTGCACTGTGCCGTCCGTCCAGAAGACCTCGAGGGATACTGGATCCCTGTGGTCGCCTAATCCGAAATGAAGCGTCAGGTCATTCTGATTGCCTTCGCCTGTTCCGGCTTCGACCTGCCTTGTGTGAGTATTGTTGCCTGCCGCGATACGAACCTGCGCGCCAATAGCACTTCTGTTGACCTTCGTTCCATCTCCACGAAGTCTGACTCGTAACCAACTGTGAGCGGTGCCCTGATTCTCGAAGAGTTTGCCTGCCGAAGTCAGGTCAAGGTCTCCGTCGTTGTCGTAGTCGACCCATGCCGCCTGATACGTCGGAGGCAACGCCGGAATTTTTGCGGACGCGTTTGCATTAGTCACTGTGAAGTCGCCCTGACCACGAAAGAGAACAGGGTTGTTCTTCCGACCAAATGAAGCGACTCCGTACACAGTTGTGAAGAACACGTCGAGGTTCCCATCGTTGTCGTAATCGCCGGCAGCAGGCGTTGCATACGACTCCTGATAATGCACCCCACCAGGACCCCGGTCCTCGAACCGATACTCTTTGTCGGGTCCCATGTTCTGCAGGAATCGTGACTTCGGCTGATCGCTTCGGCCGTCCTGGTGAGCAAAGTTACCCGCAAACAGATCAATGTGGCCGTCACTGTTGAAGTCTCCCCACGCTGACCCGATTGAATGTCCTCCTCCGAATCCGAGAGAAGTTGCCAGCGCGTTCCGCAGTTTTGCCTGATCTTCGAAGCCACCTTTTCCGTCACTGACAAACAGCTGATTCGGCTGTAGCCGATAGTTGGAAAGATAGACGTCAGTGTCACCGTCCCGATCAAAGTCGCAGGCTGTCACCCCACGAGTTCGAAGGCGGCTTTCGGTCGTCGCAATTGAAAAAGACTCTCCCTTGTTATTGAGCAGCACAATGAATGGCCATGTGATTCCGGCATTCCAGTCTTCGTAACCACCGATCAACAGGTCAACGAACCCGTCGCGGTTAAAGTCGCCCCAGCAGGCTCCCCGAGAGACTGTCTTCGGCAGCTCCGGAAGCTCAACCGCCTTGAACTGAAAATCACCTTCATTGCGAAGGAGCTTCAACCCTGACCATGAAAACAGGTCGACACGACCATCGTTGTCAAAGTCAGCTGCCACACAGGCGCCGACATCACCAACTTTCGTAAAGGACTGTCCTTCGTTGTTCTTCCAGATGGAACCTGCGACCAGATCAGACCAGCCGTCGTTATTGAGATCAGCCCAGCAGGCCGCTCCGTTTGCAGGAGCGATTTTCAATTCCTCAGTACGATCAACAAATGTAACGTCCTGAGCGACAGTGGTAACGCAACTTAACAGCAGCAGTGCAGGCAGGCGAAACATGGGAGGAAGCTCCAACAGGAATAAGGGTGGGCCTCCATTGTATTTCCGGGACGAATGAGCGTCGAGCGGACGACAGTATTGACGTAGATGGGCGATGCCCACCCTGCAGAATCCCGGACGTGTCGGCACTGCCCACGATATTCACAAGTGAAAGATGCAGAGCTGGGCGGTCCCGTTAAGAAAGCTGCCATTGTGGCTCAGCGTACTCAGTCCGCTTCATCCGCCTGAATACAAATGAGGCGCTGCGCCGTACGAATCAGCAGACGATCACCGGCGATCGCGGGAGTTGCCATGACGATGTCTTTCATATCGTTGGAGGCAACAAGCTCAAATGCCCGTCCCTCTTTGACGACGGAGACCTGTCCACTCTCGCTGCAAAAATAGAGATGGCCTCCCGCGGCGACAGCTGACGCTGAGTATGTCCGCGTACCGGTTCCAACGCGTCGACGATAAATCATCTCGCCGCTGACCGCATCGCGAACACTCAGTCGTCCATTGTCATTACACATGTAGAGCAGACCATCTTTGACGAGCGGTGTTGGCATGTAGCTGCCGTCACGACTTTCCCACCATGCAAGCCCGTCCGGCGCTTTATCACCCGGAGTCAGATCACCGGACGCATCGGGCCGGATGGCAAACGTGTGTGATCCACCGTGCGCATTCGTGAGATAGATCAGGCCATTCTGAAACAGTGGCGTCGGAACGGGAACATCCCCCCCGTCTCTAAGATGCCAGAGCTTCTTTCCGGTCGAAAGGTCGTACCCAGCCATCTGCCGATAGCCGTTGCACACAATCTGAGTCCGGTCAGCCGTTTCAACGATCGCCGGCGTAGACCATGTCGCCACTTCGTCCTCCCGATCAATGCGCAGGATCTCATCTCCGGTCCTGAGGTCAAGAACCGCGATGAATGCATCATTGAGACAATCACATTCCACGATGACTTTGTCCCCGTGAATGACGGGTGAGGATGCAAAACTCCATTCGAGCTCCTTTGCGTCGTACGGACCGGAATGCAGCCGACCAAGATCTTTTTTCCAGACCCGCTCTCCGGCTGTCGTATAGCAGTGCAGTCCTTCTGAACCAAAAAAGGCCAGGACGTAGTTACCGTTGGTTGCTGGCGTGCTGTTGGCATGCGACGCTTTCAAGTGCCGGGCAATCGTTGGCTTGCTACTGTGCGCGTCGTGACTCCAAAGCTGTTTTCCGGTTCGCAGGTCGTAGCACAGGACTTGCCATGTCCAGATAGCTTCATCGTCAGCACTGCTGCCGGTACCGCCCAGCCACCCAACTTTCAACTCCGGACGTTTCTCAGACAACGGCACAGCGGTCGTGAGAAATACGCGGTCGCCCCACACAACCGGACACGAATGCCCAAGCCCCTTAATGGGCCGCCGCCAGGCAATGTTCACGCCTGCCTCCAGGTCCCACTCCGTCGGTGGAGCCCCCGAACCTATCCCCAGCCCTCTGGTTCCGCGAAACCCGGGCCAGTTGTCGTCAGCAACTGCAAACGGCGCAACGGACAAACCAAGGATCACGACGGCTATTCGAAAGGAAGCAGGAAACGCTTTCATTGTTTACCCTTCGCGGTGCGGAATCTCATACCGGTCAGATGCTAACAGTCGATGGGACTTTTCTCTTCATTCAATACCATTATTGGCCGCGGCACCGAATCAGTCGCGAGTGTTTTGCAGAGGAAGGCCAATCTTTGCGGAGGTTCCATGTCGCACCTGGCGAGCGACAGTCATGCATTACGCGTCTCGATGAACGGTCAGCATGTGACGGCAACGTGGCAACCGTCAGTGTGCCGGGACGACGTATGGCGATTTCTGTCTGAGCAACTTTCAACGGTCGTTCTGTCATTCCACATTCACGACGCGTGTCTGTTGATGTTTGTCCTGTCTCGCAACGGGAAACAGATTCTCCAGTTCAATCCGTTGCCGGATTATTGGCAAGAGCTTTCCGACACCGCTCGCAGGAGTTGAATTCCAGAGCGCCTGAGGACTTTACTGACGCCGTCGGACTGGACGAACTGACAGTGTCAGACGTTCAACCCCATCTGGTTTCAGGCTCGCTTTACAAGTAACGGATACGTTTCGTGGCTTCCACATCGGACCGTTCAAACCACGGACAGCAGGGACTCGAAAAAACTGTGTAACACATTCGGACCATGTCCGCTGAGGTGAACAGACCCACGAAACACTGCTTCCGGCTGGCAGTGATTCGCTTTTCACCTCGCCGGACTGGAGCAATCCGATGTTGAAGAAGATGATTTTTGCTGTTCTGCCAATGACGCTGTTTGCTGTCTCTGCAAATGCAGATAACGACTTTTCGGTTGACGCATCCACAATTCAGGACGCTGACGCTGGCATCGTTGAAACGAGTCTTGATCTTGACTTCGACAGTCTGAACGATCAGGTCGGATCAGCAGAGGACGGCGGAGAGGAAGCGTTGGAGGCCTGTTTCCGTCGATTCGGATATCGAAGATACGGCTGGGGATTTCACCACTGTTATCGCCCATACTACCGAACGTGTTTCACCTACCGTGCCTATCCGTGTGTGCCGATGTACCGCTGTGTGACCCCCGTCTACCGTCACTACTGGGGCTGCTACTAGGCGAGTGACCGGCGTATCAGAAAAGCCTGACGATTCTCGTCAGGCTCTTCCTGTGGATGTTCATCCTCGGGAATATGCCGGCACAGTCTGGCCGCAGGGGAATGTTGGTCGTATAAACGAGCGAATGGTCAGCAGAGGAAGTCTCCTTTGCATCGGATCCCTTAAACCAATCAAAGTGGCGACTGTCTGATGGACGTTGAACTGATTCTTGCAGTGATTTCCCGGTGGATGCATGTTGGCATTGCGATCGTCCTTGTCGGAGGAACCGCATTCTTTCGCCTTGTTGTCATGCCAGCGCTGGGCGACGACCATACAGAATTGATCGAAAAAATTCGGGAACGCTGGAAGAAGTTTGTTCATGCCGGAATCGGGATGTTCATCGTCAGCGGATTCTACAATTTCCTGATGGTGGCCAAACACGAAGGCGATCCACTGTATCATCCGCTTCTCGGAACAAAGATTCTTCTGGCCTTCGTCGTGTTCTTTCTTGCTTCCGCCCTCGTTGGTTCAAAACCAGGAACACAGAAATTCCGAGACAACGCTAAGAAGTGGACGAGCGTCATGCTGCTGATATCGGCCGTGATTGTCGGCATCTCCGGCTTCGTGAAGGTGCGTCGTCCTTACGAAGCACCGGCCGCAGAGGAATCCGCAGATTCTCAGCCGTCAGAGTGATTCAAAGTACGCAAGGATAGTTGGCCAGTCAGGATACTGTCGGCCGTAAGAATCCAGACGTCGAAACGTTGCCGCAGCCACTTCAGCCCATCGAGCGCCCCCTCCAGCGGGGCTAGAGCACGATAGAGGTGCCATCGTTGGCGGCTTGCAACGTGGTTGATCGAAGTGCGATCTGTGTGCCTATCTGACACAAATCAACTGCCAAAGTTCAATGGCTATTGGCTGACGAAGCAGAACAGAGACCTGGTTGAGCAGTGAGTGGCAGCGAGCCAGACAACGGCCCCTCTGTGAAGCTCTGTGTTCTCTGCGGTGAGCTATCTCGTACAACCGGACGCGCTACGATGTTGTCTGCGATCATATGGCCCGTCACCTGCGCCGTCGCTGCAGGTTAACCGAGCAATCGGGTCTATTCAGCCGCTTTGACGTGCTGTGCACCATTGATCAGTAACTCCGGATTCTTCAGCTGAAACAGATGGCCGTGGTCAGACGTAACGATCATCAATGACTCGTCCCAGTGACTGTTCTTCTCCACCCAGTCTACGATCACCTGCACCGCTCGGTCTCCACTGTTAACTGCTCCGATTGCATGATCAAGATTGTTCGCGTGAGATGCCCAGTCGACATCGCCTGCTTCCATCAGCATCCAGAACCGATCGCCTCGACTTTCGAGCACCTGCAGGGCCGCCCGAGTCATCTCCGCAAGATCCGGATTCTCCTTCAGGTCGGCTTCTGTGTAGGACTCGTCATCGGCGGCGACATCCGGCATTGGATTGAAGGCTCCATCTGCAGTTTCGTACGGCAGGTGATCGAACTGCGTCCCAAAGAATCCGAACAGCCTCTTCCTGTCCTTCACAGCAATTCGCGCCGCTTTTCGTAATACCGTTTGTCCTGACTGCGAGGCCGTCCGTAACGCAACGACATAGCGTCCGTCAGACTGCAGTGTCTTCAGGTCTGAATCAGCAAGGTATTTGTTGCCCGATTCGTAGTTGTCCCCCTGATTCTCATCCTCATCTTCAGTCACACCGTATCCAGCCCCGATCACGACATCGAGCCCAGCCAGAGGCTCCGGATGAGACACTGACGGAAGTCCGAGCAGATCTCGGCTGATGTCCTGATAGTCTTTTCGCGTGACATTGTGTGAGTATGCCGCCGCTGGCGTCGCATGACTGAATGGAACCGACGTCACAACACCCACTGCCCATCCGTGGTCCTGAAGATCATGAGCGATTGACGGAACTGGCTGCCCGGTACTGTCGACTCCGATCGCATTGTTGTAGGTCTTGATGCCGGCCATCATGCTGGTCGCGGATGACGCAGAGTCCGTATAAGCATGAATCGGGTTACCTTCCTGAGGTGACCCGATCAGGTATCCGTCGTCCGCATGTGCGTCCCACGGTGTTCGACCACCTGCAGCAGCCTTATATCCACCACGAATTGCGCCACCCGGATTCAGAATCTCCTGTGTGGTCGGATTCGTAATCGTTCCATTGTTGTGCGGGCTGGTCACCATGAATCCGAACTGAGTCGTCTCGTCCGCGGTGTACTCCTGAAACAGCGTTCCGGTCCCGCGTCCTTCGTCATAGGTCACTTTCTGTTGATTGTAGATGGCGGCGTTCTGAGTCATCTGCCACGACATTCCGTCGAACACGACAAGGAAAACGTACTTCTTCCCAGCATCCACTCCCGCCTGCTGAAGACGCGCAATGTCAGTTTGATCCATCCAGGTCGCTGCAGCATCCACTGTCTGTTCCGGCACGCGGCCGTAGAGTCCCCTCAAACGATCTTCGTCTCGATAACTGCTTTGCTCACCCGTGTAGTAATTCAGATTGGTTGCCCCGTCTGCTTGTGCCGTGCCAAACGTGTACACCGGGATCAGGCGGTTGGAATGTGTCTTCCAGCCGGACCAGACGTCTGGATCAATGCCCCAGTAGCCTACGTCAGATTTCTGATCCGTGATTGCCGCCAGCTGAATCTTTGCCAGCGAATCCGACCCGGTCTCCTGAGAATCGCCACTCAGGAAGACTGCGGCGACAGCGATTGCAAACAAAGCTGCAAGAAGCGCCAATGACTTAAGTCCCGATGGGGTTTCTGAACTGTTCAACGTAATTCTTTCTTGTAACCCGAGACTTCCGGCGAAGTCCACTACTTCTCATAAAGTCGGACCAGCGTTAGAGGTATTGTTGCAGACTGGGGCCTGCTGACCTCAGGTTTTCATCACGGAGAGTAACCTGTTCATTGTCGCAGTATTCCAGCAGCGGAATTGCATGCTTGCGAGTAATCTCCCACTGGTCACGGATTTCCGCCACGGACCTCGGTCCAGCCTCGAACAGGACGTTTAGTTCCCGGCACAGGTCTCGAAAGATCAGTGAAGAAAACAGAAAATCGTTTCCAAGATCCAGCAGCATGCCTGTCTGAACTGCGAACCGGGAAAGCGAACGAACGGTTTCCAGAGGCAGCTGCAATGAAGCGGAAATCTCCTTGAGAGTCGGTGGCGTTCGCAGGCCATCGAACATCTCGACGATCTTCTGCATACGACTCTGCTGCTTCTTCGACAGGGCATTTTGATCAGAAGCAATTGCGACGACACGCCCCACGCGAACCACGCGCGAGTCATCGATCAACTGCTGCAGGCACCACCGTCGCAGCTCGTTAGAACCAAACGACTCGATTTGTCGCATCAGTGATTCTTCGTCGCACCATGCGTCCTGGTCCTCCTCAGCGCGCTGAGTCAAAATGGACTCAATATGTCGGCAGACTGTGTCGCGGCGCCCAGGTGAGACAAGGATGTCAGTCTTTGGAATCTGGAGAATTCGCTCTGCTTCCAGCTCGTCACGAATCAGGTCAGCAAACTCAGCAGAATCGAATCCCGCCGAACGTTCAATCCAGTTGTCTCCTGGCAGCAGTTCGCCAGAGAACTCGACCCATGCCGCCAGACGTTCAGCGTCATCGGCCATGGCCACCTTTTCGCCGAACTCAATCAGGCGGCGTGCTCTGCGGACTTCTTTACCCGGCGTGGCCAGGACAGTCCCTCCGCCGACAGTGCCAACCGGATAGGGCAGTCGAAACAGACAGTTCTGACCATACACCGCGACAACAGGTTCTTCGCACTCGACAACAACGACGGCAGACTCAGAAGGTCTGAGACGTCGAACACCCGTCACCCGCGCGCTGCACGAGGTCGCAGCAATGTGGATCTGCATCGTCGCCGGACACTTGATCTCAGCGGTATCTTTGAACACTTTCAGTTCAACCAACAGGAACCGTGATGGCTCAAACTGTCCTGGCTGTAAGAGCTCGTCTCCGCGCTGAACATCAGAAGCCGAGACACCGGCAACGTTGAGTGCCGTGCGGCAGCCGGTAATGGATTCTTCGACCGTTTCCCCATGCACCTGAATGTCGCGGACGCGCACCGTTTCACCGGCCCGCAGCAGCTCGAGAGAATCGCCGACTTTAACACTGCCACTCCAGACCGTGCCAGCGATCACACAGCCACGCCCTTCCAGCGTAAAGACGCGATCAACGGGCATGCGGAATGAAGTGCCCGTCGGGCGGGAAGGAACACGTGCTGCAGCGCGACAGAGCTCTTCCTTCAGCTCCGGCAATCCGGTTCCGTTGACAGACGACACCGGAATCATCGGCGTGTCGTGATAACCAAAGTCATCCAGAAACAGCTCGAGCTCCTCGCGAAGTTCGGCCTGTGTCTCGTCAGAAGCCAGATCAATTCGTGACAGGACAACAAGCAGTTCTTTCACTCCAAGCATGTGCAGAATCGATGCATGTTCGAGCGTTTGCGCCTGAATTCCCTGATCGCAGGCAACGACCAGCAGCCCGGCATCGATCGCTGAAACGCCTGCCAACAGATTCCCGATGTACTTCTGGTGGCCTGGCGCATCAATCAGTGCGAACTGGTGGCCCTGCTCAGTGAACGACGCAAATCCAAGGTCGATCGTAATCCCACGCCTCTTCTCTTCCGGATGCGTGTCCGTATCTTTCCCGGTCAGTGCCGCAACAAGCGATGTTTTGCCATGGTCGATGTGACCAATCACACCGATGATTGAATAGCCCATGAACTCAGTCCTTTGCGTGCTCGTTTGTCCGCAGACTATTTTTTCGGACGGCGTTGATCGAGCCACTCCTGTTTGGGAACAGTCTCAGGATTCTGCGTTGCCCAGTCCGGCGTGGCAAACCACCGGAGGCTGCTGACGCGCGGGTACGTCTCCCAGATGTCGCCTCCGTCAAGGACTCGAGCGTCACCCGTGCGTTTGAGCGACTCCATCAGCTGATCACGGAGTCGCTTTTGAACCGCGGCGTGTTCAGGGTTACCCGCGAGATTCTTCAGACAGGCAGGGTCCGTGCGAATGTCGAACAGCTCTTCTGCCGGGCGTTTGTCGACAGACATCCCCAGAAACGGACCATACTCCGGGTGTTCACGATAGCGGATCAGAAAGTCGAGCGACGGGCACGCGTCGATGTCATGGTAGCCACCGTGATCAGGCCCATCGGTTGACTTCACAAGACTGCCATTCGCGGAATACGTGGCTTTGCTGTATTTGGACGGAGTCCCTGCCGGCCAACGGTCCGCGCGAAAGTTATGGATATAGAGGTAATCTGTCGTTCGTATGGCGCGCTGAGGATATCCCAGTGAGTTATAGCGTGATGACGAGTGTCGTTCGCGACCGCTCAAGACAAACGGTCGCGTGGGGGCTGCATCCGGATCCTTTAATTCTGACAGCAGGCTGACTCCGACCGGCGGGAATTCAGTG
>CAJWGB010000018.1 GCA_913031625.1 uncultured Planctomycetaceae bacterium | reverse complement strand
CGAGGGGAATGTTCATGCTTCTAAAGCGTCTGTTTGTTGCCAGTCTGTGTGTTGTTATCTCTGTCCACGGCCTGTCGGCAGACGAAAAGGCGGAAGGAGCTAAGAAGAACCCTGCCATTTCCGCACTGCCTCGAATTCCCGTCAATATTCACGAGAGCATGCAGACGGCCAACTTTACAGGTGCCGTCAAACAAATCGATGCTCGAATCGCCAGCGGGAAGGCGATCGATAAGGCGTACCTGCTGTATCTCAAGGGGATTGCATTGATGCAGCTGGAGCAGCTCGACGCTGCCACCGACGTCTTCAAAAAGATCGAAACAGACCATGCAGAGAGCCGGTGGGTCAGCCGAGCTCGATTTGGGCAGGCCGGTATTCTGGTGACTCAACGTGACTATGTTCAGGCGGGAGCCATTTACCAGAAAGAAGCAGAACGACTGCTTTCGGCGGAACGCCGCGACGAGCTTGTTTCCATTTATCTGGAGTTTGCTGACCGCTACTTCGAAGGTGTTCCTGCAGCAGACCCATCCAGGGCAAAGCAGCCCGATTATGAACAGGCGCTCACGTATTACACCGAGGCTCTGAAACCGCGACCTTCTGTGGAACTTCGCCAGAAGATCGAATTCCGGATCGCTCGTTGTCAGGAAGAAACCGGCAATCACGGAGCAGCGATCGCCAGCTGGGATGCGTTCCTGAAACAGTACGGGGCTGAAAAGCCCGCTGCAGGCAAGTCGGCTGCCGACAAAACGCTGGCAGAGGCGAAGTTTCGCAAAGGTTCATCGCAGTTGGCAGCCAATCAGCGAGCTCAGGCTCGCCGGACATGGCAGAATCTCCTGAGTGAACCACGGGACAAGACCACTGAAGAAGTGGCCGGATTTCTGCGGAAAGCACAGTACAGACTGGCGCACACATACGGCCTGCCTTCGCCGGCCTCCGTTGGAGATCTGGAGTTGGCTGTAGCGCTGGCCGAACAGTTCCTGAAAGCCCATCCGGACGACGAGCTCGCGCCGGTCGCAGAGCTGGAGATTGCTCAGGGACAGGTGCAGCATGGTCGACACGCTCAGGCCGTGGATCGGCTGACCAGTCTGATCGAAAACCCCAAATACGAAGATGCTGATCAGGTCCCGATTGCTCGACGAATGCTGGGCAACGTGTACCAGGCACAGCAGAAGTATGAAGAAGCGATCGCAGCCTGGAAGGCGTTCCTGGAGAACCACCCAACAGATCCTCAGTGGCCATCCGTGCAGAAGCAGGTGGTCGATGCCGAGTTCGCTCGCGGGTCATGGGCTCGCAGCCGCGAGAAGTATGCGGAAGCCCGCACGCTCTGGCAGACCTTCCTCAACAAGTATCCACTCGACAGACGTGCGTCGGGCATCCTGAACAACTTCGGTCGCATGAAGTACGCCGAAGGAATGGAGAAGCACAACAAACGCATTAAAGCTGCTCTGCAGAAAGGTGACTCCGCTCAGTCTGTTTCAGTCAACAAAGAGTGTCGAACGCTGTTTGAGGAAGCCATTGCAGACTGGCGGCGAGTTGTTCAAAAGTATCCGAACTCAAACGATGCTTCGATGGCTGCCATGATGATTGGTGTTACGTTGGAAGATCGACTCGGTCAGCTGAAGGAAGCGCTGGAAGCGTACCGGAAAGTGAGAGGGTCACAGCAGGGCGAAGCTCAGAAGCGAATTGCCGGCCTGACGACTCCTCAGCTGGAAATCGTGACTGAGCGGAAATACCGCAGTGACGAAAAGCCACGCATCAAACTGACGACTCGCAATGTCGAAAAGGTAAGCGTCAAAGTCTATCGCGTCGACATGTCGGACTACTTCCGCAAGATGCACCTCGCCACGGGAGTTGAGAATCTGGACATCGCCCTGATCGATCCGGATGAGCAGTTTGATCATGCGGTCGAGGAATTTGAAAAGTATCGGCGACAGTCTGAAGATATCGAGATTCCCGTCGACGGGCCAGGTGTTACGGCTGTCACAGTCAGCAGTGACAAGCTGGAAGCTACCACTATGGTGGTTGTGAGTGACCTTGACGTCATTGTGAAGTCGTCTCGTAACGAACTGTTCCTCTTCGCAGAAAACATGCGGACCGGAAAAGCGGCCGACGGCGTGAGTGTGCTGATCAGCGATGGAAAAGAAGTCTTCGCTCAGGAAATAACGGGCGTTGACGGAACCCTGCAGAAATCATGGGACCGTTTGAAGAACGTTAATGACCTTCGAGTGTTCGCTATCCATGAAGGCCACGTTGCTTCAACGGTCAACGGGCTCAGTGGTCTCAATTTTGCTGTGGGACTGTCGGCTCGAGGTTACCTGTACACAGATCGCCCCGCTTATCGAGCAGGCCAGTTGGTGAACATTAAGGGGGTTGTTCGCTGGGTCGACAACGATCGTTTTACGTTTAAGCCGGGCGAGAAGTTCCGCCTCGACATCTATGACGCTCGTGGACGTGTCGTGCGAACCGACACAGTTGCCCTTAACAAGTTCGGAACCATCAACCGAAATGTCATCCTGCCTGACACTGCTCCCCAGGGCAGCTACCGAGTCTGCCTGCATCGCAGCTCTCGTGGAGAACAGGACACTGTCGGAGGCCTGTCTTTCGAGACAACGTTCTCAGTCACCGAATATCGTCTGGAGCCGGTTCAGGTCAGTGTGGACATTAAAAAGGACGTCTTCTTTCGCGGAGACAAAATCGAGGGCAGCATTTCACTGAAGTACTATTACGGTACACCGCTTGCGGGCGAACAGATCCGCTACTCGTTTGGTCCGGGTGGCGAGATGATCAATGCCACAACCGACGACAAGGGGCAGGTCAGGCTGTCCCTGGATACGCAACGGTTCAGTGAATCACAGCCATTGACACTGACTGTGCAGTATCCGTCACGAAACCTTGCCACGGCGAAGACTGTATACCTTGCCACACGTGGATTCGAAATCGGGGTTTCGTCCACGCGGGATGTGTACATCGCTGGCGAGACTTTCGACACCGAGTTGCACGTAACGAGTCCTTCCGGCAAACCTGTGGAAGCGAAGCTGAAAGTGGAAGTCTTTGAGGTGACCGAATCAGCAGGAGAGACGGGTGAGAAACTCGTCCAGACTCATGAGGTGTCGTCAGGTAAGGAAGACGGTGCCGCGCGACAGACGCTGCAACTTGACGAAGGCGGCCGCTACATCGTCCGCGCCAGCGGAACTGACCAGTTCGGCAACAATGTCAGTGGGCAGAAGCGCATCAGCATTTCCGGTGACTCAGACAGTGTGCGTCTTCGTATTCTTGCGGATCGACATTCGTGGGATGTCGGTGAACAGGCGAAAGTCCGAGTCCACTGGCGTGGCAAGCCGGCATTGGCCCTTGTGACGTTTGAGGGGGCCCGAATTCTTGGACACCAGCTCATCAGTCTGAAGACCGGCAATAATGTGATCGACGTGCCGGTTGACAGTAAGCTGGCTCCCAACTTCCTGCTGTCACTTGCCGTGATGGAACGCAACAAATTCCATACGGCCAACAGTCCGTTTCAGGTTGCCCAGAAACTAAAGGTCACACTCAAACCTGAACGTAAGGAGTTGCGACCAGGAGATCCACTCAAAGTCGTAATCGAAGTGACAGACGCAAACGGCAATCCGATCGTGGCCGAATTGTCAGTGGGTCTTGTCCAGGCGAACCTGCTGAATATGTTTGGTGATGTGCAGGGCGCTATCGATGCGTTCTTCAGCAAAGGGCAACGTATTCCGTCGTTACGTCAGTCCACTAGCTGCACGTTTGCCTATCGGCCAAAGACGAGCGGCATTAGTGCAGCACTGCTGGCTGAGCTGGAACGCCGCAACCGCCTGGAACGTGAGGTGGCTGCACTCAACGCATTTGGCGATGACGTTTTGGCATTCGCCGGACCCGGAGGCCCGGCAGCGTCTACGGCCACCGAAGAATCGCTGGATGAACTTGATGACGCTGCTGACATGCTGACGGGGGCGAACGCAGGCCTGCGATTCAGCAGGCGTCGCGGACAAATGGTTGAGCAGATGCAGAAGATGGCTCAGCAGGGGCAAACTCTGAACGCAGGCGGTCAATTGGGTGCCTTTGCAGAAAGCGGGTTTGCCGGCGGAGGTTTTGCTGCCGACCAGATGCTGGGTGGTGAAATGGCAGAAGGACAGGCAACTGCCGGCTTCTTCTCAAGTGGCGTGACCCGCGGGCGTCAGTCGATGGTTGATGGCCCGGGGGCAGGCGTTCTCAATATTCAGGACCTAAGTCTGCTGAAAAGTGATCTGTTTGCACAGAACGAAGTCACGGTCAATGGGATCACCGCGACCGGACGATTCCTTGCACTCAACGGCCGCAAGGATGAAGAGCTCGAAGAACTGGTGAACGAAGGTCTGCGGTTGCTGCCTGGGATGGCCCATTCCGAAACCGGATTCTGGAATCCAACAATCGTGACCGATGACAAAGGCGTCGCTGAAATTGTGGTCACCATGCCAACGAAATCCACGGCATGGAAACTCCGAACAAAAGGTATCAATGGTGAATCCCTTGCCGGACAGGCTTCTGCAGAGATCATCACAAAGAAAGATCTGTTTGGTGAGATGAAACTTCCCCAGGCGTTTGTGGCTGGTGACACCGCGACGATTCCGGTTGACATTCACAACTCACTCAAGGGGAATGTCTCGGTCGAAGTTGTCCTGAAGGCGACCTTCGACGCAACATCAACCGAACAGAAGCAGACAGTCGACCTGACCACAGCAGGCATTGAACGGCTGTACTTTCCGATTCAGATTCCGGAAGCCTCCATCGCAAAGTTCGAACTGTCTGTGCGTCATGGAGATCTGGCAGACACATCCCGCCATGCTGTACAGCTGCACCCGTGGGGGCTCCCTGTGTTTGCAACCGCGAGTGGAACTGCTTCTCAGAGCACACTTGAGTTCGTGAACTTCAACAAGGGTGTCGTCGCTGGTAACCGACAACTGGAAGTCGTTATTGGTCCCAGTGTGAATCGATCGCTGTTGGATGCGGTTCTCGGTGGCGGACAGTTTCCAATTGCACGTTGCGGACTGCTGCCGGGCAGCAGTCTTGAGCGAGCGATCTCGGATGTCCTTGGTGGCGTCGCGCTGCTGGAGATGATTGGCAATACGCGCGAATCTGACACTCCGGATGCTCAGGCACTATCAGGCAAGATCACGGGCGCCATTTCACAGTTGGTGTCGTCGCAGCGCGATGACGGTTCCTGGAGTTGGAATGGAGATCCAAAGAAGGGGCAGCCTGACGTTTACATGACGTCTCGTGCCATGTGGGCACTCAGCAAGGCTCGCAAGGCTGGCTTTGCAGTCCCAGGTGAGCTGCTCAACAGGGGAACCGCCTATTTGAAGACTGCGTTCAGCAAGTCGCGGTCCACGGAACTGGAAGTTCAGACCGTCATTTTACAGTCTCTGGCAACCGCCGATGCCGCTGACTTTGCCCTTGCAAACCGCCTTTATCGAGAACGAAATCGTCTGAAGCAGTCTGGTTTGCTGCATCTGGCAATCGCGCTGAATGACATGAACCATCGCGACATGGCGGTTGATGTGCTTGACCTTGTCAAACTCCCGATTGACAAAGCGACCGTGCACAGTAACACCGATCGTGCTCAGACGATTCCGTGGTTGCACAACAGTGCGGAATTGCGGGCACTCTACTTCCATGCCCTGCAGCAGATCAGTCCAAAACATCCGGAAGTCAACGACCTTGCGGCGTGGCTGATGGCTGCCCGGATCGGATCGCGATGGCCTGTCGAAAAGGTCAACGGGATTGCTCTGCTTGGTCTGGCCGAGTGGCACGCTCGCACACGGCATCTCTCAGAGAAGTATCGCCTCACAGTTGTTGTAAATGGTGAAGAGGTTGAAGTTCTAAACATCGATCCTGCAAAGGATGCGAGCCGACGCGTTGAGATTCCCATTGGACTGCTGTCTAAGCCGGGCCAGGAACAGGAAGTTGAGTTTGTACTCGATGGACGTGGTACATTTAGTTACTCAGTCGTGCTGACCGGATTCGTTGCGGCAGATAAGGTCAAGAGTTCCACTCGAGACCTGCAGGTCACTCGCACCTGGCTGCCTGCCCTGCGGATGCTTGATGGGAAGCCAGTTCCCCGAGGATTCGGTGTTGTCAACGGCAGCTATAACGGCTTCTCCAATCCACTGACTCAGTTGCCGGTTGGTGAACTGGGACTGGTCACACTGCACCCCCGACGTCACACAGCTGACGGTGACTACCTTGTATTGACAGAGACGATTCCGTCCGGATGCACGGTTCTGGACGGGTCGATCACGGGATCGTTTGAACGATACGAGCTGGAACCTGGGCGGATTCGATTCTATATCGGCAATACACGTTATCCGGGAGACATCCACTACACGCTCGTTGGATATCTGCCTGGTAAGTGTCGTGCTCCTCAGGCAGTATTGCGAAGCTTCTACGATCCGTCACGGATGGCGGTTTCATCTGCTCGCGACCTGACAGTTCTCAATGCAGGAGAGAAGACGGCCGACAAGTACCGACTTACTCCGGATGAGTTGTATCACTTTGGACAGCGTTATCTTGCGAAGGGGGCCACTGAGGAAGCTCATAAGTACCTGCTGGCTCTGTTTACAAACTGGCGGCTGGACAATGACAAGTACAAGAACGTTGTGCAGTGGCTGTTCCGGACGTCACTCGAGAAAGACTCACACGAGGACGTCGTTCGGTTCTTTGAGATCATTCGCGAGAAATTCTCCGATGTGGAAGTCAGCTTCGAGAACATTCTGAAGGTGGCGAAGTCATACAAGGAAATGAGTGAATATGAGCGCAGCTACCTTGTGTACCGAGCCACGATTCAGGGGAACTTCGAGCGTGAATCGCAGGTTACCGGGTTTCTGAATCAGCGAGGGGAATTCCTTCGCAGTACACAGATTCTCGAAGATCTCTTCCGAGACTACCCGGGAGAATCTTACGTTGCCGTGGCCACATATGCTCTGGCTCAGGAAACGTACCGACGTGCTCCACTTGCGAAAGACGACAAGCGTTTGACTGAGCAGGGGGTGACTCGCGTACATCTGATCGATGCTGCGATCCACATGCTGGATCACTTTGTCACTGCATGGCCCAGTGACCCGGCCAGTGACCAGGCATCATTCGCGATCGCGACGGCACTGATCGATCTCGATCAGTATCAATCAGCCATCGATCGCTGCCGGAAGTACGCCGCTCGTTTTGGCAAAAGCAGGCTCCTCGATTCGTTCTGGTACATCATCGGCTACAGCTACTTCGAACTGGAGAACCACGAAGAGGCATTGAAGATGTGTCGACGAGTGGCTGATACAAGGTTTGAAATTCCGGAAACGGGAGGTGAGCGGTCGGCACAGAATAAGTTCGAAGCGATCTACATTATGGGCCAGGTCTACCACAGTCTGGGTAAGGCGGCCGAGGCAATTGCCGAGTACACGGTCGTCAAGGAGAAGTTTGCGGATGCGGCTGAGGCGATTAAATTCTTCAGCCGACGCAGCATTGAGCTCGACGAGATCGTGACGATCAAGCCGACTGACAAAAAAGAAGTTCCACTGCGGTTCCGGAACATCCCGGAGGCAGCTGTGAAGGTTTACCGCATTGACTTGATGAAGTTTGGACTGATGCAGCGAAACCTTGATCGTATTACTGCGATCAATCTGGCTGGCATTAAGCCATACCATGAACAGACGGTGAAGCTTGGAGATGGCAAGGACTATCGCGACAGAACACATCAGCTGAATCTTCCACTGAAGGAAGAAGGTGCATACCTTGTCGTTTGCCGCGGTGACAATCTTTACACCTCCGGCCTCGTTCTTGTCAGCCCGCTGACGCTTGCAGTTCAGGAAGACGAGACTTCCGGCCGAGTCCGAGTGACTGTCAAAGACACAACCGAGGACAGTTTCCTTGACGACGTCGATGTCAAAGTGATTGGTGCTGGAAACAGCAGCTTCAAGTCAGGTGAAACGGATCTTCGAGGATTGTTTGTGGCGGACGACGTGAAGGGTAACAGCACGGTGATCGCGATGGCCGACAATGATCGGTACGCTTTCTTCCGAGGTGAAAAGGCATTGCAGGGCTGGCGAGTTCAGCCTCCGGCTCCTCCAGCAACTGTTGCCCCTCAGGCATCGCCAAAGGCTCTCAAGTTGAAGACTGGCAAAGAAGCGCTGCGACTCAACATCATCAATCAAAATGGCGCCTTCCAGCGAGAGCAGCACTCCAACTATGGGGAGCTGCTGAACAACAGCAGAAGTGGGATTCAGTCATTCGAGGTTGATGCCGGCGGAAAATAGGACTCGCCTTTCTGTGAGATGGTGCCCTCTGCAAGGAAACCTGGAGAGGGCAGCTTCCGTTCGTGACGGCAACGTTTCATTCTGTGAAAGACGGTCGCTACAATCGGGTTCCATGAATGGGTGGAACTGAAACATGGTGTTGAGGTTCTGATTTTGGAGCCTCAGATGTCGGTACCTTCTGCCAACATGAACCCCGCGCCCCCGTGGTGCGAACCGCACTGTCCGTCTCCCAGCTCGCTGGAAGACATTATCGGCCTTGTCGAGCAGCAGACGCCGGAACTGATCTGGTCTTTGCTGATCGCTCAGGACGGTGTTCTGCGGCATGGTGCGGCGAAGCGACTGTCCAATGAGTCTGGCGAGGCAGTAGACCGGTTGCAGATTGCAGAAGGAATGGGTGCCTGTGGCAGGCTGAGATTAACGGTTACAGACAACGGGTTGGGAATCGCTTCTGAATTCCATGATCAAATCTTTGGAGTCTTTGCGAGATTACACGGAATCGAATCTTACCCAGGAACCGGACTTCCCATTGTGAGGCGAGCCGAATCCATGAATGTTGAATTCGGCGTGGAGTCCGTGCTCGGTGAGGGCAGCACTTTCTGGATTGAATTTCGCGATTCAGGACGGGTGAACTGATCATGCCGGACACGCCAAGGGTTTTATTGGTAGACGATAGTCCGCACGACCGAAAGATGGTTTGTCGGGAGCTGAATCGAGAACTGGGGGACGTTGACTTTGTCGAAGTGACTGACGCAGCAGAGTTCGATGCTGTGATGCAGATGCCTCACTTTGACCTTGTGGTGACTGACTATCAGATTCGCTGGACCAACGGTTTGCAGGTGTTGAATCGGATTCGGGAAAGTGACCCCAATTGTCCGGTTCTGATGTTTACTGCCACGGGCAGTGAAGAGATTGCAGTGACTGCGATGAAGGCGGGGCTGGACGACTACATCCTCAAGGAGGTGGATTCGATTCGTCGTCTCGGAACAGCTGCTCGCACGGCGCTGCAACACGCTCGTCTACGGCGCCGCGCGACCCAGATGGAACAACGCTTCTTCAGTCTGCTTGAACAATTAAACGTAGGCGTCTTTCGTCGAACTCCGGATGGTGTCATTACAGAAGCCAATCAGGCAGCAGCTGCGATCTTCGAAGTGCCACCAGATCAGATCCCCGGATTCAATCTGAACGAATTTCTAAACAACTTCACATCAATTACTTCACCTGCGTCAGAAGACCGAGTGCTCCAGGGAAAAACTCCTCGAGGGCGTCGTGTCTGGCTGACCGTAAGTGAGCATCCCGTCACCGATCCCGATGGTATTCTCTGGGTCGATGGGCTGATTGAAAATATCACGGCGCGTAAACAGGCACAGATTGAACTCAGCGAGCTGCAGGAAGAGGCCGCTCACACAGATCGAATTAACATCATTGCGGAGATGGGAGCAGGGATCGCTCATCAGCTTGCGCAGCCGCTTCAGATCATGTCCTCGTTTGCCGGGGTTACGCAGGATCACCTGCGAAAGGGCAAACCGATCACGAATGACGTCCTGCAGTGGCTGCAGAATATCGAGAATCTTGCTGAACAGGCTGGCAAGGTCATTCGTGGACTGAATGAGTTTAATGAACACAGACCTCGTCACCCGGCTCCAACAGATGTTTGTGATCTGATCCGCAGTACGATGGAAATGCTGTCAGCCTACCTTCGCCACCGAGACATTCGCATCGCGGTGCAGGTGGAGGAAGGGCTGCAGTTGAAGGTCGATGCCGTGCAGTTGCGGCAGGTGGTCATGAATCTGATCAAGGCTTCGGTGCAGTCGCTGTCAGATCGTGACAGTGGCCGAGCCCTGTCTGTTCTCGCCAGACAGGTTGATTCAGGGGTCAGGATTTCAGTGTCGCACAATGGAACACAGATTCCTGAGACACAGATAAAGAGCCTGTTTAATCCCTGGGTGAGTCGTCGAGAGGAGCATCCCGGGATCGGCCTCTCGATTTCGGCTCGTATTGTCGAGGCTCACCGTGGGCGGATTTCAGCCGCGAACACAGATGACGGTGTGACATTCAGCATTGAACTCCCGGTGGCTGTTTCGGATGCCGGGTAGGCTCCGAACGGCAGAGTCTGCTGGAAAAAAGTGTCAGGAAAGGACGAGCCTGTTCTCGTTTACCGTGTCGCCCGATCTGTAGCAGGAAATCAACGAATCCCGGTTTGCGGGAATTCGGAAACAAATACAATCCGCGCAGATAAGGACCCTATCCCATGCGCAGCGAATCAGAAGTCCTGTTTGAGGACACACCATTTAACATCCCGGTCGCCGAACGTGTGACCCGACTGCCTCCGTACATGTTCGGAGCCATCAACAAACGCAAGTACCAGCTGCGTGTTGAAGGAGTCGATGTCATTGACCTCGGAATGGGCAATCCAACTGATCCGCCCGATCCGCTGATCGTGCAGAAGATCGAAGAGGCCCTGGCAGATTCACGCAACCACCGCTATTCGGTCAGTAATGGCATTGGCAATCTCCGCAAGGAAGTGGCAGCACGCTACTGGAAGAGGTACGGCGTGCGGTTAAATCCGGATGACGAAGTGCTCGCATGTATCGGGTCCAAAGAAGGGTTCAGCCACATGTGCCTGGCGCTGATGGGCCCCGGAGACACTGCGATTGTTCCTTCTCCCTACTTCCCGGTCCATGTCTACGCCGTGATGCTGGCGTCAGGCAACGTGATTACTCTGGATACTCGCGAGCCGGAGAAGTTTCTTCAAAACATTGCCTACACCTGTGAAAACCTTGTTCCCAAGCCCAAGGTGGTTGTGGTCAACTTTCCGCACAACCCAACGGCGACCGTCATTGAATCTGACTTCTACGTGGAACTGGTCAAGCTTGCCAAGAAACACGGCTTCTATGTAATCAGCGACTTCGCTTACGCGGACATCTGCTACGACGGCTATGAGGCTCCCAGCTTTCTGGCAACGCCGGGAGCCATCGATGTGGGTGTTGAAATGACGTCAATGAGCAAGAGTTACAGTATGGCTGGCTGGCGCATCGGCTACTGTAGCGGTAACGCTGAGATGGTTCGGGCGCTGGCAACAATCAAGGGTTACTACGACTACGGAATCTTCCAGCCGATTCAGATCGCTGCCATCGTCGCTATGCGTCACTGCGATGCGGCTGTGGAGAGCATCACCAAAGAGTATCAGGGCCGGCGTGATGTCCTGTGTGAGGGACTGACTCGGCTTGGCTGGAACGTGACAGCTCCCAAAGCGGGGATGTTTGTCTGGACTGAAATGCCGGAAGAATGGCGAGACACCGGCTCCATTGAATTCGCAATGAAGCTGTTGAATGAAGGTGGCGTTGCAGTGAGCCCCGGTCGTGGCTTCGGCGATGACGGGGAAGGCTGTCTGCGACTGGCCATCGTCGAAAACAGCCAGCGATTGCGACAGGCGGTTCGGCAGATTGATCGTTGCCTGAACCGGGACGCCTCAGAAGAATCCGTTTGAGAGAGGAAGAGATTCCAGCGGCACCGTATACTCTGCTTCACAAGAGGTTGAGATACTCCGAGGCGGTTGCTGAGAATCGAAATGTCGACAGAGTCTGCAGGTGAATTGCTCGAATCCAACGACGTCGCTGGCGATGTTGAAGAACTACGTGTTCGGCTGGAGGAAGATGGTTATCTGTTCTTTCGTGAACTCTTGAGTCCGGAAGAAATCCTGACTCTGCGACGTGAGATGTTGACGGTGATGCAGGCTGGAGGGTGGCTGATTGCTGGCACGGACCCTGTGGAAGGAATTGCAGACCCCGCCGCAAGGAGTACCGAAGGAGACCTTGAATACACGGATGTGTACCACAAGGTCTACCGGCTCGAATCATTTCATCGGATTGGACACGATCCCGGTCTGATCGAACTGCTGGAGAAGATTCGCGGCTGCCCAATGATGTCTCAGCCACAAAAAGTGGCCCGTCTGTGGTTCCCAAAGTTCACTGATCACACCACCCCGGTCCATCAGGACTTTGTTCACTTCCAGGGAACCAACGACAACCTGACATGCTGGAGCCCGGTTGGAGACTGCCCGCGAGAACTCGGTGGCCTCGCGGTACTGCGAGGATCTCACAAAGTCAATCGCGTGCTGGAGCATCATTTTTCGCTTGGTGCCGGCAGCCTCATTGTTCATCCCGAACAACATGAGGAACTGGGTTCCGAGTGGTTAACGACCGACTATCGCTGTGGTGACACACTCATCTTTCCAGCGCTGACGATTCACCGCGCCCTGCCGAATGTGACTGAGGACCGCCTGAGAGTCAGCCTCGACAATCGCTACCAGCGGGTGTCTGATCCAATTGCCGAACATATGTTGAATCCTCACCTGAGTTCGATGAGTCCCCTTTCGTGGGATGAGGTTTACGAGGACTGGGGCACTGAGGAGTACCAATACTACTGGAAGCAGCATCAGCTGGATGTGCTTCCGAAGATCACGTCGTACCTTGAGTCAGCTTTTGAGGAGGCGTCGGAACTATCGCGACAGGGCGACCCGCGTGCTCAGCTGCATCTGCGCCGGATCGCTCTGCGGGAACCTGATTCTGACATGGGGCAGCAGGCAGCGAGGGTGCTCGAGGACAGTCCGACAGCCACTCTCTGATCGTCTGCCAGTGGTTTGCTGAGCGCGCATGAAAAAGGGCACCCTTTTGAGGTGCCCTTTTGTTCTCATTTGGTCCAACTGTGATTTACTGCCAGTTGGCAGGTCGCCACAGCCAGTGCCAGGCATTGTGCTTCTTCTCGAAGTCCAGCTGCCAGTAACCGTCATCCCACTTCAGACGAACTTCCCGCCACCCCATTGGAACCTGAGGATAAGGATAGAACGGGCCGATGTAAGGCCATGCACTTGCACTGTACTGCTTCGGATATGAAATCGCAGCAGAGTTTGGATAGGCCGCGTAGGCGGGCCATGCATGGTTTGGCAGATTTGGATTACTAAAGTTTCCAGCCCCGGCGATTGCAGTCGGTTGCCCCGGTGCAGCACCGTGAGGCAGGGCCATCATTGCTGGAGCACTGCTCAGTGTGACCGGGTGAATGGCTGACTGCTGAGCGTTGCCCTGAGCCAGAGGTCCGCTGACCTTCAGGTTGTTCTGAACATTTCGAACACCTGGAACCTGTGATGCTGCTGCAGCGGCATTCTGCTGCTGAGACACAGTGGCGACCTGACCGTTCAGAGTGGCCTGACCATCCTCGTAACGAATCTCAACGTCGTATCCGACGAGTCCAACCTGAGCAAGTCGGCCTGCGATCTGCTGAGCGACTTCCTGGTTGCTTGGACCAGCTGGCTGAGCGGCTGGAACCGGTGCTGGCAGAGCGGCTGGAACCGGTGCTGGCAGAGCGGCTGGAACCGGTGCTGGCAGAGCAGCAGGGACTGGTGCTGGCAGAGCAGCAGGGACTGGGGCCGGCTGAGCTGCAGGCACTGGGGCCGGCTGTGGAAGTCCTGCAAATGACTCCGGCAGTGTTGCTGGCACAGGTGCTGGAACGGGAGCTGGTTTCGGCAGTGAAACTGACTTAACCGGCTGCTGCTTGATCACAGGTGTTGCCTCGGTTTGTGCCGGGGCAGCTGCTTTTGGTGCAGCTGCTTTTGGTGCAGCTGCTTTTGGTGCAGCTGCTTTTGGTGCAACTCGAGGAGTTGCTGCAGTCTTGTTTGCTGCCGGGTTTGCGGCTGACACAGTCTGTGCCGGTGTCGAAGTTGTGCGAGATGCTGTTCTTGCACGAGCAGCTGACGCTGGTCGAGGACGAGCAGCTGTTGGCTGTTGAGGCTGCTGCTGCCTGCGACCAAAGCTGAACAGTCGTGAGAGTGCACTTGGCTTCTTCTGCGTGTTTGCAGCAGATGCCTGTGACTCGTTTTTACTACGCTTGCCTGGCTTCGTGTAGCGGATCTGCTGAATTTCAGCATTGTCCTCACCCTGCTGATAAACGGCAGGAGTCAATGCCTGACCCTTTGCAACGGTTGCCTGCTGGACCTGTCCGGTTGCGACAAACTTCAGCTGATTGACAACTCGATTAATCCCGGTGACCTGCTGGCAGGCTTTTTCCGCGAGCAGCTTGTGACTGGCGTCCCGGACTTTACCTTCGAGCTTGACCACTTCGCCCTGCACTTCAACAGTGAGGTCGTATCCGTTGACACGGGCCTTCTGAAGTGCCTGAGCAACTTCCTGTGCCTTCAGCTGATTCCTCTGCTGTACAGCACTCTTACTCGGCAGACTCTGCCGGACTCCGTTCAGAAACCCGTCGGCACTGGCCAGGCCAGGACTGGCCGCCAGGATACCCAGCACGAGTAACCATTTTCCGTACTTTCGCATGAAAGCTCTCCTCCTGAGCTGGCTTGAACTGCCACCGTGCCACATGGAGCGGATTGGCAGACGTTGCGTGGTCCGGCACTGCTGAATACAGACTCCGGTTGCCTCCGCCCCTTCTTGGTTCAAAGTTACGTCTCTGTGAGCTGTTGGTGTGTCCTCCACACAACCAGCGCACTGATAGATTCGTGATTGTCATCGTCCTGACAGGGACGGTTAGATAAACATTTCTGTTTATTTCACGAGTATCAGCTGCGCCGGTTCTTCTGAAGACTCCTGTCAGGCTCTTCCACAGATCTGCTGCGGACACGGATTCAAACAGTGTGTGGCAGATCTTGCCGGTGACTGACACGTTAGATCGCAGGATAAAGGCATCACCGGGCCGAAACGAACACCCCGGAGTTCAGAGTGACAGGCCTGACGAAATCGAATCACGGCGATTGAGGCTTTGGCCATTTCAGGTGACGATGCAGGAAGTCAAAAGTGGCCTTCCCATTAATCGTGTGCGGTCCGTCAAACCACTCGATCTCTGTTCGCTCCGGGATCTTCAGTCTCGCAGCGTACAGGTTCCGGACTTTGGCGTACTCATAGGCGACCCACTCGTCTTCTCCCACGCCATCAAAGTGACCTCGTTCAACCATGAAAGGACGTGGACAGATTAAGGCCGCCATCTCAAAGTAGTTAAACGTGCTTCCGAGATCCCATTCAAAGATCTCGTATTCCCCGGTCCAGACATAACTGAAGTTGTGACGCGTGCTGGCGTTCTTTCGGACCCATTCATTGAAGTCGGCCGAGCAGATCGAAAGGCAGTAGTCAGTCACGAGAGCCGGGATTCGCATCGCCGACTTTCCTCCGTAACTCAGGCCGTAAAACGCGATCCTGTCCGGATCGACGCCAGGCTGAGTTTTGAGCCAGTTCACAATCTGCTGGTGCTGTGGCACGATGACAGAAAACAGTGTCCTTCCGATCGAATTGGCCTTCCGCTGCAGTGTGCGAAAACGATCTCGAAAGATGTAGAGGTTCTGTGGTGCAAAAGTAATGAACCCCCGCTCACAGAGTTTCGCGGCAAAGTCGTGGTACGCACGGTGATCATTCAGAAATATGTCAGTCGGCCGTCCTTCAAGGCCGTGCTGGCACACAACAACAGGCCGTTTTTCATCCGGCTTAAGGTCTTTGGGAACCAACAGGACGCCATAGGCAATCACATCTTCGAAGACGTCGAGGACAATTTCGTGTCCGCTCCACTTGTCCGTCTCCCACGATCTGCGTGAGCGCGCGTTGAATGGCAGCAGTGGAACATCGAATTCTCCGATGACTTCAGTGCGAAATGTGTCTCGATACTGCTCCACTGTCTTTTCGTAATCCGCGATCGACGTGGTGTTAAGGTTCTTCAGGTACTGTTTCCGTACAAACGGACTTTCACGCAGCAGGGCCTGATTGTGGCGATCAATTTCCTGAATCATCTGTGTCATGCGGTCACTGACGGCCCTGCTCTGATCACTGGCATCGATTGATGACTTCATAGTCGCCGCAATCCCGTCCGTGTCACCACCGAGAGCACCCGCGAAGCTGGTGATGGCAGAAGAACAGAATCGAGTGGTGTCGCCAGGGACGCTGGTCACACCATGACACTCGACCCCACTGTTCTTAAGCGCGGCAGCGACGTTTGCCACTTCATCCAGTTCTTTGCGAACTGCGGCCCTGTCCGGTGTCCTCAGGACAGCAGGCCCGCCTCCCCCACTGCCGGTAAACTCGCCTTCAGGCCAGTCGGAAAACTCAACAATCAGTCGGCGGGGCAGTACGAGGCTGCCAAGCTCTGAGGTAGAAAAGTCTCGGACGATTCCAAAGAAGTTCCGGTCAAGCGGCTGCTCCCAGCTGTTGAATTCAAACCCGGCCGCACCAGAGACACAGACGACATCGATCCGCTGATCGACAGCAGCGGCAAGCAGAGCGAGGTGCCCTCCCTCTCCATAACCGATCACTCCAGTCAGCAACTCGTCTTCCTGACTGGAAAACCAGTCAACTGCCCCAAGCACCTTTTGAATTTCGTACCCTGCCAGTTGCCGCCCCAGTTCGAAAGAGGAACGATACAGGTATTCGCGATTCGTCAGATTGCCTCGACCGTTCCTCTTCGCAAACTCTCGGCTAACGAGCGCGGGCACGATCACTTCAAACCCTGCTTCCGCCAGACGCCGGGCGTACTGGGAGGCGGAGTGAATTCCAGGTGCAAGTCCGCTGATCTGTTCGGGAGAATGATCACAGTGCGGGATCGCGACAACTCGCCCCTTCGGCGGACCGTTCGGCTTCAGAAACAGCCCCGAACCGTAAACTGATGGAAGCCCTGCGGCGGTCGGAGCAGGATCCGCAAGGACGGGCCAGCGGACCGAAATCGCCTTGAACTTTTCAGTGTCGGCAACGACTCCGGAGGTCTGCAGCGACCCGAGTACTTCAGGGGCCTCAAACTTCACTCGAGCATCACGCAGACCAAGGATCAAAGACAGCTTGTCGCGAAACGGTTGTGTTGACTGTTGCCATGTGTCCAGTGACTTTGTCTTCACCTGAAGACGAAAGTCTTCTGTGTTCGTCACCTCAGAAATCTGTCGAAGCAGAAACCGATCAACGCCATCCACTAGCTGAGATGTAATATCTCCCTCCAGTTTCAGCGGTTTGGTGCCGATTGGCTGAGCGACGAGAGGGCTACATAAGAGTACCACGAGCAACAGGCGAATGGGCTGCATGAGAAGTTTCCGTCGAAATCCAGGGAGTGATCTCAGGTCACCAGTTTGGCATTTCCGAGCACGGTTGCCAGTGAGTGGACAATTTTGAGGGTTGTCCGGCATCGACAGTCAGCCTGTCGTTTGACGCACCGAAGTGGTCACCTGGATCATTTGATCGATCTCGGCGCAGCAGAATTATGCTCCAACTGAAGTGTCAGTATCATGCATGCTACTGACAACTGGCGACCATTCACTTGAGAATTCTTCAGGAGATTGAAGTGGGACCTCGGAAGTGTCGAACGTCGCCTCGCAGAGATTCGACAGTGCTGGGCCAGTACGCTCGAATCCTGAGGCTCCTTGTTTGCAGCGCCAGCAAGGGAATCGCTGGAGCTGATGTCATGAAAAAAGCCCGGCTCAATGAGCCGGGCTTTTCATGTCTCAGAGAGATTGCCATCTAGTTGGAAGGAGAGGCGTCGTCGTCGTCATCTCCGACTGCGTAGCCAATTGCACCTGCAGTCGCAGCTCCCAGAAGAGCGGCCGCTCCATTTCCACCACCGGCACCGCCACCACCACCTGGCCCTCCACCGGGTGCACCACCCGCAGGAGCTCCGCCAGCTGGAGGAGCTGGTGTTCCAACGACTGGCGGCGGTGTCAGATCACCGTCTGTGTTATCACCCGCGTTTTCCTGGTTCAGGTCAGCTGGGTTTGTCGGGCTGGCGCTGAAATCTGCAGCCTGCGGAAGTGACACGAACCGGTAAGGGCTGTTTGCTGGCAGGTTGGCGACCGAATCAATCACGTCGATGGCGATTGCGAAGATGCCGTCACTGCCGGTGGAAACAACGCTGTAAACGCCAGCTGAAAGGCCACTCACGCTGAATGTGCCATCTGCATTTACTTTAGTTGTCGCGATGTATTCACCGCCGGAAATAAAGTGCAGTGACAGGTCTTTAACTTCGCAGTATCGTCCTGTTCGATAGTCCATAACGTTGACTGAACCGTTCAGAGTGCCGTCCGCCTGTAACTGAACCTGATGATGACTCAAAGCGGTTGACGCGCCGCCGTCGCCATGAGGGGATTCTTCTTCGCCTTCTTTGACCGCACCGGTAAATCGGTTGTCGTCTGCAGAGGGGAGATTCTTCCAAATGATCTGCTTTGCAATCGCCAGGTCGTCTCCGGTCACTGCCATGACATGAACAAGATCCAGGTCATTGCCTTTCACCCCGGCTTCCTGCGTGACAAGTCGAACACCGAAGATGGCTATCGCTGTTTTACTGGTTGCAATGAAGGAGGCGACACCTTCAGACAGGCCCGCAATCTTGAATGTGCCGTCCTCACCGGTAGTCGTGCTTCCCAGTGGGCGGCCGTTCCGAATGATTCGAACCTTAATTCCCTCAACTGGAAACAGGTCGCTGCCGCCACTCTTGAGACTGCTGATCTGCCCCTTAAGCAGGCCGTTGTCGTCGATAATCAGGTTGTGCTCGCGTCCCTGATGAATCTCCTGGGGCAGCAATTCCGCCGGGAGTTCCTCCGGCTCGTCCTGAACGAGAGCGACCGGCTGTAACTGGCCAGCTGGCTGGTCGACGACCGCTACCACGGGCTCCGCCTGGGCCGCCGGAACATCTTCGTTCTCTGCAGCAGCAACTGGCTCTCCTGCCTGCTGACCAGCCTGAACCGAGACGTAAACCGCACCTGCCGTGACAGCGACTGCCGCGGAAAGGAACAATAGAGGAACCAGAGAGTTGAGGAGCTTCATTATCTTCTCACCATACTGCGCACTGTGCGTACGAATTGAGCTACTATAGAAAGTTGTGTTTGAGGAGAGATTGAAAAAGGCGGCGTGTTTCGCGATGAATTGGTTACCTACCAAAGTTTCCAGCTCATTTACGAAAGGCACGCCACCCGTGAAGCAGAATACCAATCACTCCTTGGAAGACACAGCAGCCTCCTTTGAAAATGCACAGTTCGCTGTCCGTGACGTTTTGACGGAGGTTCTTCGAACTGGTGCTCAGCAGATGCTGAAGGAAGCGATCGAAAGAGAAGTCGCTGACTACATTGATGACAGGAAAGACATTGTTGATGAGTCCGGCCGGCGTCTCGTGATCCGCAATGGTCACCTTCCGGAACGGGAAATTATGACGGGTTTGGGACCAATTGCTGTTAGCCAGCCGCGTGTTCGAGACAAACGATCCTTTGAACAGCGGGAGATGTTCAATCCCGGAGTTCTCCCCAAATACCTGCGGAAGACAAAATCCATTGAAGACATGATTCCCTGGCTCTATCTCAAAGGGATCAGTACCAACGGTTTTCCTGAAGCGCTACAGTCGCTTCTGGGACCGGATGCCAAAGGACTTTCACCGTCAACAGTGACCCGCCTGAAGGCGGTGTGGGAAGACGAGTACGATAAATGGAATCAGCGGAACCTGATGACTGACTCATTCTGGAAAGGCGAGCCCTTCCCGATTCGCAAATCCCCAGGAGGAAGGTTGATAACTGACTGTCAGTTCCGGCGTAGGCACGCTGATCGCCGGATTCTCACTGCTTAGTCGCTGCATTACCCGATCGAGAATCCCGGTGGTCAACAGAGTTCGTTCGACGGGCCATGACGGCTTACCGTTGTGAAACATCTGTTCGATTCCTCGCAGCAGGTGTTCGAAGTGTCCGAATGGGGCCTTGAATTGCAGCCGATGCCACATCGGCATGACGCGATTGTTGTCACTGAGTCGGACGGCCGTGGAAAACTGATCAGTGATTCCGTTCAGCATCGCAATCGTGGCATGGAATCCGTCCGAATATTGCAGGCAGAACAATGCACTGTTCTGTGCGACTCGTTCCTCCAGTTTTTGGTCATTCTTTTCTGCGACCTTCAGAGCATTTCTGAGAAGTTCGTGGCGTTCCGGGTGCTTATTGAGCCATGCCGGGATTTCTGTCGCAGGAACAGCCGAAACTGATGCGACGCCTGTCTCACCTCCCTTACGTCGTTCTGCGATGCACTGCATCGACTCCAGTGCGTGAAACCCATATGCCTCAAATCCGCCATACCCGACTGTGACTATCTCTTTCATCTGTGTTCCGACCGGCACGTCAGCGTTTGGAAACCGCCATGTCACTGGGAGCGAAGAGCCTGCCATCAAAGGAATCTTCTGCTTCCTCGCCCGATCGTACATGTGCAATGCATCCTTCCAGTTCCACGAAAGATGCTTGTCACTGAAGACTGGTGCAGTTTGCCCGCACCGCTGCATGGTGTCTGCAATCTGATCGAAGAACCTTCGACGCGGATATTTGACCTGCCCGGTATTGTTTGTTGGATACTCTCCGTGTTCGCCAATGCTGAGCACACCGCCAACGGCAAGTTTGTCTGTGCCGTGCGTGAGGGCTTCATCAATTGACTGAGTAATCCGGACCCCATGTTTCATGGCGAGACCGCGACTCAGGTCCTTCGCATGCACCTGATCTGTGTACATGGAAACCAGCTTAAGCCGGGGGCCAGGGCCTCCGTCCTGTCGCCATCCCTCCATGATCTTTCCGCACAGCACATCCGCATGGGAATTACGGAAATAGGTCGTGACGATTGCGGCGACCGGCAGTGGCTCTGATTCGTCCGCAGAAAGAGGTCTCGTACTCAGTGAGAATCCGCTCGCGGCAAGTAACTGCAGCGACTGTCGTCGATTCAATCTCATCGAAGCCCCTCGCGCGTGTCCGGAGTCAGCACCACCGATTAATCAGCCTGCCATAGAGTTCCGTCCCTTTGGCCAACTGATCAAGACTGATCCATTCGTCATCAGTGTGTGCCTGACGAATGTCACCGGGGCCAACAACGGCTGCATGTTGAAGTTCCTGAAACTGTGACCCGTCCGTACCATAGGAGACGGTATGCGAGGCTGAAGTCCCGGTGACTTCAAGCAGCTCGGCGATATAGTCCGAATCAGGGTCAGTGAACATCGGTCGCGAATCGAAGAGAGTTTCCTGCTTCAGATGATGCCGTTCAACAATGGAATAAACTCTTTGCTTCAATGCTTCGTAGTCGATTCCTGGCATGGTGCGCCAGCAAACCGTGGCGACTGAATGGGCTGGTGTAATATTGAGTGCCGGAGTGTGATCGTTGATTCCGAGATTGATATTGGTGGTCGGAGGATCGAAGCGATCATCTTCCCATTCAGCTCTGCCCTGCAGTTCGTCAACCAACGCTTTGATGTCGGCAAGAAACGGCACCATCAGGAAGTTGGCGTTGACGCCCTTGCCCGTACTTGAGTGGGCGGCGACTCCCTCTGCTGTGACACGGACGCCACTGCCTCCTTTGTGAGCATGAACAACGCTCAGCAGTGTTGGTTCGCCGATAATTGACTTCGGCTGTCGCGAGACAATCTCGCGATACATGGATGAATCGGTCACCATCCGTTCTGCACCACGCAGCCCGATTTCTTCGTCCGCCGTGCAAACGACATAGAGCGGAGCCTTAAGCTCTTTTTGATGTGCGCGGACAGCGGCCAGCATGCACGCCAGTGAGCCTTTCATGTCGCACGAGCCGCGACCGTACAGACGATCGGCTGTCTGGAATGGTTCCCATGGTCCACTGTGGGGGAAGCTCCATGAACCGACGGGAACAACGTCCGTGTGGCAAAAGTAGGCCATGCCAGGGGCTGTTGATTCGCGGGGGCCCTTGCGACCGGAAACACAGACCTTTTGCAGGCCTTCCGGATCTGTGTACTCCATCCATTCCGTTTCGAATCCGAGCTCCTGCAGGGTCGTCTCGGCCCATCGACTGACTTCGACGTTGGACGTGTTGCTGACTGAAGAAAATGGAATGAGTTGTTTTAGGTATTCGAGACATTGCATTGTCCAATTGTAGCTGCGAGCCGGTGTGCAAAGCGACCGTCGACGCTGATGTGCGTCTGTGGCTTTGCTGGAAGGATTCCTGGGGCGCCTGAAGATATACTGAGCCATTCATCCGACGCCTCTCCTCAGGGAAAAGTTATGCGAGCACACCTGCTGTCACTTCTCGTCGTCTCCGTCAGCACAGCAACGTATGCGGTTGACGTGAAAGTTGAACCAGGAGCCGTCAATCAGGTTCTCGTCACGGACGGTGACCATCACCTGGCGGTGTATGGCTGGAATGGCCCGCAGGCTGTCGACCGGGTCCTGCTGACGCATGGAAGAAGGGACGTGGTGTGGCGCGCCGAGTCTCTCATCAGTCGAGAAGTACCTGCGTCAGCTCCGGAGGCCGAACGGTCAAGTCTTGCCACGCCCCAGGATTTTTGGAGCGGGTTCTCAAAGTCTCGTTATCACGACTATGGTCAGCAGTCTACAAGGCTCCGAAACAGTCCGCTGCCTGTGGATCAGTGGGTGACGGACGGGGATTCAGTTCACTGGCGCGGTCATGAATTGAAGGTGATTTCAACTCCTGGTTTCACTCGTGGTTCCGTGAGTTACCTTCTGGAAGATTCCGGGCGTCGAGTCGTATTCACTGGTGACCTGATCTACGGAGATGGTCAGTTATTTGATCTTTACAGTTTTCAGGACGCAATCCCGGAAGCCCAGGTCCGCGGCTACCACGGTTATGGTGGGCGACTTGCGGCCCTTGTTGACAGCCTGAAGAAAGTGGCGGCTCTGAAGCCGGACCTTCTGATCCCCGCGCGCGGTCCTGTCATCAGAACCCCCGCCGTATCTCTCGACAGACTGAAGACTCGCGTTCAAAAGCTGTATCAAAATTACCTCAGTACAAATGCGCTCCATTGGTATTTCAAGAAAGAGCGAATGACGAAGTGTGGTGAACGTGTGCTGGGAGCGGGGGCCGAAATTGAGTTGATGCCGTACTCCCAATATGAAAAAACGCCGTCGTGGGTCTTCGTGATGGGTACCAGCCGTCTGCTTATTTCTGATACCGGCCGTGGCTTTTTGCTGGACTGCGGCAGTCAGGCCGTAATCAACGCAATCGAAGATCTGCAGAATCAGGGAGCAATCGAGGGTGTCGATGGAATCTTTGTGACCCATTACCACGACGACCATACTGACTATGTGCAGGCGGCGGCAGAGAAGTTTAAGTGCCCTGTTTACGCAACGAAGGAGTATTCAGATGTGCTTGAGAATCCTGAGGGGTATCACCTGCCAGCCATGACCTCCAACGCAATTGCCAATGTCAGAGTGGTCGCAGATGGTCATCAAATGAAGTGGCACGAGTATCAGCTGACATTTCGCTTCTTCCCCGGGCAGACATGGTACCACGGAGCACTGTTTGTTCGTCGTGGGACCGAGCGGCCCATCTTCTTTGTCGGGGACGCGTTTGCTCCATCCGGTATCGATGACTACTGCGTATTGAATCGAAACCTGCTTCATGACGATTCCGGCTACCTGAACTGCATTCAACAGCTGCGAGCCGTCCGGGAACCATTCTGGCTGGTCAATGAGCACATTCCGTACGTGTTTTCGTTTTCGAAAAAGGAACTCGACTACATTGAAACTCGGTATCGCCAACGGATTGCAGTTCTTTCGGAACTGTCACCCTGGAACGATCCGAATTACATGGTCGACGAACAGTGGGCCGTGATGTACCCACGTGGCACCAGGGCAGACACCGGCCAATCGGTGCCCATTCAGGTGCGTCTGATCAACCACTCGGGCAAAGCTCAACGACTCACCGTTAAGCTGAATCTCCCCACAGGGGCGAAGTGCCCACAACTTCAGAAGTCGATTCAACTCGGACCTCGAGAGTCAGGCCGCCTGTCATTTGATGTGACACCAACCGAATCGGGACGCCACCTGGTTACGGCGGATATTGCCGGTGCCGCAATTGATGTGCGTGAATGGACAGACGTGCTGATCGAAACCCCGTGACTGTGTCGGAAGGTCCTGCCCAGACTTCCTCGCTTACATGATCGGCGTTTTCGTCACTGTCAGAAGAATTCTGCCAAAGATTACAGCCCGTCTCGCCGATACCGACGAAAGCAGACTGTTTCTGTAGGTGTGGCTCCGGCCGCATCGCCGTTTGTCAGATCACAGGCGGGCGTTCAGTTCAGGGGTCTGCCGACACTGTCGCCTGAAGTGAACGCCCTGCTGTATTTGCAAAGGTCCGGTTCGCATGCTTCGTCCGAACCTGTTCAGATCGATCAGCTTCCTGTTTGTCATTGCAACAGGTGTCACCGCCGCCCAGGGAATCTTCCCTCAGATGCAGTCGGCTCAGAACTGTCAGGCCCCGATTGTCGATTATTATCAGGGGCAGCGTGGTGCGATCTGGGATTCCGAACAGCCGATTGAGCAGTTCGTCTCCAACGTTGCACAACGCAGCTGGATGCGGTTTGACTATCTTCACTGGCATCTGGAAGGGCCTCCCAATGAAGCTCTCGGTGCTCCTGTTCTGAATGCTCCGACGCCGCTTGTTGTCTTTGACAACCAGACCGGCACAACAGCTGGCGAAGGAGTTATCCCAAGCTTTGCGGATATCTCACTACACAACACCCCTGGTGTTCGAGGTACGTGGGGAATTGACCTTGAAGGTTCCGATCTGGAGCTGGAGTTTTTCGGAACCGAGCAAAAGTCTGACTTCCTGCAGTTCACCAACATTGCGGCCGGTCGAACTGCCGGAGCGGAGACTGTTGGAACGACTGCCAGTCCCAACGTTGTCATTCCCCTGCTGACCAATGGTGTCCCTGCCGACGCCTCAGCCGCCAACTACCTTATCTTTGACAGCAGTTTTCAGTCGACACTGCGAAGTCAGATCTGGGGAGCTGAAGCGACCCTGCTTTCTGAACCATATGTCGATGGCCCCGGTATCCACATGCAGTGGCTCGGCGGTTTCCGCTTTGTTCAACTGGAAGAACAGTTTGACAATGTCGGCGTCAGCAATGGTGGCGGACTGCTGGTGGACACGGTCACAACATGGGGTGGCTCGACTTTGAACAGCATGTATGGCCCTGAAGTTGGGTTCCGTCTGTCTGCCACTCATCGCTGGTTCACCTTTAGTGCAACTCCGCGAGTCGCCTTCACTCTGAACGATTACAACGCCACCAACCGTGCTGCTCCACTTGGTGCAACGCAGGTTGTCTCAACCGTGGGGGATGTTGAGTTTACTCCGATCGTTCAGGTCAGCTTTACGGGTGAGATTCACCTGAGTGAGCAGTTCTCAATCTTCGGCGGCTACGACTTCATGTGGATCTACCGAGTCACACACCCATACGACAATGTTGCATATGACAGCACCACAGGGATTGTGGGAGGCTTCACACCGAACATTAATCAGATCGTTGACCTTGAGTCATTCGCTCTGCGAGGTTTGAGCATCGGTTGCGTATTCCGTTACTAAGCCGAGCTACAGAATCAGACATAAAAAGAGCCGTTCCTGAACAGGAACGGCTCTTGTCGTTTCTGGTGTTGCCTACAGTTATTTTACTGCGACAGCACTCACTGGAACGTCCTGAACGCGGACGCTCACTGTTTCACCAACAACCAGCGTTTCAACACTGCTGGCAGCGAAGACCTGACCACCGCGAGTCAGCTCTGCCTTGACGGTCAATGGCGCACTGTGAACAGGCATTGGCACTTTGAACTTTCTGACAGTTCCCGTACCTGGCATCTTCTTGCCGGCGAGGTAAAGAACGCCATCTGCTGGCATCTCGACAACGACCCATGCGCTCTGAACAACAACTGGTGCAGGCTGCACAGGCTGAGGAGCGAATGGTGAACGGTAAGTAGTCGCAGGAGCGACAGCGCCACCAGAGGATCCGCCTGATGAACCACCACTTGACCCGCCGGATGATCCACCACTGCTGCCGCCGGATGATCCACCGCTGCTGCCGCGTGATCGGCGGTTTGCACGCTGAATCTGACGCAGATCTTTAGCAGTCAGGCCCCCGGATGAACCACCAGACGATCCTCCGGATGAACCCAGGCCACCGCTGCTGGCTGCTTCCAGAACTGCATGATGTCCGCCGGATGAGCCGCCGCTGGAACCGCTCGACGCTGACTTGAGACGACGCTCCATGCGTCGCAGTGCCACGCCTCCGGAAGAGCCGCCCGAGCTCCCATGAGAGCCAGTGCTGGCGTACGTTACTCCACCACTGGATCCGTGTGATACAGCGGATCCGACAGAGCCGTATGAACCTCTTGAAAACAGTCCCAGTCCGCCTGCGTGTGCCTGACCTGCGCTGAGGCACAGGATCGCGGCGAGGACAACTGATCCCCCTACGCGTTTCATGACCTTCTCCTTTGCTGACCTGTCGACGTTGTCAGCCGTGTTTGCTTCAATCTCTGGTCGCCAGACAGCGGCTGACCATCTCGAATTGTTACCAGACAGGGATAAGTGTGCAATTTACGGGCAACCGGTAATATGGAGGTTCTGTGAGATATTTTCCGGCCCTGTTCTGACCGTTGCCGGTCAATCGACGGGTCCCGGAGGGACATCGGGGCAAATGCGGGGATAGGCTGGTGTCTGGCTAAAACCATGGGTATTGTCGCGCTTTCCACAGTCCTGCCCCGTTTCATGCGACCCACAGCCCGTTTTCCAATTCATGTCGTCCAGTCAGGAATTAGATCCCGTTACCGGACCGGTGTCCGGAACGATTCGTCCCCCCGGTTCCAAAAGCATCACGAACCGCGCGTTGATTATTGCAGCGCTGGCGGAGGGTGAATCGGTTCTCACAGGTGTGCTTGACAGCCAGGACACCAGAGTCATGATCACCAGCCTTCGCCGGCTGGGGATTGACGTCAGCCATGATGCTGACACCTGCACGTGTCGAATCATGGGGTGTGGTGGACATATCCAGGCTGACCGCGCCGAGTTATTTGTCGAGAACAGTGGAACAAGTATCCGCTTTCTGACTGCGATGTGTGCTCTTGGCGTCGGGCACTACACCCTTGACGGGATTCCCAGAATGCGGGAGCGTCCCATTAGTGATCTGGTCGACGCACTCAACGCTCTGGGCGGACGCGTTACCGCGTCTGAAAGCGGATGTCCGCCCGTTGAAGTGAATGGAATTCGTTTGCCAGGTGGGCAGGCGTCAATCGCAGGGAGCATCTCAAGTCAATATCTGAGTGGCTTATTGATGTCTTCACCGTATGCTCAAAATCCGGTGTCACTGGTTGTGGATGGCGAACTCGTCTCCAAACCCTATGTCACAATGACGCTGACGATGATGGAGTCATTTGGAGCTGATGTTACATGGCCGGATGATCTGAGTCGGTTTGATGTTGCGTCTCAGAAGTATCAGGGCCGTGAATATGACGTTGAGCCGGATGCATCTGCCGCCAGTTATCTGTTTGGAGTGGCCGCAGTCACCGGTGGCTCGATCACAGTGACCGGTCTGCACCAGAATGCTCTTCAGGGTGACGTTCACTTTGTTTCTGCTCTTGAGCAGATGGGATGTCATGTCGAGTGGGGGGACGATCGCATCACCGTCACGGGAGCCGAGCTGCGCGGGGTAGATATCGACATGAATGCGATCAGCGATACGGCTCAGACTCTCGCAACAGTCGCCGTGTTTGCTGAAGGTCCGACAACGATCCGTAATGTTGGTCATATGAGGCACAAAGAGACTGATCGTGTAGCGGCAGTTGTAACTGAACTTCAGCGAGCCGGGATCAGGGCCGAAGAAACGGATGACGGATTAAGGGTCTACCCTGGTGAACCTCAGCCAGCTGACATTGAAACATATGACGATCATCGCATGGCCATGAGTTTTGCATTACTGGGGTTAAGGGCTGAAGGCATCCGAATTCTCGATCCGGGATGCACGGGCAAAACGTACCCTCGCTTCTTTGAGGATCTTGCAGCCCTCTGTCGCGGTGAGCTCTCATGAATCAGTCTCGCCGAGGTAAACGTCGTCCATCCAGGAAACAAGCTGAAACCGCCTCACTGGATCTGAGCAACCATCTTGAATGCGGCCGCTCGCTCGCATGGTTTGCTGTTCAGCAGTTCGATGAAAATGGCACGTTTATCCGTGATGTAATCAACGATGCAGATGTGCCAGGCAGGTTTACGCGAGCTCAGCGCGGTCAGGCTGTCGATATGGCATCTGGCGTGATTCGACGTCGGCGAACCATCGACACTGTCCTCGAGTCACAGGTGACGCGACCGCGAGGCAATGTTGAACCGGACCTCTGGCGATTGCTGCAGCTCGGAACGTGGCAGGTTCTGTATTCAAAGACTCCGGAGCACGCTGCGGTTGACTCGATTGTCACACTGGCAAAGAGGACAGGCTGTGGGCGCTGGTCAGGGTTTGCCAACGGAATTCTCCGTAACGTGCAGCGTCTTCTGCAAACAGAACAGTCTGCCGATCCGCGGTATCTGTTACCGACTGACGGAGGAGGCATTACTCTTTCGGCGGCCGTTCTGCCGGATCCCAGGGAAGATCGGGTCGACTACATGGGGCGCGCTTATTCACTGCCGCGTTCTCTGGCACGACGCTGGTGCGGCCGGTATTCGGATGAGGAACTGATTCCATTGTGTCTTCAGACACTTGCTCCTCCGGCACTGACCGGGATTCGCGTCAATTTGAGACGCACGACCGTGAGTGAAGTTCAAACTCGGTTGGAATCCGCGGGAGCTTGTGTCATTTCAGGACCTGTTAGTGAAAGCCTGTTGCTGGACGTGTCCGGTAGTGTGGATTTGCTGCCTGGATTTCAGGAGGGACTTTGGGTTGTCCAGGATCCTTCGGCCTGTCAGGTGGGACTGATGCTCGACCCGCAGCCCGGAGAGGTGATTCTGGATCTCTGCGCTGCTCCAGGAGGAAAGGCCACCCATCTTGCGGAATTGATGGGGGACGAAGGGACTGTGATCGCCTGCGATGTGACTGACTGGCGACTAAAACGCGTTCAGGAAAACGTGGAACGACTTCAACTGAGTTCCGTAAAGCCGTGTTTGATCGAACGCGACGGGAATGGAGTTCCTGAGCTTCCCTATGACGCTGTGCTGCTGGACGTCCCGTGCTCCAACTCCGGAGTGCTTGCCCGAAGGCCCGAAGCTCGCTGGCGATTCAGTGAGAATGATTTGCGTGAGTTGACTGAGCTGCAGATGGAGTTGCTATTGAGGTCCGTGGACCATGTACGGCCCGGCGGTCGAATTGTTTATTCCACGTGCAGTATCGAGCCGGAGGAAACAACGGACCTCGTCGCTGCGGCCGTGGATCACGTCTTTGGTCTCACGTTAAAAAATCAGTGTCTGCAACTGCCCAATGAGCATTCCGACGGAGCCTTTCGAGCTCTGCTGGAATGGAATGAATAACAGCACTCGTCGCGCTTTCGGTCTCGAGAGTCCGTGAGTCACCGAACCTGCACTGTTCAACTGCGTCCGTGCAGTGTCCTTTTTCTGACCAGCAGAACGGAGCTCAGGAAACAAGGCCACAGAATGACACTTCTACTGAATGGGTCGTTGACTAAAATCAGCGGTTTGAATTTTCGTGTGCAGAATGAAGACGAGAGGGCCATGTCAGAGGTCGCGAAAATTGGCGTCGTAACCGTGTCGGATCGCGCCAGCCGAGGAGAATATGAAGACCGTGGCGGACCCGCCATTCGAGAGTATCTTGGAGAGGTACTCAGGTCGGCGTGGACGGATCACCCCGTCATCGTGAGCGATGAACAGGCGGACATTGAAGCCGCCATTATCCGCCTTGCTGATGACGAAGGCTGCTGTCTGATTGTTACGACTGGCGGAACGGGTCCTGCCCTGCGTGACGTGACTCCCGAAGCGACGGAAGCAGTGTGTCAAAAAATGATGCCGGGGTTTGGTGAACTGATGCGTCAGGAGTCGCTGAAGTATGTGCCCACAGCAATTCTGTCGCGACAGACTGCCGGGATTCGCGGCGGTGCCCTCGTCGTTAATCTTCCCGGCCAGCCCAAAGCGATCGCGGAATGTCTGGACGCAGTGTTCCCCGCGATTCCGTATTGCGTCGATTTGATTGGTGGTCCGTACATGACGACGAACGAGGATCGTCTCAAAGCCTTTCGTCCGAAGTCGGCGCGTCGCCCTCCGGCCAGCGAATGACTGATCTGTCATCAATCCCTCTCAGTGAACCTCTGTGTCCTCTGTGGTGATTCTGATTGAGGCAAGCAGGTGGGCACTGCCCACCAACGACTCATGTGTTTGTGTAAATCGGCGTCACTCGACAATGAAGCCGCCCGTTCAACCAGTTTGAGCCCATTGTTCATTGAGCTTTACACCGGAGATTTTGATCGCCGTTCCCAGCTTCTGAGCAAACAGGCTGACTCGAAACTCTTCCAGCATCCAGCGATAGTGATCCAGCATTGGAGTCACACGGTTTCCTTTGTGCTTCATCCGCTCTTGATACCGTGTCTGATAGGGCATGAAGTCACGAAACAGGTCAATTTCCTTCTGCAGGCCTCCTGAGTTCAGTCGATCCAGTCGGATACGGATACAGGTCAGGTAACGGGGTATCTGAATCAGCCAGGGCCACGGAGTCGTTGACAGGAACCATGGATTAATGAGTGCGTCCAGTTGCCTGTGCATATCTCCGAGGAGAAGATCCCAGCCTGGACCGCGAGTATCCAGCAGATGGCGTTTCGTTTCCCGGTACTGTTTAAAGATGGCCGGAACAAGCTGCAGTATTTCCTGAACGACGACTGCAACTCGTCCGCGTCCGTCCGATTGCCACTGGGTCCATTGATGTTGGGTTCTTGGCAGATCTGAGGGAGACAGGTAGGCTCGCTCAATGAGCAGCAGTTTGAGTTGCGAGGAAAGGTCCATTTTGATGGCAGCTGCCTGCTGACTCAGATTCGTTAGTCCTGGAAGGTTGTCAATCTGTCTTTGAACTCGCTGCAGGTCCTCAAGCAGGAACAGTTTTCGCAGCCCCTTTCGGAGTGTGGCCTGCGCTTCTTCGAGGGTTTGACACAATGTCAGACTGACTGTGAGCCCGTCGTCTTTGAGTGCGGGAAACGCCGGCAGGTTCATGCCCGCTCGAGTGAGGGTGATCTGAACGGGGATCTCATCAAAGTCCCACTTAGTGATCTTACTTCGCCGCCATTGCTTTTCCTGTGGATCGACGGGGACCGACGCAGTCGAACTCCTGGCAACCCGGTGGCGGACTTCATCAAGGTTGCGTCCCTCTTCGAGTGTCTTGCCGTTCTGATCAACGACTCGAACATTGAATCGCAGAAAGTCGGGCAATTCATCAAGTTGAAAATCTTCCGGTTGAACCGGGTTGCCACTGATTCGGGACAGCAGTTCAGCCAGTTGCGAGTTAAGGCTTCCCTCGCCGTGTTTCAATTGTGGTGCGACCTGTCTGGCAGTATCCGGGGCCGGGATAAACTGCCTTCTCTGCTCACGCGGAAGTGAGCGAATCAGCTCCGTGACTTTCTGCTCGACAAGGCCAGGTACCAGCCATGTCAGCTGCTGGCTATTCAGCAGTCCAAGGCCTTCCACAGGGACGCTGACGGTGACTCCATCAGCATCCCTGCCAGGATCCAGCTGGTAGGAAAGTGGAAGTGACATTCCCTGGCACTCAAGGTGGGACGGGTACTCACTGCCTTCCTCCAGCTGGTCTGGGTCAGTGAACTGACTCAGTTCAAAACGTAACACGCCCGGGTTTGACCGCACGGTGCGTTGAAACCACTTTTTTAGCTTCTGGCGGTCGCAGATGTCAGCTGGAATCTGTCTGTCGAAGAAGTCAAACAGAACGTCTTCGGAGGGCATCAGGTCGTGCCGACGAGTCCTTGCCTGCAGCTGCTTCACTTCTTCCAGAATGCCAACATTATGCAGCAGAAAGGGGAAGTCTCGTTCCCAGCCGCGTCGCTTCTTCGTCCCTGTTTTCTTCTGACCTGGCGTCAGACGGCTGCGAGCTCCCTCAAGAAGTTTCTCCTCATCTTCAAAGTCAGAAACAGATTCACTTTCCAGGTGACCATAAAACAGACCAAGTTCCACCAGCCCAAACTGAATAAGTAGTTCGCGTGCCTTTTCAGGATTGACGGGAGCAAATGTCACGCGTCTTCGAGGAACGATGGGAAGTCCAAAGAGAGTTGAGCGTCGGAAGCACATGATATTTCCGGATTTGGCATCCCAGTGAGGCTCACTGTGCTCATGCGAGAGCAGGTGCTCGCCGACTCGTTCGATCCATTCCGGCTGTACTCGCCCCAATACTCGTGCGAATCGCTGGGATGTTTCGACCAACTCGGCCGCTACGAACCACTTTGGCCCCTTCCGTGCCAGTGTCGAGCCTGGCCACAATGCCAGACGCGAATTCCCGGCGCCTGTGTACTCTCGTTCTGCAGAACGATAACCCACATTCGTCAGCAGCCCTGCGAGAATGGAGCGATGAATGGCGGCAACGTCATTGCGACGGTCTTTCACCGGATGGAGTGTGGCTGCCTTCCTGAGAGTCCTGTCACCACTGTCGCTGAGGAGGTCTTTCAGCTGTCGATGGATATCCACCCATTCACGCATACGCATCCATGACAGGAACCTGCTGCGACACCACTTCCTGAGCTGGCTGCTGCTCAGTTTCTTCTTCTGCTCATGCCATGCGTCCCATAGGTTCAACAGCGTCAGGAAGTCGCTGTCGTCGTGCTGGAATTCAGCGTGAGCTTCATCGGCTGCCTGTTGATGTTCCACCGGTCGTTCGCGCGGATCCTGGAGTTCCAGTGCTGACGCGATGATCAGGACCTCCGGGACAGCCTGCTCATCGATGGCAGCAAGAATCATGCGGCTGATTCGAGGTTCAACCGGCAGCATCGCCATCTGACGCCCGATCTCTGTCAGCCGATAAACGAGTTCCGCCTCAGGAGCGTTCACCGTTCGCTCAATGGCCTGCAGTTCTTCCAGAGTGCGGTAGCCTTCCCGGACTGTGGTCGGCCTTGGACGGTCGATGAACGGAAACTCGTCGAGTCGGCCGAGTTTGAGATTGATCGTACGGAGAATAACGGATGCAAGGTTGGTTCGCTGAATTTCCGGGGGCGTGAATGCCTCTCGCCCTTCGTAGTCGTCTTCGTCATAAAGTCGGATACAGATTCCGGGGCCAACTCGCCCGCATCGCCCTGCTCTTTGTCTGGCTGACGCCTGAGAGATCGGTTCGATGGGCAGTCGCTGCATACGCGAGCGTGCTGAATAACGACTGATGCGTGCAGTGCCTGTATCGACGACCGCTCGAATGCCGGGCACAGTCAGCGAAGATTCAGCCACATTTGTGGCAAGCACGATGCGACGATGATCATAGGCTCGAAAGACTTTCGCCTGGTCTGACATCGACAGCCGGCCAAACAACGGAACAATCTCGGTTGGCTTGCTTGCTGAATCACCTGGAAAACGAATTCCACCAAGACGTTTCGCTGTTTCACGAATGTCTCGTTCTGTCGGCAGGAAGACGAGAATATGGCCGTTGTCTGTGTCGGCGAGTTGCTTCACTGCCGTGGCAATGGCGTCCTGAGTATCGCGTTCTTCGTCTCGGCGACTGCGTGGCGCAGCGTCATCATCTCGAAGTGCACCGGGAGGCTGGTAACGTACCTCGACCGGATAGGTCCGCCCCTCCACGGTGAGAATCGGTGCCGGCTCAGAGGTGGTTCCAAAGTGTTCCGCAAATCGTTCGGCGTCGATTGTGGCTGATGTAATGATCACCCGAAGATCTCGTCGACGCGGCAGCAGTCTCTTCAGGTATCCAAGCAGGAAATCAATATTGAGGGACCGTTCGTGGGCTTCGTCTACAATGATGGTGTCGTACTGATCGAGGAAACGATCAGTCTGTGTCTCGGCCAGCATGATCCCATCGGTCATCAGTCGAATGAGCGTGTTCGGACCGGACGAGTCATTAAATCTCACTCGATATCCGACCTGCTGTCCGGTCTCGCAGCCGAGTTCCTCTGCGATACGAACTGCCACGGACCGTGCGGCAATTCGCCGTGGTTGAGTGTGACCGATCACGCCTCCAATGCCGCGTCCGAGTTCGAGAGCAATCTTCGGGAGTTGCGTGGATTTTCCCGAGCCTGTTTCGCCGCAGACTACGATCACCTGGTGATCACGAATGGCGGCGGCAATCTCGTCCCTGCGTTCCACGACCGGGAGATCAGCCGGGTAGGTCACTCGAGGTGCGGCTGCTCGTCGCAGTTCATAGCGATTGCATGACTGCAGAAGCTGTTTCTTCAGCTTCTCAAGATTTCGATCGAACGGCTTGCCACTCCTTCGAGCATTCCGGATGGACCTGAGGAACCTGCGCAGTCGGAACTGGTCCGCACGCATTGCGGATCCAATCTGCTTCTCAATGTCTGAAAACTCGGACACCCAACTGACCGTTTGCTTCTGCTGCAGAATTCACATATCCAGCGGGGCGGGATGATAGCGAATCCCCAATCCCGGCAGACACCCTCGGACGACCTGAGTTCGGAGGAATGCATGCACGAAAGGAAACCGCCTCCGCTGTAAACAGCAGGGACGGGCAAAAACCAGTTGTCCTCCTGGCAGGCAGAAGGGGCCAGCACTGTCTGCCGGTCCACTGGTCCGGCGTCACTGTCGGAACGCCCGATGTGAGCCGGCCCTGCAGGAGCTATTCCCGAAATTCCGAAAGAATCGGGAATCTGTGGATACAGGACCTTATTCGGTCATGCAGATCAGTACTTGATCGTAGCACCAATGTTGAGCATGTGGACAAAAGCTCGCGTTGAAACGCTGGACCCCGGGATGGCTCCCGCTGCCGTGACAATGGGGCCGGTCATCGCATTTGTCGGATAGTAGGTGTAGGCCATGTGCACACTGGCTGAATCGCTCAGTTTCCGCGTCAGACCGAAGCTGACCTGATGCTGATAAAACAGAGGAGCTGCGGCCGCAATCATCGTCGCAGCTGGTGGGAATGGATTCTCCGTGAACATATAGCCGCAGCGGACAGTCAGGTCATCACTCACATCGTATTGAACCCCGGTCGAAACCGAGACGACACTTTCCATGCCAAGTCCGATCAGACTTCCGTCCGGATTAAATCCTGAGCCACCCCAGAAGTCGGTGTTCTCGAAGTCGAGGTAACGCAGGTCGACGGCGATCATCAGGTCTTCGATTCCTGAGTAAGCGGCTCCCCATGAAAGGATCATGGGCAGTTCCATCTTGGTGCGGACTGTGCGAGGAAGTCCGAGTTCATCGGCGCTGTTGTAGCGGAAGTCCTCCATCCGCTGCGTGCTCTTCAAAGAAAACCCAAGGTGAATGTGATTGTCACTCACGTAATACAGACCAAACTGCGCACCACCGCCCCAGTGCATTCGTGAACCGGTGCCGCCCGGGTAACGAGGTTGAAGGGTTCCGTCCGCGTCATCAGGCGCAGCGAAAACGAATGGGTCAACCGTGACATCCCCGAGTGTAATCGTCGGCCCACCTCCAATGCTGAGGTTCTCTGTGATCGCATAACTGATCATCGGAGCAAGCTGCAGAAACTGTGCTTCCGTGTGTACGCTGCCGAAACCGCCGGGTGTGCCCACAGTATTTGGCTGTGGTGTGAAGAGTGGGTTGGTGGTGCTGGCGGCATAGTTCGTTCGGTATCCGGCTACGCCATGAATTCCTACGGCATAAGTTGTGCGGGAGCCTTCTTCGCGGTGAACCCAGCTGATCTTAGGAATCGCTGAGACACCGGGCTCTGCTCGCGATGTGCCTGAAGCACCAAAGGCTGACGAACTGGTCTGCATTTCCGGGAGTACCAGCCCCAACCCAAATCCGAGCTGTTTCTGAACGTCAGAGATTGACGCCGGGTTCCAGTAAGTGGCTGAAATGCCATCGAGAGGTGCTGCGGTTGTAGCCCCTCCAAAACCCTGCCCAACGGGGCCACCACTGGAAAGATATGTTCCCTGGGCGAGTTCAGAGCTGTCAGTACGGCAACAATTGCCGCAAGCCTCAGTGAAGTGCGCATCCGAGTGCTCCGTCCATGGCGTGGAGAACAACAGAAGCCTAATGCTCCTTGCGTCTAACTCGGCAAACGCCAAACCAGCGGAACATTTATTCTGGTTACTTCCCACCACGGAATTCGGAACTTCTGGTTAACCCGTAGCAAGACCAGAAGTGCCGAAATCGGGGCAAATTGCCCTACACTGGGGGTAAGTACGAGTGAATCTTCAAGGCTGCGGCATCCGATTCCTAAGCGGTCTGCCGGGTGGATTCCTTAACGGCATTCGGCCGTCCAGGAATCCTGCCTTGATTCCGTGCCGCTTCAGAATCTGGGTGCTTTCGCATCGGCCACGACCAACACCCCGGCACAGGGGACAAGGAACAGCAGAGAGCAAAGAACTGCCATTACGGTCCCGGAGGTAACCCTGGTAGCAGGAATGTGAGTATGGCTCCGATGAATGCGAACATCAGGACGCCAATTGAAATGAACAAAAGAAAGAGGCCGCCTCGAAAGGCGGCCTCAATGGGGTCTGTTCCTGTTTGGTCTGCTTAGACAGAGCCGGCGATGCTCTTGCCGGAGCTCTTGAGGTCATCGCATGCACGCTGCATACGAGCGGCAATTCCGGATTCACCCAGTTTCAGGTAGGTCCGCGGGTCATATGACTTCTTGACACCAATTTCGCCGTCGATCATCAGCACTTCGTCGTAGTGCTTCATTACGTGGTCGGCGATGGGGCGAGTAAACGCGTACTGCGTGTCGGTGTCGATGTTCATCTTCACGACACCGTAGTCGAGCGTCTCCTGAAGCTGAGCCGTTGGCGTTCCCGATCCACCGTGGAATACGAGATCGAATTCAGCTTCAGTGCCGTACTTGTCCATGACAGCTTTCTGGCCATCACGCAGGATCTCAGGTCGCAGTTTCACAGCACCCGGTTTGTAGTGACCGTGGACGTTGCCAAATGTGGCAGCGAACATGAATCGGCCAAGGCCATTCAGTGCTTCGTACACTTCCATCATGTCTTCAGGGCTTGTGTACAGCTTTTCAGCTGGCATGTCTGAGTGGTCGATGCCATCCTCTTCGCCACCAACAACACCTGCTTCGACTTCAAGAATGATTTCGTTGGCCGCACACAGTTCCAGCAGTTCCTTGCTCTGAGCGATGTTCTGGTCCAGTGGCAATTCGGAGCCGTCATACATATGAGACTGGAACAGGTTGCCCTGTCCGGCAGCACGTCGAGCAGCGGTTGCTTCAATTAGTGGCTTCAGGAATGAGTCAACCTTCTTGGGCTGACAGTGGTCTGTGTGAAGTCCGATCAGAATGTCGTACTTCTCAGCCAGTCGATGAGCAGCCTCTGCCAGAACAATGACGCCATGAACGGCATCTTTGACGTTCTGTCCGGATGCAAATTCTCCGGCACCCGTTGAGAACTGGATGATGCCATCAGAGCCAGCGTCTGCGAACCCCTTCAGAGCCGCATTGATGGTGACGATTGAAGTGACATTGATTCCGGGATACGCATAGCCGCCCTGTTGAGCTGCATCCAGCATTTTTGCGTATTGTTCGGGCGTGGCGATGGGCATGGCTGACTTTCCTCCGGACGCGCTCTGCGTCACTGACATTGATTAAATGAGTCGATTTCAGACGGGGAGTATGCCGACTATCGACGTTGCTTCAAGCAAGATTCAACGCCCGTCCAGGGGTCGTTCGTTTTTCACGGAAAAATCGGGCGAGAGTACCCGGCGCCCCGAGCCTGGGAACGAGAATTCCGGTTTGAGGCAGGCGAAATGGGGCTTGTAGGCGCTGCGAGCGGAGTAAGCCGCGATACGGACAGATCGTCCACAAGAACTTCTGCCGGGCTTTTCAACGCCAGCCAGACCTTGAACGGACCCGACTCTGATGCCTGTCGCATGATCCGAAAGGTCTGCCAGTCGGGCTCGACATGGGGACTGACAGCACATTCCGGTCCGAGGTCACTGTCGAAAATCAGGAGTGGTGCTGAGAGCGATGTGTGGACGCCGTGGCCCGCTCGAATTCGTCCGGTGATCTCAAGGACATCCCCTTTGCTGACTTCAATCTCAGGGCATTGCACGAGCAGTGCCGGCTCAAGGTCAGTGGCGACATTACGACCGGATCGCGCCCACGTACGCATCCGAAGAACTTTGTTTCCTGACGACTCAGAAACGACTTCTGCTCCCGCGTGATACTTTTTCTCATCGGTTACCACCGGGATCCACTCTCCCGACTCAAGATCCGCTTCAAAACTGCCTGAGGGGATCAGATTCTGAGACACGCTGCTGGCTCGAACCTGGTTCATCAAACGCCAGTGATCCGGAAGTGTTGAAAAGCTCACGGCGTGAGGGCTCGCCGCTGGAGTTGGCAGATCCTGCACCGCACGATACCAGTACCGAGTCTGGATCGTGCGCAGGTCTTTCAGAGCCTGTCTTGAATACTCTTCCACAGCCCGATAGTTGCTGCTTGCCAGTGCAGATTCCGCCTGAGCGATCCAGTTCTGTGCACGCATCTGTAACGCCCGCCCACGCTCATCCGGTTCCTGGAGTGAATCGATGATCTGACACGTGCGTGCGACACGGTCGGCTTTCAGGCGTGTGAGCTCAAGAAAAAGTCGAGCAGCCCTGGGAGCTCCGTCAGCAATGCGTTGCTGAATCTCAGCGCGTTGTTTCAGATCTGATGTGACCAGAGCCATAGTCAGCATGTCGAATCCACTGAATGACAGCCGGAGGCCACCTGGAGCGGGAACTCGTCTAAACCCGCGCAGCATCGTCGGGCTGATTTCCCATGCGGAGGCTGTTTCAGCGGCGGCTGTTACGAGTGATGACTCCGCAGAATACATTTGTTGCGGAACAAACTGTGAGGCCGTGTCCCAGTAGCCGGCGATGATGAGCGATGTCACGCCGGAATTGATGACCGCAGCGTCCGGGCCTCCGGGAATGGAAGAGTGCCGGAACGGATCGGATTCGCCGCCAATCAGTTCCCTGAGAAACGATGCTTTCTCCACGCTGTTCTTACTCGACACCATTTTGACATGACCCTCAAGCTGTCCATCGATGAGCAATGGCTCAATGACGGCGAGATACAGCATTGAGAGTTCGATAGCGCGTGCTGTTTCCCGGTCACGACTGTTGTCTGTGTTGAGTGGCTTCGTTTTCCAGAATCCAATCCCGCGGGCACCTGCAGACAGAGCGGATACGAACTGCATGAGGATCTGCTCCGGTTCGACGTAGGCCGGAGCCATGCCTGACTTCTCACGCCACGCGACATAGTCAGCAGAATGTTCAGTTTGAATCCACTGCCATGGAAGCGTCACCTGAGCCGATGCGTTCTGTCGGACAAACGCGCGGTTCCTTGATCCTCCAAAGGACCTGAACGACGACATTGCGTTCTGACTGATACCAACCGAGTCAACCAGTCGCGAAGCGACTCCTTCCCCTGTCACGAGATCTGCAATTAAAGGCCGCTGCCGAAGGCGATCTGCACTGCGAACTTCTCGAGCCCACGCAAGCAGATGAGGAATCTGGCTGTCACGGATTCCGGTTCCCAGATACCAGAGGTCCGGCGCTGCAGCTGTCTGGTCAAGAGGCGGTAGGGATTCCAGAGGAGCTCGGAAGTCGCCCGGATCAAACTGTGGATGTGGGGGCGTGGCCATCACAGCGAAGTCGCGGTCAATCAGACTCTGCATACGAGTGACGGAGTTCAGGTTGGGAACCCAGATCACGTTGGTTCGCAGCTGACGAAACAGATCGGGCGATTCACCATGATCCGGGATCATCACAGGGAAGACTGACCGCCCTTTAAAGATGACCTGGTCGCGATCGACTCTCAATCGTGATTCGCGGGTGGTCTGAGAGACGGGCCGCGTGGTCACAATCTGACTGGGAGCAATCACCGGACCCCAGCTGGTGGCTCCGATTTCCACGCCGGAGCTGCCCTGATTGGCTTCTGCCAGCAGGACGATTCCGTTGGCATATCCTCCTGCCAGAGAAATATTGGGGCGGCTCAGCTGAGCCCGAAGCAATCGTGCCTGTGCCTTAATCTTCTCGTCTGTGATGCGGACGCTGAGTGTTTGCCACTCCTCTTCGTCCACATAGGCATCGCCTTCGATGAAGGTCACCAGAGGGCGTCCGGTTCGAGGGTCGTTCTGCGCCGGGACAACAAGTCGCACTGCTGCCCGGATGCCTCGACGAAGGGCACGAATGCGGACAGTGGCGCGAAACTCGTCAATGAGGCGTGCCGGAGTTCGAGGGGTCTGTAAGGCGATCTTCTGAAAGCCGGCAGTTGATTCGAAATGAAAGATGAATTCCGGATTGTCGACTCCGGGCTGCCCCTTTCGGCTTCGAATCGTCACCGAATCAGGAACGGGAGGGACGGGTTTCCACGGTTCCTGGGCGCCGGCGCACGCGACAAGGAGCAGGCTCACCCCAATCGCGCGGAAGACCATCCGTCGTGGCGGTGAACTCAGGCTGATTGTTGACCAGGTGTCTGTGGGTGACGTCCCTGTCACACAGGAATCCAGGTGTAGACTTGGAAATGTTTCCGATTTGCGATGAGCGGTAAAAATCGCCCAAAGGTGGGTGATCGGAGACGAGATTTGGACTGGTTGAAAGCCTACCAGAAGCGGCGATTCCGGGGGAGACCAATGTTTTTGCTGGGATGTCGGAAAGCGGGCCGCGCTGACCGCCAACATTCAACAGAAGCGAAGCAGAGTCCTGTCAGGTTTCCTGGCCGCGGCAGATTTGCGGATTACAGAGCCATGGCAAATCTTCCGGGAGGACCGTGCAATAATTGTGGCGTTCGTGTTCTATTTGCTTGCGATGGGTTCCAGCCCCGTTCAGAATCCATGGTGGGTCAAAAGTTCAGGAAGAGAAATGGGGATTGATTCGATGTCTCAGCCCAAACGATTTCAGGATACTCACGACAGCGACCTGCCAGCCGAATTGGTGGAGTTGGGAGAGCTGCTTGAATCGGCCGGTGTGGACGATGAGAGCAAAGAGACCCTGATAAAGTCATACAATCGCGTTGCAGAATCTGTGCTGCGACGGCGGCGAATCCTGAACCTGGTTCAGGAGGCTCTTTCCCAGCTTCGGCTGGATGTAAAATACCTGATGTTCGACTTGGAAATGACTCGACGGGAACGAGATGAGCTTCAGGAACGAATTGAGGGCGAAGACCGAGGGTTTTAGGCCCCATTTACAATGAGATCACACGTCACAGGCCAGTCATTTGACTGGCCTGTTTTTCGTATCTCCCACAACAGGGCATGGCTGTAACACCAAAAAAGGTCGGTCGCTGAGCGACCGGCCTTTTGTTTGATGGATTCAGTACGACTAAGCGACGACGAAATCTTCTTCGCTGTCGCTTTCTTCCCGTCCAATGTTCTCCATGAACAGGTTCCCGACGCTGCCGGGGCCATGGTCATAGCAGTCATCGGTGTGCCACAGAGGCAGGCCGGCTGCATAACGTGCTGCCAGCATCATCACCTTCTCTTCTGATCCAGGTTTTGCAGCAGTTGGAGACCCGGGATCGACTCCCAGAGACTTCAACTCCTCTTCAAATCCTGCATCGAGGTCGCTGAGAAACTCGTATCCCTCTATTTCAGAAAGGGATTCCAGACCTCCGTCCAATTCACTCAAGAATGACGACATTCAGTGGCTCCAAAAACTGCACTGCGCGGAAGGGGGTTCCTTGGAATGCAA
>CAJWGB010000017.1 GCA_913031625.1 uncultured Planctomycetaceae bacterium | reverse complement strand
CGCCATCGACAGGTGGCCGCCCGCCGAACCGCCGGAAACCACAACCCGGTCTGCGTCAATGTTATGCTGTGATGCATTCTTCACGATCCAGCGGTATGCAGCGCGCGCATCGCGAAGCGAATCATGAGGCGTCGCGCCCTTTCCCGGTGCGCGGAAGTGAATGGAAACAGTCGTGTAGCCGCGGCGCTGAAAGTAGACCGCCTGAGGAGCAAGTGCTGACGGCGTGCCTCCCCAGCCACCACCGTGAATGAAGAACACACAAGGCCGTTGCTCTTCAGGCTCCGCATCCAATGGTTTGAAGATCCATAGTTTCTGGTCCTTGTGGTCGCCGTAGAAATGCTCTTCGCCCGTTGCCAACAGCTTTGTATTGATCGCCGTGGTTTCCTGCTTGCTCTTTGGAACGTAATGCAGATCATGAAGGGGCACACCGTAAGCCGTGACCAGCGGTGGCTCTGTCTCCTGAGCGTATCGACTCATGAAAGTCGTCAGGCGCTGCCTTGCCGCTTTATCTGCTGCCGTCATGTTGAGTGGATCAATCGCCTCCTCTTCCAATGGCTTTTCACCAAGGCGAATCAGGCGACCTGAGCGAAACAGCTTGTGCGTCCTGTTAACGGCGAATACGTGCCGCCGAAATCGCTCTTTGTCCCAGCCCGGCCGAGGGTCGTACCAAAAGAAAGCCGCTTCTCGCGGTTCACCCTTCTGCCCCATCAGCTGTGGATAGAATGTGTGCCCATCGGTTTTAACGTCCTTCTTCAACGGCGCATGAGCGACGTCCAGCAGCGTTGGCATGAAATCCGACGCGTCGATAATGTCTGAACACACACCCGGTTTCACCCTGCCGGGCCACCATGCAATCAGAGGCACATGAAACCCGGTCTGCAGCGGCTCACCTTTCCCTCCTCGAATCGTGCGGCCGTCATCCAGTCTCGAATAGACAGCTCGGTGATAGCCGTTGTCGCCGTAAAACAATACAAGCGTGTTCTTATCAAGCTTCCGCTCTTTCAGTCCGTCGATCAGCCTGCCTACGACAGTGTCCATATACTCCGTCATGTCTTTGATGTACTTCACATCTTCTTCCGGCACATTTTTGGGATCCCAATTATCCGAATGCGGCGTTGGCTCAAACGGACGGTGCGGCAGAGCCATCGGGTAGTACACAAATGTGGGCTTCCCCTTATGTTTGTCAAAGAAGCCCAGAATCTTTTCCACGCTGATATCTTCTCCGTACTTTCCCGGCCACTCGCGCAGTGTGCCTGACGATTCAGCAGTTCCCTCCAGCATGACCGGATTTGCGTATCGCGAACCTTTGTCTTCCGTGTGCAGCGAATGGAAGAGCGCATACTCATCAAAGCCGGCATCCTTCGGATGCATTCCAGTACCACGTCGCGAATCAGCATTGGGGAGATCCGGCGGGTCGTAGGACTGCAACTGCCACTTCCCGAAGATGCCCGTTTGATAACCGGCGGCCTTCAGGTGGTGACCAAAGGTCCGCTCTTTGGGATCCAGAATCCCGAAACAGGTCCAGTTCCGGTGATTATATTTGCCAGTCATGATCTGTACGCGAGTCGGCGTGCACAGTGGTTGAGAGTATGCCGTCGTAAATCGCAGTCCCTCCGATGCCATTCGATCAAGGTGAGGAGTCCTGTACGACATTCCGCCGTAACACCCGAGTCCCTCGATCCCAATATCATCCGCCATTATGAGCAGGATGTTTGGCTGTGCATTTTCTTCAGCACCGACAGCACCGACAGCACCAACGGTGCAGGCTGCTGCAGTCAGGAGGAGAGCGAGATGTTTGAAGTTCATTCCATCGTTCCAATGAGGAGTCAGGTGTTCATGTCCGCTGTTACAAAGGCGCCTGCCGAAGCCAATCAGTGAGAGATTAGCTGGGCTCTGTTGCGAATCCGCTGCAACTCGGGTGAGATTGCTGAATTCCAGCGGCCGGGATTTGATCAGTTTCCTGCTTCCGGGTGTCATTTTGAAACGTTTCGCCAGCCAGAACACCAGGAGCAGTCAGAATGGCTGAATTCAGTGTGTCGCAGAGCATCGTGGTCGACAAGGATCCGGAAACCGTTTTTGACGCTGTTGCCGACTTCGGCACATGGTCCCCATGGCTGATTGCTGAGCCGGATGCAAAAGTCACCGTGACTCGGACACTGCTCGCCGAGCATGAACGATGCGGTCCACGCCAAAACAATCCTGAACCGTTTTAACGTCACCAAACCCCTCCGCGTCGAGCAGTGTCGTGACCGTCGCACACTGTGCCGGGTCCATTTCGAGGGCAATCCAGCCTTCCGGTTTTAGTGTATCGCAGGCACGGCTGATGATTGCTCGCAGGCAGTCGAGTCCGTCTGCCCCTGACACAAGGGCATCCTGAGGTTCGTGAACTGAAACCTCAGGCTCCAGATCCGAGAGTTCTCCGTCTGTCACATAAGGCGGATTGCTCACGATCCCGTCAAATAGCGGGTGATTGTCCGGAAACAGGTCTGCTCGCTGAATCGTGACTCTGCGGTCCAGTGAATACTTCGCAACATTGCGGACGGCACAATTGAGCGCAATTTCAGAGAGATCCGTTGCAGTCAGCTGCAGCTGAGGTCGCTGAAGCGCAAGTGTCACGCTGATGCACCCGGAGCCGACTCCTATTTCGCACACGTGCGCATCGCTATCGGCTGCAAGGTATTCCAGGCAGACATCAATCAGAGTTTCCGTTTCCGGACGCGGAACAAGAACCCCTCGCTCTATTTCAAACTCACGTCCGTAGAATTCGCGGAGTCCTGTGATATACGCCAGCGGCTCTCGCGCAGCTCGCCTTTTAACCATTTCGCGCATCCGAGCACGTTCGTCATCCGATAACGGTGCGTCAAAATCAGCGTAGAGATGGATGCGCTGGCACTGACGTGCATGAGCAAGCAGCAATTCTGACTCGAGTCGTGGCGCGCTAATCCCTTTGTCCTGCAGGAACCCGCTCGTCCACTGCAGAATTGACTGCACGGTCCACACGTCCTCCTTTGACGTCGGACTATTCATCGCTCCTCCTCTTCACGTAGAAGGCGAACTGTAGCAGGAGTGCGCACGGTGCTCCAAGACACAACAGGGCTGCCACGGAACGCGTCAGCAGCAGCACAGAAGGAAGAGGGCTCCTGGGTGCCCTTCCAGAAATGCGGAAATACCAGTGCCTGGTTTCCAGCCTTTACCGGCGCAGTGGCTTCTTGAACAGCGTTGGCGGACCGCCTGACCGCGGCACTCGAAACTCAGACTCCGAACCCGGCTTCAGTGTGTATGTTGTCGTTTTGCCGTTCGCCGTCCACCGGTAGGTCAGGCTGTATTCGTAGCTGTACCGGTGAGTTTCTCCCGGTTTCAGTTCAAACTTCTCCCAGCCAGAGGCGGGGCCTTTGACTTCGTAACGATGCACTTCTTCCGTCAGGTTTTCAATGATGACGGGAGGCACGTCAAACCGTGTGACAACAGCGTGTTCTGTGAAGGACAGGTCATCCAGCCGCAATCGCGTCTGCTGCAGATCAACGGCTGGGACATTTGTATCTGCGAAACTCTCGCCGCTGATCCACTCCTGCCATGCTGCGTCAAACAAATTGGAAAATGCCACGCGGGCGGACTCATCGATGGCCGCACCTGCAAGATAATTCTGTCCGCTCTGAGTCTCCAGCTGAACGGGGCTCGCAGGCAACAGCTGGACACTGGAATAGTCTTCCTGTCGGTCAACACGGGCCTGAACTGACTGCCGAATCTGCATCTGAAGGTCCGCTGCCGGACGCCACTCACCAGAATCTTCGTCCCGAACAGACACCACGATGGTGGCATTGGGTGCATCGAGTCTCAGCAGCCCCCGGGAAATGCTGGTGTCTGATCCCGGAGTCACCAGATTGAGTGCTTTTTTGAGAACCAATTCGGTCTGGATCTCTGACGTCTCCGGATAATCCTTAAGTTGAGGAATGACAGCCTGCAACACCTTCCGTCGCGTCAACGGCGCGAAAGCGTCCCCCGGAATATCAAGGACATTAATCCGCGCGATATCACTCTCAACCAGGAGCTGCGACAGCGGCCCCAAAATGTGTGGCGAGATCCCTACTTCAAGCGTCTCAGTTTTCGACGGCTTCAGCAGAGTTCCGGATGGAGCAGCCACCGTTCGAAACGGCAGTTTCCTGGCCGTGGGTGCGGCCACATTCAGACCCAGTGTAAGTGAGATCCCGTTTTCGTCGGTTGAAATTGCCTGCGGCCATGCTTCGGAGACTGGCTGATAGACGGGCAGAGGCCAGACGGCTCTGGTGGCCTGACTCGCATAGCTAAGGTCCAACGCCTGTTCGGCCCACTTCAACATGGACGGAACGGCTGCTACCACCTCTCGCTCGATCCTGCTGCGGCGAGCGTACAGACCATCGACAAGAGCATTCGACACACGCTGGCGTGTCATTCCCCAGCCGCGAGTTTGGATCGAATACGGTCGGGAAACGAACCAGTTGTCTCGATCAATCTGAAAGCTGGAACGCAGGGCCTTCAGCTTCAACCGACGATCTTTGACGTATGGCTCTGCGTCAATCTTCAACCACACCGGACGACGTGTCCCAATGCCTATCGTAATCGGGCCGGAGGTGGCGCTGCGTCCGCGACCCCGGATGTAAGTCGACCCAATTCGCAGACTGACATTCGTTAGTCCAAACTGCAGTTGAAGTCGATTCTTTCCCGACGCTCTTACGATCGCGCGAGTGACACCTCCCGAATAGGTGATGCCGGAAAACGTGACCGAAAACGGAATCCCTTCGGCTGTCACTGAATCACGGATATCCGCAATGCGTCCGGAAACGGCTTCTTTCGGAATCCGGGCCGGTATCGCAAACGAAAACGCATTCAGCATTCGATTGCCAAGTCGCAACTCAATGGCGCCAGGAAGCTCAAGCACCGGCTTAAAATCATCAGCTGCGACTTCCGCACGCGTTGCCCGGGACAGATCCGGCACATTGCCGTCAGAAGTTGGCTTCTGCAGCCACTGCTGGACCTTTTCTGAACCATATGCCACACGCCATGCATCATGACCGGCCTGCGGCAACAGAGTAAACCACGCGTTCCGATTGCCCGACTGAAGTTGCTCGACGAGACCCGTGACGGCAGAAGGTCGAACAACGTTGTCACGCTGGCCGTGAATAATCCATGTGGGAACCTTTGGCAGTTGATCGGCGATCGATATATCGCCACCTGAAGCAATCGGAAGCAGGGCCGACCACATGTCGGGATGAGCAGCGGCAAGGTGCCAGACTCCGTATCCGCCCATCGACCAGCCCGTCAGAATCCGACGTTCGGTGTCGATCGAGTATTCTTCTTCCACTGCCGAGAGCATTGCCAACACACGCTTCCCATCGGGCCCTTCGGCGCGCCAGCCTGGCAGCAACCGCGACTCTTTATCCTCGCACTGCGGAAACAGGACAACAAACGGAAATGCCTGTGGCTGTGTTTTGAGGACGGCACCAAGACCAACCTGAGTCTGCAGCTGACCATCTGTCCCACGTTCACCGGCTCCATGCAGGAAGACCATCACCGGCCACTTCTTCTGTGCCGAATAGTTGTTCGGGAGATAGACCTGATACTTATGGTCTCCATCCGCGTCAGTCAGCGTCTTTGAAACGAAGTCACCCGCGAAGGCAAAGGACGCAGTGAGAAGGCAGGCAAAGAAGGACAGAGGGATCATGGTCCGCTTGGTGAGCATTCCAAACTCCTGTAAGTAGTATGACAGGGGAGAATTCCGGACTGGTCTATGACCGCAGACGTAATTGTTGCAGGCACAAATGGACTGACACCCTCTGCGAGCGAAAACTGACGAAAATAGGAAACTTCATTCGCTCTTCGGAACAAGTCGTCGTCCTGCAGAAATCGATTTCTTTGGCAGCCAAAACAAAATCGCGAGGCATTGTAGTCCTCTCACCGACACCGGTTCCGGGGACAAACGCCATGAAATCCACATGGTTTCCTTTCATCGCAGGTCTGGCCGTATCGGAGGCTACTGGATCGCCGGTGAGGTCCGGTCGGCTCGGGGTGCCATCGCACTCATCCCACACGCATCGATTGTTGGTGGGCAATGCACACCTACGACGTCACAGAGAGTCAGACAGGAAATAACCAACCCTCGTTGCCGCCGGCCTCGGCAGGTAACTCCCAGTTCACAACCTGCTGTCCGTTCGCCTTGAGCCAGGCGTTGGCCTTCGAAAACGGTTTGCTGTCGAAAAATCCGGTGCGAGCTGAAAGTGGAGATGGGTGAGCACTCTCGAGGATCAACTGATTGCCGGTGATCAGCGGCTTCTTCTTTTGAGCAGGCCTGCCCCACAGGATGAAGACGGCACTTCGGCGGTCCGCCACTGTCGAAATGACGCTGTCTGTAAATCGTTCCCACCCTCGGCGGCGATGCGAATTGGCTTCATGAGCACGAACTGTCAGCACTGTGTTCAACATCAGAACTCCCTGCTTTGCCCATGCTTCGAGGAAACCATGCTCCGGCGTAGCCACCCCCAGGTCTTCCCGCAATTCGCGATAGATGTTGCGAAGTGAAGGTGGAATCTTCACACCAGGTCGAACCGAAAAACTCAACCCGTGTGCCTGTCCTGTGTCGTGATAAGGATCCTGCCCGAGAATCACGACTTTCACTCTGTCGAGCGGGGTCAGCTGCAATGCTGTGAAGACGTCTGCCTCTTCGGGAAAGACTTCACTCCGCTGCCGCTCGGCGGATACGAATTCTGACAGTTCCGCGAACCAGTCTGAATCAAGGTCTGCTGCCAACGCTGTTTGCCAGCAGGCGGGCAATGACGAAACATCCATGAAGAGTACCGCTATCGAGATCTATTCGTCCGTGGCCTGTCGGGACTTCTGATTCTTTCTGGCTCGAATCAGATTCAGGATACCGCCCGTGATTCCTGCAGCCTTCTCCTGCGGGTCTTTTGACCGAGCAGCGCCGACAAGGTCAAGGACCGATCCAGCAACGCCGGGGTCCTCGTCTTTCTTCTCCGGTTCAAGGTTGCCGGAGAACTGCTTCAACAATGACATCCCAGGCGGTAATACCAATTGCGGGTCATCAACCGTTCCCTTAACAGCCACCTGAATATTCTTTGCCATGCTGGCAACTATCGAGGCGAAGAGGCCCGCATCCTTTGGCGGCGGTACCGTAACCCCCAGAGTCAGATCGATCTGCTCATCCAGACCAACAAGGCCTGAAGAATCAATCTTCAGATCCGTGGCAAGGTCCGGCAACAGAAAGGCAAGCCCTTCATGACGGATGCCGGTTTCGTCCACGGTGAAGGACACTTTGCTGTCTTTCATGATCTCAAGGCGGTTGGGGATGTCTGCGCCCATTGCCTTCCCGAGCATCTGACCAATCTGAGCAACCCACTCTTTTCGAAGCCGTGCTTCGACAGAGTGAAAGACGGCGTCACCAGCCAGATCAAGGACCGGGCCATCTTCTGCGTCGAGCTGGAATGAAGCCTCTGCCAGCGTCACCGATATGTCCCCCTGCAGTTTCGCTGACTGGGAAAGCACGGGTGCGACCATAGCAAGGTTTTGTTCCGTATGAGCTTCACTGATCGGGTCATGATCAAACAGCTCGATTGGTCGAACATCAAGCCAGTGCCCACCATCTCGAAGTACGATTTCGCCTTCGACATTCAGCTCATTGAGCTCCACGATCGGCAGCTTGCGCCAGGGCACGCTGAGCACGAACCGCCCCCCTGAAATGTCGAACTCGCACGTCGGCTTCGAATCACCGCCCGATCCCGCGAACAGGTCTGGCGGCAGGTCGCCATTGTCATCCAGTTCAAGTTCGACCACAGGCTCCTGGATTGCGAAGCCACCCTTGTGGGGATCGGTCATCAGTTCCCAGATCGTTGCAGATGTCGTCACAGATTTCAGCGCACAGCGAGCACGGCCGGTTGTGTCCGTCAGCTTAACCTCGGTCAGCACCAGCGGCGAAAACCAGCTGCCGCTGCCTGATGCTGTGGCGGCTGCGAGCCCCAGACTATTCAGCTTGCGGTTGAGGACGACGTCTCGCAGTCCCGTCTTTAATACGATGACAGGAGCAAACATCGTCAGGCCAATGAAGGCGCAGAGAAATGCTGCGATCCGGATGCGTGGCCGGCGCCAGAGCGGACGGGGCATGTTTTCTGCCTGTTCTGTGGTTTCCATAGCCAAAGAACTATGAACCGAGAAGGATTTGCTCTCGCACTGTGAAGCTGTGGGGAGGCATTATATTTCGCCGCGCGGCGGAAGTCATTAGTAACGTTGTCAGGGAAATGCGGCTGCGGTCTCGTTGCCTCAAGCCAGTCGCCTAAGGTCGAACCCACTGGGCAGGAGCTGCGGTTTCCGTGCCGGAGGTACTGCCTTCTGAATCATCAATTGGGAGGGAGTGGCTTCTGCCGAGCGGCGGCAAGTGGGAGGGCGGATCTCCCGTTGGCCCGGATTCTGGTTCAGGTTGATCGGCTAAAGTTGAAATCGTCAGAGTCAGGCCAGCTTCCTGCGGCGCCAGCAGCGACGCGCGTAGAACGCGCCTGTCAGGAGTGCACATAATCCCAGCGTTCCGGGCTCGGGAACTGCTTCAGTTTCGACATTTCGAAACGAGAACCATAAACCTGAATTTGTGCCAGAGTTCTGCACGCCCGTCGTTACATCGATTTCATCGCTGATGGAGGCGGAAGCACCGTAATTCGAATACGCCGCAAACCGCCCATTGTTGTTCGTGGTCGTGGCGTCTACACCAACTAACTGGTAATCCTGCCCGGCCAACAGAAGAATGGACAGGCCCCGATACTCGACGCGGTCTGTGGCTGCAGCATGGTCGTTGGAGAAGATCATGCCAGGAGTGGTAATGTTGTGCAGTTCCACGCGGCCCGCAATTCCATCCTGGACTTCATAGTCAAAGCCCCGAAGCCATGACGTTTTGAGAGCCGTAAACTGAATGCCCCAGCGCGAATTACCTGAAATATCGGAGGTCATTATCGGACCTTCGATGAGACCACCCCGCGTCGCTGACGCGCAGGTCACGATGGCAAGAATGGCAATCGATTTTTGCAGCCGGAGCATGTCTCGGTGTCATCTCGAAGGTGGGGTTAACGAGTATGACGATAAAACCGCCGCTCACCCTGTGTCAACTATCCAGCCACGTCAATTTGGACTAATGTCACGTTGCTCAAATGCAACGAAGACATCAGCTCCGTTTCTTTGAATCAACAGGTGTACACATATTCAATACCCCGCGGACGCGGTAGAAAGAACTGATGTCGCAACCCTTGAACATTGCGGATCGGCTCCGGCACTCTGCGTCCGTTGCCCCACATCAGCGAGCCGTTGTGTTCCCTGATGCGCGAGATGCTCAGGGGCGAGTTTCCTATACCCACCTGACGTTCCGGCAACTGGATGAAGAAGCGGACGCGCTGGCAAGAGGCCTTGTGGATATGGGTGTCCAGCGAGGCCAGCGACTGGCGATGTTTGTGCCACCTTCGATCGAATCCATCTCGATGACCTTCGGTATCTTTCGATCGGGAGCAGTCTGCACACTGATCGATCCGGGAATGGGCCGCAACAGCGTTTTCGATTGCCTCGATCAGTGTGAGCCCGATGGGTTTGTCGCGATCCCGATCGTGCAGTTCGGACGACTGCTCAAGTTCCGCCGTTTCGGTCGAGCGAAACTGAACGTTGTTGTGGGACCTCGCTCTCGGGGTTTCGGAGCGGTCTCATATTCGGACCTACTCAAACGTGGCGCTGACCCCACCATTTCATTGCCGCAAACGATGAGCACCGATCAGGCAGCCATTATCTTCACCAGCGGCAGCACTGGCCCTCCGAAAGGTGTCTCGTACGAACACGGGATGTTCAATAGCCAGGTGGACCTGATCAGGGATCGATTCGATATTCAGCCGGGTGAGGTCGACCTGCCAGGCTTTCCATTATTTGGCCTGTTCAACGCTGGCATGCAGGTAACGACCGTCATCCCGGACATGGATCCCACGCGACCTGCAAACGTGGACCCGGTCAGGATTCTTGAGGCGATTAACAATCACGGGGTCACTCAGGCGTTCGGATCACCGGCGCTGTGGAATACGGTTGGCAGGTACTGCGAAGCGAACAACGTAAAACTTCCGACGCTGAATCGTATCCTGTCAGCCGGTGCGCCGGTCCCGAATCACGTGTTGAGGCGAATGACAGCCACGCTCCGTGACGATGCCGATGTTTTTACCCCTTATGGAGCAACCGAGTGCCTGCCGGTTGCCGCCATTGGTGGTCGGCAGGTGCTGTCGGAAACCGCACAACTGACAGCAGGCGGAGCCGGCACATGCGTCGGAACGGTCTTCGATCAAATGACTGTGCGGATCGTAAGAGTTAGCTACGAGGCCTTTGCTGACATTGCTGATACGGAGCAATGTGCTCCAGGAGAAATTGGTGAGATCATCGTTCAGGGGCCGGTCGCGACACGAGAATATTTTCGGAGGCCAGACGGCACTTCCATGGCGAAGATTCCGGACGGTGACTCGTTTTGGCACCGCATGGGCGACACGGGATACTTTGATGATCAGGGGCGACTCTGGTTTTGCGGCCGCAAGGCTCACATAGTGCACACAACACAAGGTCCGCTTTACTCGGTTCGCTGCGAGGCCATCTTCAATCAGCACCCGCGGATCTATCGGTCTGCACTGACAGGTCTCGGCTCACGAGGTCAACAGCGACCGGTCATCGTCGCAGAGCCAGAGGCCGGCCAGTTTCCCACGACGGAGGCTGCAAAGACGGCGCTCCGTCATGAGTTGCTGGAATTAGGAAATCAGAATGCACTCACAGCATCCATTCAGGATATTGTGTTTCACGAGTCTCTGCCGGTGGATACGCGGCACAACGTGAAGATCAACCGCGAAAAACTCTCTGAATGGGTTGCCCGGCAGGTTTGATCAGGCATCTCTTTGCCGGACCCCTTCACGCCATCTTCGTGCGACAATGCGATTTCGGGCCAACAGCACATCTGCCGGAACCGCGATCATATTGCCCGTTAGCAGCACGATTACGACGTTGGCAAATCGATGTCTTTCGCTGGCAAACAAGACCCGGACGTCTCTGGCCACGATCACGGAAGCGACTGCCAGTCCAGCGAATCCTGCACACCACAGCACCCGTACCAAAGTGCACTGAGCAGCCAGGGAACGCCAGAAGACAGTGGCGATAAAAAATTCGCTCAGCGCGAGGGCGATGTGGCGACTGAGACGAACCTGATTGACTCAATCCGGGAGTGGCCTGTCGCTCATGAATCGCTCCATTTACTCAGCAGGCAGCGGAACAGACTCGTGCTCAGTTGGAGGCAACTTGATGCCTGTTGGTTCCGTACCGTCCGAAATCACGATTGGCTGCAGTGTGAATCCCACGAGGAGAAACGACAGAGTCAGCCAGCCAACGATGTGCCGAGTGATCCCCAGAGGCACACTGTCATCGGCCGTTGGCGGATGTCGAGGCCCCGTTACCATCAACAGCACCAACAGCAACAGGTACGAGTACAGCCCTCTGTGAATCATGATCCCCACTGCTGTGAGGATCAGTCCCCACGCAACGTAGTGAGCAGGCCTGCGGATCAAGGTGTAGAGAATATGTCCGCCGTCCAGCTGGCCAATAGGCAGCAGATTCATGGCTGTGATAAACACGCCGACCCACCCGGCCGTGGCATATCCGTTCCAGTGAAACGTCAGTCCGGGAACTGGCTCGCCGTGGACGGACTCGATCAACCATTGCAAAACCAGTGGCTGGCCAAACTCAAACACGCGGGTCATCGTCGTGGGGATATAGCCTGACGTGTGAATCCCATAGAGCAGAACCGGTATCGTGACGACGAGTCCGGCGATTGGACCGGAGACAGCGACGTCGAACATTTTTCGACGATCCGCACCACCTTCTCCCTGCAGAATGACGGCCCCCATTGTTCCCATGGGCGGCAGTGGCAGTGGGATAAAATACGGCAGAGAGGCGGGGATGCGATAACGAACGGCCTGCAGGTAGTGGCCCATCTCATGGGCAAACAGGATCACCATCAGCGGGACACTGTACGTACACCCGCGAGCCACGGACTGCCAAAACCGATCAACCAGAGTCATTGGGATGGCTGACGGGATAAACTGATCGAGCGCTGCTTTAAGATTTACGCCATATTGCGAGTCATACAGCCCGTACAGAATCCGCAGTGGCAGAAAGTCTGCTCCCACAATTGTCGTACTGAGAAACGTAAGCGCGAACAGTATGAAACAAACCCGAACACTCTTGCGACGTCGGCGCCGGTGTGCCTCTTCTTCCAGCCGGTACCCCGTCGCGAGTTCAAGCTCGGAAATCGCCATCTGAGCTTCGATTGTGACCTCGTCACTTATCGGCGCAGCAACAGACGGGTCAGGCTGTTCGCCTGCACCGGAATGATCTTCCTGTTCCCCGTCTGTCATAAGCGCAACACTGTGAATGCTGGCCGCCTTCAGACCTGGTGGCTACTCCGACCGAGCCGTAATCTCCAGCAGGTGATAACCAAACTGAGTCTGAACGGGACCATGGACCACATTCACTTCATCGTTAAACACGACCTTGTCGAACTCGGGAACCATCTGTCCCTGACCGAAGGTTCCCAGATCTCCGCCACGACTTCCGGACGGACATTGGCTGTGCTCTTTGGCTACATCGCCAAAATCAGCACCCCCCTCGATGTCTTCTTTAAGTTTCAGACAGGTCGCTTCGTCGGGAACAAGGATATGGCGGGCAGAAGCTGTAGGCATTGTTTTTTCCTGGTTTGTTGAGTGGGCGACGAACCTGTTTCGCCTCAAAGCGTCACCATACCACGTTTGCCCGCTGCCAACGAAGGATGGGCCGTGACTATTTCATTCAGTCGTCTGGAACTCGTCACTGACCTGAAGTAAGCAACAGCATTTAGTAGAGCATGAATCAACAAACACAAGATCATGTGGCGCTGACGCGTGCTTTAGACATTTGTCCGTCAGCGAGATAAAGTCCCACACCTGCCTGCTGACGATCTGTATCGGAAATCTGCCATGCCACTGACCCGCATCGCGACACTGCTTAAGACTGCTGCTCCCGAAGAATCCATCACTGTCAAAGGATGGGTGCGAACCAGACGAGACTCCAAGAGTGGGTTCTCATTCATTGAATTAAACGACGGAAGCTGCATGGGCAACCTGCAGTTTATTGTTGATGCTGATGTGGAAGGCTATGCCGAGACCATCAAGCAGGTGACCACCGGAGCCAGCGTAGCGATCACCGGGATCGTCAAAGAGTCTCCCGGCAAAGGGCAACGTATCGAAGTTCATGCGACGAGCCTGGAGGTGATCGGCCTTGCGGATCCAGCGGAGTTCCCTCTGCAGAAGAAGGGGCATGGATTCGAATTCCTAAGAGAAATTGCTCATCTTCGTCCGCGGACCAATTCTTTTGGAGCCGTAGCGCGAGTCAGAAACTGCATTTCGCGATCGATTCACAACTTCTTTCAATCCCGTGGATTCCTGTACATCAACACGCCGATCATCACGACCAGTGACTGCGAAGGCGCTGGTGAGATGTTTCAGGTGACAACTCTTGATCTCGCACGACTGGCCTCACTGCAGACTGAGATCGACTGGAAGCAGGACTTCTTTGGCAAACCCGCGTCACTCACCGTAAGCGGCCAGCTGGAAGCCGAAACCTACGCGACATCAGTCGGGGACTGCTACACATTTGGTCCAACATTTCGAGCTGAGAACAGCAACACCACCCGGCATCTTGCCGAGTTCTGGATGGTCGAACCAGAGATGCCATTCTACGAGCTGTCGGACAACATGGACCTCGCGGAGTCATTCATCAAGACGATGATCAACGACGTCCTTAAACAGTGCCCTGAAGACATGGAGTTCTTCAACAAGCGGATCGATCGGACGGTTCTTGAGACGCTCGAAAACATTCGCAGCAACGAGTTCATCCGACTGACCTATTCAGATGCCGTCGACCTCCTGACAAACAGCGGTCAGAAGTTTGAGTACCCCGTCGAATGGGGAAGTGACCTGCAGAGTGAACATGAACGCTGGCTGACAGAAGAACACTTCAAACAACCGGTCATTCTTCACGACTATCCCCGGACGATTAAGCCGTTCTACATGCGGTGCAACGACGACGGCAAAACTGTCCGAGCGATGGACGTTTTAGTTCCACGCGTCGGTGAGATCATCGGCGGCAGCCAGCGCGAAGAACGGCTTGACGTTCTGCTGAGCCGCATCGAGGAATGTGGTATGGAGCCCGAAGAGTACTGGTGGTACATCGATCTGCGGAAGTTCGGCACTGTTCCTCACAGTGGATTCGGACTCGGACTCGAACGCGCCGTGCAGCTGATCACGGGGATGACCAACATCCGAGACGTCATTCCGTTCCCCCGAACTCCGAATCACGCCGAGTTCTAGGCCAATGGCTAAGGTGGCAAGCCAATTCCACTAATCACCATCAGCAGGCCCGGCCAGAAGGAGGGCTCATGTCGATTTAGAGGCGTGGAAGCGTTCGGCCGGCCAGTTCCTGCTGCCATTCTTTGAGGAAGTTCTGAATCCTCTCTCGATCCTGTTCGTCTGGCTCTGTCTGAGAGAGTGCTCGCTGCAAAATTCTGACGGCCTCTCGTTTGTGTCCGCTGTCATATTTGGTCAGAGCCATCTGAATTCGAACGACGGGGATCTGACCATTTTCCTCCATGGCGTGCGTCCACAAGGTGTTGGGATTCTGCCAGACCGGGAGATGGGCGGCTGTCGCAAAGATGGCCGCTGCCACCAATGTTCCGCCAATCAACCAGCGAGAAGTGGACGTAATTCGTCCTGGCAGCTGACTTCGGAGCTCTTCTGGAACACTCAGGAGACGATGTAGTCCCGCAGCAACCACTCCAAAGACAAGGATGCACGGCAGATACAGATATCTGTCGTTCATAAGAGTGGTGATTCGGAAGAAGTTGAGCACAGGAAACAGCAGAATGAAGAATGTAAACCCGGCCCAGAGCAACAGAGGATTCGACTCTCGTTTCTTCCATAAGAAGGCCAGAATCGCGATCCACGCCAGCGAAGCAGCGACGACGGACTTCCAGATGCCGTCCACGGCAGGGTCATACAGCACACAAAGATCTGTCGGCCACACCAGCATTCTGATGTAGGTCCATAGAATAGTGGCGTCGATTCCTATGATCTTCCAGATGCTGAATTCCATGTGACCGCGGACTCCGCCCATGACACTGTTCTGTGATGCGATCGTTTTGAGCAACAGCAGCACGCACAGCAGCCCTGGAATGATCTGCCGCGGAAATGCATCTGCAAACTTCTGCCGTCGGACCCAGAGATCCCACGCCAGCACAATCGCCGGGATAACCACGGCCAGAGCTTTGGACAGCAGTGCTGCTGACAGGAAGGCGATGTACCACAGATCTGCTCTTTCTCCCGGCTCTTTCTTCAGCCTCGCAATCAGAGCTGCCAGCATGAAAGTGGCTGACAAAATACCTTTGCGCGACGATATCCACGCTACTGTCTCGATCTGAACAGGATGAACGAGGAACAGAGCTGCGGTCGTCCATGCCACAAATCGACTGCCGGAGATTTGTCGCACCAGCAGGAGCACGAGGACCCCGTTGAGTATGTGCAGCAGTACATTCGTGGCGTGGTAGCCACCGGGTTTCATACCCCAGATCGTGTGATCGATCAAAAAACTGAGGATCGTCAGCGGTGCGTAATTGCGGGTGACCGTTTGAGTGGCGATCCCGCCGAGGTTCTGGGGGCTCCAGCTTTTGATCAACTCGTTGTGGGTGATGTAAGACGGATCATCCCAGTTCACGAAATCGAACCAGACTGAAGGCCAGAAAGCGACGAGCCCGGCCACGATGAGCAGGCCCCATGCAGACCAGTGCAGTCGTTGATTGTTTGTGGACATAAGGGAGAGCCAGAATTGCCAGCGGAAGCGCAGACGGCGAGATACTCAATCATGCCCTCTGAACCAGCCGCAACTGTTACCCTTTTGCTGCGCGCCGGAAAGACTGGGGTTCCTGAATTACCCCATCAATATGTCCTGCTTAATCGTCACATCCGTTCCCTGACACTGGTCCTGGTCAGATGTTCCCGGACCCCCTTTCGTTTAGCATCCTGGGTTAGTCTCGTCCCTTAACTCTGCTTTGGATGCTCTGATGAAAATTCTTCCCGGATTGGCTGCCTGTCTCTGCTGTGTTGTTGCCTGTGCTTCAGACTGGACAGCATTTCGTGGGGGAGCCGGAGATGGTCATTCTGCGGCCAAAAATCTGCCGTCCGAGTGGTCTCAGGAGAAAAACATCGCATGGAAGATCGAACTCCCCGGAGCAGCAAACGGAAGCCCCATCATCGCCGGCGACCGCGTGTTGCTGACCAGTGCGACGGATAAAGGAACGACTCGAACACTGCATTGCTTTTCCGCGGCTGACGGCAGCGAACAATGGAAAGCAGACGTGACATACGACCGGGAAATGCCGACTCACAAGACCAATCTGTATGGCGGGACGACTCCTGCTTCTGACGGAAAAGTCGTCGTGGTGTGGCACGGTTCCGCGGGACTCTATTGCTACGACCTGAACGGCAAACAACTCTGGGGCCGCGAACTCGGCGAATTTCGCCATCAATGGGGCTATGGGACTTCCCCTGTCATCGCTGGTGACAGAGTCATTCTGCATTCGGGACCGGGAAGGAGTATCTGGGTCGGAGCATTCCGTCTCAGCGATGGACAGCCTCTCTGGAAACAGGAGGAGCCCGTTGAAAATGACGGTGAAACCAACGACGACGGCAAATACATGGGCTCATGGAGCACCCCTGTACTTGTGAAGACCAATGCAGGGACTCTGGCTGTCTGCAGCCTCTCGACTCGTGTCCTCGCGTATGACGTCAAAGACGGAACGATTGCCTGGACGTGTGATGGTCTCCGTGGAGAACGAGGTGACCTGGCCTACACATCACCTGTCATTGCTGGAAACGTCTGCATCTGCATGGGCGGCTACCAGGGCCCAGCGATCGGATTCCCCATGACCGGAAAGGGAAACATCACACAGAACCGATTGTGGCGAGTTGATCGAGGAAATCCTCAGCGAATTGGATCTGGTGTCGTCGTTGAAGGCCTGATTTATATGGCCAATGCGGGTCCTGGCACGCTGGAGTGTATCGACCCGAATGACGGCAGTCAGAAATGGGAGACGCGAGGGACCGGGAACTACTGGAGTTCCGTCGTCTACGCGGATGGCAAGCTCTTTGCCACGGACCAGAACGGCACCACGACCGTTTTTCAACCGAACGGAGAGCAGTTCGAAAAGATCGCTGTCAACTCACTGAACGATCCCGGGAACTCTACCATCGCTGTCGCCGACGGAGCCATTTACCTCCGAACCTTCAAACGCCTCTATCGTATCTCTACACCTTGATTTCCGGGGTTACACTCGCTCGCATCGATTTTAGCTCGTTACCCTCAGAAAAACCTCGTGTGCTGCCTGAGTTCTGCTGATTCGAGGGCTGATCGGACCCTATGATAGGCAGACTGCTACTTTTTCCTCGGAGTGTCCTCCCGTGACCAGAATTCTCTCCTTCGCTGCCCTGTCCTGCCTGTTGATCCTTGCTGGCTGCAATTCCGAACCACCCCCCGTGAACACGAATCCACCGGATTCGCTGGTGGGCAAAGGTCCCGACGCTACGCCAAAAGACATGGATGCAAAAGTGCTACAGCCGGAACCGGATGACGCAGACGCGATTGCTGCACTGGAAAAAGCGGGAGCTGAATTCGAAAAGGACGCTGCCGGAAATGTCGTAACAGTGAATCTACGCGGCACCGAAGCGACGGACGAGACTCTTGAGCATGTTGCTGCTCTGAAGAAGGTCCGTTCGCTCCTGCTGAATGAGCTGAAGATCAGCAAGGACGGTTTGGCTCACCTCGCTACCGGCAAACCGCCGTTACAGAATCTCGACCTTCGAGACTGTCCGCTCGATAACGACGCTCTGGTTCACATCGCTGAACTCACGACACTCAAAGCTGTGCGATTCAATGGTATCTCCGGCGCCACTACTGTAGACGACGGCGGCATGAAGCACCTGAAAGGACTTGTGAATCTTAAGGTACTTGCGTTGGATGGCCTGTGGGTCAGCGAAGTGGGACTGGAAGAACTCAAAGGGCTCACAAAGATTGAAGAGCTGTACCTGAAGTCCACCACCATCAGCGATGATGGACTGGCTCTGTTGAGCAACTTCCCGAAACTCAAGAAGCTTCGGCTTGCCTTTGGACAGATCAGCGATGCTGGCATGCAGCATCTGTCTGGTCTCAAGTCACTGGAAGAATTGGATCTGAGTGAGAATTCCAGCCTTACCAATGCGGGCCTCGAACATCTCGCGCCTTTGACGTCTCTGAGGAAGCTTAATCTGTGGCGGCTGGCTATCTCCGACGATGGCATTACCAAACTGGCACCTCTTACAAAGCTGGAATGGTTCAATCTGGACAACACTCAGCTGTCTGATGCCGGACTGGTTGTCCTCAAGGATATGAAGGCACTCACGTTTCTGCACCTCGGTTCGACCAGCGTTTCTGACGACGGCCTCGAACACCTTGAACACCTGACTAACCTCAGGGATCTCAAGGTCACTCGCACCCCTGTCACAGCTCAGGGAGTGGCAAAACTGCAGCCCAAACTCCCCAATACGAAAATTCAGCTGGAGTACCTTGAAGGTCAGTAGGGTTATCAACAATGTTGTTGATAACGGGTGATCAAACCTGGAAATAGCCGGGGCCTGATTGCCCCGTTATTCAACACCGTTTTCTGTCAGTCTGAATGTGTGGATAACGATCTCCTTTTGTTCACCGGCTTGTCATCAGTTGTGCCGTGCCTGGCGACTGTTTATCCCCGTGGCGAGATTGATATAACCCTTTCATCAGCTTCTATTTGCGTCGCTCTGATAGCCACTTATCAACACTTGTCGCTCTTCCTTCTACTACTACTACTTTTTAATTTTGTTGTTTAGATATTTTGGTCACTTCACAGAACCCTGTTCCAAACCTGGCTGACTCTTAAAGAGATAACTCTCTTTGAGAAAACTGGACTCAAGAAACTGAAGTTCAGCAGCCTCCCCTTAGCGAACAAAGTTTAACCATCAAAAAACAAAAGCCCGGTCATTAACTGACCGGGCTTGTTTCGTTTGGACGCTGAAGCCAATTACTCAACTTCCCAGCCTGCTCGATATTCTTTGCTGATCAGAGCATCAGCAGCTTTGTTGTTGGCTGCGGTCAGGTTCTTTGCATCCCACTCCAGTGGCTTGCCTGTTCGATAGGCGACGGTGCCGAGAAGCACGGATTCCGTCAAAGCACCAGAGTAATCAAAGTTACAGGTGGTGGGAGACCCGTCTTTGCAGGCCTTGATCCATTCCTGATGGTGACCGATTGATTTGGGAATCGACTTTTCCGGTGGTTCGAAGTCAGAAAACCTGTCTGACGGGAACAGTCGGTAGCGGCCGTAATCCGCAAACATCTTTCCTTCGGTACCAATAAACATGACGCCGTTTGCCGGTACTCGTTCGCCCGCCACTTCGCGAGGAATTCGGTCACCATCGTGCCATGTCAGGTTACAGGCCACCATGTCGCCGCGAGCCGGGAACTTGTAGCGAACCGTCAGTCCGGTCGGAGCCATGTCTGGATGCACTTCGGCGCCTTCCGCTTCGCAGAAGATCGGGTGACGAAGTTTCAGAGCCCAGAACGGCAGGTCCATGTAGTGACAGCCCATGTCGCCGAGGGTGCCCGCTCCAAAGTCCCAGTAGCGTCGCCATTGGGCTGGGTGGTATCGACCAGCGACATAAGGGCGTTCAGGAGCAGCGCCCAGCCAGATGTCCCAGTTCAGGGTGTCTGGTGGAGCAGATTCTTCACCTGTCTGCTTGGTAATTCCCCATGCTTTGCCGACCCAGACGTGAACGTCGGTGACGTCGCCGATAGCACCACTCTGGATGATCTCGACTACCCGCCGGTAATTTTCTCCCGCGTGGATCTGAGTACCCAGCTGAGTAGCAACACCCTTTTCGGCGGCGGCTTCCGCGATAATGCGAGCTTCCTGAACAGTGTGGGTCAGCGGCTTTTCGCAGTAGACATGCTTGCCGGCTCGAATAGCTCGAATGCTCGCTGGAGCGTGATGGTGGTCGGTGGTCGCGACAGTCACTGCGTCGATCTTGTCGCCTTCCTTGTCGAGCATTTCGCGATAGTCGACATAAGTGCGAGGTTCCAGTCCCTTGCGGTCGGTAAGCTTCTTCTTACCCAGTTCCAGATATCGGGAGTCTACGTCGCAGATCGCAACCAGGTTTTCTGAGATGACTCCATCGACATCAGCCGCTGCGCGGTTTGCTGTACCAATACAGCCGATGTTGAGCTTTTCCAGGGGGTTTTTGGAGGGAGCGGCTTCAGTATGCGTGGCATACATCCCGGCAGCGATACCCGCGGCCGAGGTTTGAAGAAACGAGCGTCTTGATTGACTGGTCATGGGATGACTCCGATGATCGCGAGGAAGTAAGGAAGCTGCGAGGATACGATTGACCCAACCACTAAGCAAGCGGCCGTATAGGCCGTATCCGTCGCCACATAATGATAGCAAGCCGTGCCGGAGACTCACGTACAGAATCTGATCGTTGGACAGGGACTCGCCGGGTCGGCTATCGCATGGCAGATGCACTGGCAGGGACAGTCACTTGTCATTGTCGACGATGAGCAGCCGGCGACAGCCTCTCGAGTCTCGGCTGGTCTTATCACACCCTATACGGGCAAGCGGATGGCACAGGCGCCGGATTATGCGCAGGACTGGCAGGCGGCAGTGGAGTTCTATCGGAGGGTGGAGCAGGTCACTGGAAGATCCTTCTTCTCTGAAGAGCCGATGTATCGTCTCCGAGTGCCGGAATCACAGGAGTTTCCGCGGAAATCCATCAAGCTGACTGGGCAGGAGCGACCCTTTGATGCTGTCTGTATGGAGCCAGCCGCACGGTTAGACGTAGGAACCTATCTGGAGGCCACTCGAAACTGGTTCACTGACAGAGGGCAATATTGCTGTCAGCGAATCGATCTTAGCCGATTTTCGATCGACCAGCCGTTGAAGTTTCCGGGACTGGCAGCGACAGCGGACGTCCTGATTCTGGCAACTGGTGCAGCAAAGACAGCCTTGTTTCCCGATGTGCCGAACAATCCGTCCCGAGGAGACATTTTGGACGTCAGCATCGACGGCTATTCACAGACCAGAGTAGTGCATGCGGGAATTTGGATTGCCCCGGACGGTGATCAGCAACGAGTGGGGAGCACATACGATTGGGAGTACCTTGAGAATCAGCCCACTGAAACAGGTCGACAGGAGATCGCACATCGGCTGGCAGATCTGGTCGACGCTGAAGTGAGTCTGATCGATCATCGAGCAGCCATCCGGCCGACGATGAAGGACTACCTGCCAGTGTTGGGAAGGCATCCCGAGCATGCCAGTGTGTGGATACTCAACGGGCTCGGCTCGAAAGGCAGCCTTCGGGCACCTCGTGCAGCAGCCGAGCTGACGGCACGGATGAGAGGGCAGGAAGAGATATCAAGGGAACGCTGTGTGTCTCGCATTCGGCCACCGGAGCGACAGCGTCCGTTGACTCAACGAGCTCAGCAGATCGTGGGTAAAGCGCTGAGGACAGGAGACTTTGTGATCGATGCCACGGTAGGAAACGGATTCGATACGTGTTTCCTTGCGGAGTCAGTCGGAACGAGCGGCCGAGTTCTGGGGTTTGATCTCCAACAGCAGGCGATCGACTCCACGAGAAAACGGCTGGAGGCAAAGGGTCTGGAGAACGTCAGGTTGATTAAGCAGGGTCATGAGACACTGACGCGAGAGGCAGAATCTGGTGTCGCGGCTGTGATGTTCAATTTGGGATATTTGCCTCGCGCGGATAAGTCCGTGATCACGCGAGCCAGCACGACGATACCGGCTCTCGAAGGTGCAATCGCTGTACTCAGGCCGGGCGGAGTACTGACGGTGCTGTGCTATCGGGGACACGACGGCGGGCCGGAAGAGTTCAACGCGGTTCACAACCTGTTGTCCGGGCTTCCAGAGAACTATGATCTGGAACGCTTCAACAGTCAGCCAGACAAACCGACAGCGCCCGTGTTACTGGTGGTCAGAAAGCACGAGAACGCTTAGGCTGGCAGCCCGAGCAGATCCGTCGCTCATACTTCGGGCTTCCCTTCCGGCAGACCAGCAAACTTAAATTGAACGCGCACAAAGCGGTAGTAATGGAATTCTCTATGTCTCGTATTTCATTAGTGTTCCTGTCCCTGTCATGTCTGATTCCAGCAGTCGTCGCTGAGCGGCCGAACGTATTGGTGATCCTCACAGACGATCAGGGCTGGGGGGATCTGTCATTCAATGGAAACACTAATCTGGAGACACCAAACGTCGATCGCATCGCCCGTGAGGGAGTTTCATTCGAACGGTTCTATGTGTGTCCGGTCTGTTCGCCAACACGGGCCGAGTTTTTGACAGGGCGTTATCACCCGCGTGGCGGAGTTTACAGCACGTCAGCGGGTGGAGAGCGGCTCGATCTTGACGAGGTGACGATCGGACAATCCTTCCAGGAGGCGGGTTACCGCACCGCAGCGTTTGGGAAATGGCACAACGGTATGCAGTTTCCATATCATCCCAACGCGCGGGGGTTTGAGGAATACTACGGCTTCTGTTCGGGGCATTGGGGACACTACTGGAGCCCTCTGCTGGATCACAATAATGACATGGTGACCGGTAAAGGATTCATCATCGATGATCTGACGGATCACGCGATCGACTACATTAAGGCAGAATCAGAGGATCCGTTCTTCATTTATCTGCCGTACAACACTCCCCACTCTCCGATGCAGGTGCCGGATCGCTGGTGGAATAAGTTCAAGGACTTCGACCTGAAGCGACACAATCGGGATCAGAAGAAGGAGAACCTGCAGCACATCCGGGCCGCTTTGGCGATGTGCGAAAACATTGATTACAACGTCGGGCGACTTCTGGAGACCCTGGAGGAAACGGGAAAGGCAGACAACACCATAGTGGTTTACTTCTGCGATAACGGGCCCAATGGTTCCCGCTGGAATGGTGACATGAAGGGTCGCAAGGGATCAACAGACGAAGGGGGTGTCCGCTCTCCGTGTCACATTCGCTGGCCGTCAAGGATCAAAGCAGGCCACACCGTAACGCGAAACGGGGCCGCCATTGATCTACATCCGACGCTGGCCGCGATGGCGGGCATCAACACAGTCAATGAGAAGCCGTTTGACGGCACAGATTTGTCCCGGGTGATCGCCGGTCAGGATGACACTCCAGATGACCGAATCATCATCTCCCACTGGCGGAACAGGGTGAGCGCAAAGTCTGGACCGTATCGTTTCGACAACAGTGGATCGCTCTTTGATCTGACGAAAGATCCCGGGCAGCGAACCAACATCGCCAGGCGGTATCCGAAGGTGACAGCTCGACTCAAGGCCGCGACCGACGAATTCCGGCAGACAGTGTTGCCGGGCTACGACGATGATCAACGACCATTCGTAATCGCCCACCCCGACACGCCACTGACGCAGCTGCCAGCTCGTGATGCCATCACTCACGGCAACATTAAACGGTCGAATAGATTCCCGAATAGTTCGTACTTTGGAAACTGGACGTCCACGGACGACAGCATCACATGGGACGCCACAGTGTTAACTTCCGGACAATACGAGGCAGAGATCTTCTATTCGTGCCCGGAAGGGCAGCAAGGTTCCACAATTGAACTGAGCTTCAACGGCAGTCGTCTCAGTGGTCAGATCAGTAAAGCACATCCCTCTGAAATCGTAGGAGCGGCAGAGGATAGGTTTAAGCGAGTCGAGTCGTACGAGCAGAATTGGGGCCGTATGACACTCGGAGAGATCAAGCTAGAAGCGGGGAAGGGAACACTGACGCTTAAGGCGACAGGGATCGCGCGGGACAGTGTGATGGACTTTCGACTCCTGCTTCTGCGACGAGTGAAGTAAGCAGACTGGCGGAGAGGAACGAGGTCATAAGATCAGCGGCGAAACGGCCATCGCTTCACTCGGTTGTCATACGGACAAAGAGCTGCAGGCTGCACCTCCGACGTCGGGTACTTCCCCATCTCAATGAGAGGATTTCTGTGACCAAAGTAGTCAAAATCAACGTTGGGGCGTAGACACACCGTCTCGGGAAACCCCGCTCCGTCAGGCAATAGCCTCATCGGAGCAGGATTTTGCAGGATGGTTCTGGTCATACGGATCAGTGTTTGATCTGTCTGAGCATGCTGTTCGTCGCCGCTTTCATCTGGTTCGATAAAATGGGCAGAAACTCACGTCAGCAGTGACAGTCCAGTACCGTATGGCGCATAAAGCATGGAGCAACTGCATGGGGCTCCAGCACATTTGAATTCCTGTAGAGAGGCTAAGTATGTCGGAAAACACGTCGTCCCAGACAGAGTCAGAAGAGCACAAGCCAAAATCAGGATCAGGTCATACCTTGTTCATGATAGGGTCCATTATCGCGGCGTTGCTATTGGCATGGTTAGCTCCAGCCGCCGCCGTCAGCCTGAAACTGGGCGGCGAAGTTTTTTTGCGACTGTTGATGATGGTGGTGGTGCCGCTGGTCATGGCCAGTGTGATGAGTGGGATCCTTGGTCTGGGCGACGTTCGTAAACTCGGAAAACCAGGCCTTGCTGCCGTGGGCTATTACCTGATGACGACGATCCTCGCGGTGGGGACGGGTGTCATAGTGGTGAACCTGTTTGCTCCAGGAGTCGGCATCGATGCCGACAGTCTGATGGAGAGCGCTGATACAACGGACTACGAAGAGCAGGTCGAGGAGACCAGTAATTCAGAAGATGGGCCGCGGAACATCGGAGACATCTTCCACAAGATGGTGTTGATGCTGTTCACGGACAATCTTCTGGGTTCGATGGTTTCAGCCGACCTCCTGCCGCTGATCGTGTTCAGCATCGTCTTTGCGGGCATGCTGACGACGATGGGGAGGAGATCCGAGACGATTCGCACATTCATCGTCAGTATCAACGACGCGATGATGAGTTTCGTAATGCTGTTGATGAAGTTTGCTCCGATCGGAATCTTCTGTCTGGTGGCATCATCGTTTGGCAAGTTCTTTCTTGATGGCGAAGGAATAGCTGATGCTGTACCGATCGTAGACGTCAATCGAGATTCGATCTCCTTTAAGGGTGCTCATGGTGTTCGGAACGCCGCGAAAGTGACCTACAAGGCGGGTGAGGAAACAATCGATGGTCTTGAGGATGGCAAGATCTATTTTGCCGTTCGAAAGAGTGGAACGTCATTTCAGCTGGCAGCGACAGAAGCAGATGCGACGGCCGAGAAGCCCGTAGTGATCGATATTGGGGAGGGCAGCAAGACAGACAGATTTGTGCCCGAAAAGCCGCCAGTCAGTGGCTGGGAGAAGATCGCTAGTCTTGGGACGTATGTAGCGACCGTGATGGTCGGACTTGGATTTCACTTCTTTGTCTCCTTGCCGTTAATCCTGTGGATCTTCACAAAACGAAACCCGTTGCCATTCTATCGAGCGATGTCAGATGCCATTTTGACGGCGTTTTCGACGGCGAGTTCTTCGGCCACGCTGCCGGTGACGATGGAATGTGCGGAGCAGAATGCCGGAGTCTCTCGCCGTTCGGTGGAGTTCGTGTTGCCGCTGGGGGCGACCATCAACATGGACGGAACAGCCCTCTATGAGGCAGCAGCAGCCATCTTTATGGCTCAGATTTACTCGGCTGCCAATCCAGAGTTTGTCTTTGGGTTTCAGGAACAGCTGTTGATTGCTGTCACGGCTACTCTCGCCGCGATTGGTGCCGCAGGCATACCGGAAGCGGGCCTGGTGACGATGTTGATCGTGCTGAATGCGGTCGGGTTGCCGACAGAATACCTGCCTCTGATTCTGCCGATCGATTGGCTGCTGGACCGGTTCCGCACGGCCACAAACGCATTTGGCGACTCAGTTGGTGCGGCAGTGGTCGATCAGACGTTTGACGATACCCCGGACGCAGCAGCAGCGTAACCAGATAAGGAAGACAGTAGCCGGGGTCTGTGACCCCGGACTCCCGGCGGCAGTCTACGAAAATCAATACAGGCCTGTCTCTGGCCTGTTTCCCTTCCGCACTACCCCCAGACGAGCGGTGGCCGTACACTCCGTCGCAATGAGCAACGTGACGCAGCGAGTCCCCGAAACACTTGCTGACCTGACTGCGTTGATTGCGTGCGAACCGGATTTTGCGGCGGTGGTCGCTCAACTGGTCGCTGGAAATAGTGGAGCAATCGACGGAGCGTGGGGCTCGGCGTGCGCGCTGGTGACCGCTGCTCTCAGGGAGTCCTGCCCGGAGCATACCATTCTGATTGTGGTACCCGGCATTCGTGACATCGATGATTTTCATGATCAGGTCTCCGAGTTCCTCTCGCAGGATGGACGACTGCTGCCGTTCCCGGCATGGGAATCGCTGCCAGAAGAACACGACATCACGGACGCGATCTTTGCTGCACGACTTGGGACAGTCCGAGTCCTTAATGAAGGTGGCATCGGCAGCGAATCCCCAGCTGCTGACCCGTGGCATTTTTCCGTTGATACAACTCAGTCCACCCCACCTCAACAGACAACGAACTCCGCAGAACGTGAACCGGCCATCGTGGTAACCTGCCTGCCGGCTCTTCTGCAACCAGTCCTTGCTCGCAGCGAAATCGAAAACGCGACGCGCAGAATCTCAAACGGCGATGTCCTGAACGTCTCTGAACTGATGGACTGGCTGATGGATCGTGGATTTGATCGCGTGACCGCCGTCGAATTGCCCGGAGAATTCTGCGTCCACGGAGGGATCCTCGACATTTTTCCTCCAACAGAACGCGATCCCATTCGCGTCGAACTGTTTGGGGATGAAGTAGAATCAATTCGCAGTTTTGACGTGGAGTCCCAGAGACGAGTCAGTGACCTTGAAACCGTAGCACTGACCGCCACTCGTCCAGTCAAGCCACCGGAGAGTCCACAACCGGGCGACAGCCTGCGGCCTCATACAGCCATCGAGTCAGCCACTGAATCGCTTCTGGATTCATTGCCGTCGAAGACAATTGTCGTCCTGCACGATATGGGTCAGGCTGTCAGCGAAGGGAAGTTGTATCTGCAGCGTCTGGTAAATCCGATCGGCATGTTTTCTGTCGAAGCCACAATGTCTCGGCTGACTGACTTCCCGTCCGTGACGGTCGATGGTCTGGCGGCAGACAGCTTCGAAAAGTCATGTCATCTCAGACTGGAAGCCGCCGAACAGTTTGCCAGCAGTGGTCGGGATGCTCTGGTCGAGTTGATGGAGTCCCTTGGTCCGGAAGACCGAGCCCTCCTGTCATGTCATAACGATGGCGAAAAACAGCGACTCAGTGAGCTGATCGACGAAACACAGCAGGCTGGAGAAATCGACTCAGCGGATCGAATCCATTTGTGCGTGGGGCGGGTTTCTCGGGGATTTCGGTTCGTCGAACACGGTCTGACAGTGATCAGCGATAACGAGCTGTTTTCACGATCTCAGGCTCGTCGCGTTAAGACGCGTCGCAGAACGGCGGATTCACGAGCGATCGACACATTCCTCGATCTGCGGGAGGGAGATCTGGTCGTTCATGTGACTCAGGGGATCGCGAAGTATCGTGGCATGGCCATGATGGACAACGAAGGTGAGCAGGAAGAACATCTGCTGCTGGAGTTTCGTGATCAGGTCATCGTCTACGTACCGGCCTCGCTGATTCATCTGGTGCAGAAGTACATTGGTCCGGCGAAGTCCGTTCCGGAACTGTCAAAGTTCGGTGGAACATCATGGGAGAAAAAGAAAAGCAAAGTCGCTGACGCCGTCACAGACATGGCAGCGGACATGTTAAAGCTGCAGGCCGAACGCGATTCAAAACCGGGCTTGCTGTGCGAAGCAGACTCTCAGATGCAGCAGGAGTTTGAAGGAGCGTTTCCGTTTACGGAGACCCCCGATCAGGTCACAGCGATCTCGGATTTCAAGGAAGACATGGAACGCTCCCGGCCCATGGACCGTCTGATCTGTGGGGACGTGGGCTTCGGAAAGACAGAGGTCGCGATGAGGGCTGCCTTTAAAGCGATCGAGAACGGCCGTCAGGTGGCCGTACTTGTGCCAACGACAGTTCTTGCTGAACAGCACTTTCGAACGTTTTCGCAGCGGATGGCCGAGTTTCCTGTGTCGATCGAAATGTTGTCGAGGTTTCGATCGGCCGGGCAGCAGAAGAAGATTATCGAAAAGTTACGCAGCGGCGCAATCGATATGGTGATCGGAACACATCGCCTTGTGTCGAAGGATGTGGAATTCAAGAATCTTGGACTACTGATCATTGATGAGGAACAGAAGTTCGGGGTGAAGGTTAAAGATCAGTTGAAGCACCTTCGACTGGAGGTCGATATCCTCACCCTGACAGCCACGCCGATTCCTCGAACACTCCACATGTCGCTGCTGGGAATTCGAGATATCAGCAGCCTGACGACACCACCCAGAGATCGAATGCCGATCGAAACTCGGGTGGGACGTTTCGACGAATCACTTGTCCGCAGCTCCATCATTCGGGAACTCAATCGCGGTGGCCAGGTCTACTTCGTTCATAACCGAGTGCACGACATCCAGCTTGTCGCAGACCGGATTCGCCAGATCGTCCCCGAAGCATCAGTGACCATCGCTCACGGGCAGATGAATCCGGACGATCTTGAAGTAGCCATGCTGGAGTTCGTCACTGGTCGAGCAGACATTCTTTTGGCAACGACGATCATCGAGAGTGGTCTCGATATCCCAAACGCCAATACCATGATCATTCACCAGGCCGATATCTACGGCCTTGCTGATTTGCACCAGTTGCGTGGACGCGTGGGCCGGGATCGACATCGGGCTTACTGTTACCTGATGCTGGAAGACGGCAAAGTTGTCACCAGCAAAGCGACTCGACGTCTGAAGGCGATCGAAGAGTACAGTGAGCTGGGGGCCGGGTTTCGAATCGCCATGCGGGACCTTGAGATCCGTGGTGCAGGAAACATTCTTGGAACAGAGCAAAGCGGAAATATCGCTGCAGTCGGATACGAGCTTTATTGTCAGTTACTGGAGAACGCTGTCAGAACCCTGAAGAAGCAGCCGCTGCGTTATCAGACACATGTGAAAATCGAACTGCCGATCTCGGTCTTCATCCCTGACAGATACATCCCGGAACAAAAACTCAAGATAGAAATCTATCGACGGCTGTCTCAGGTGAATTCACTCCGGAAAGTTAGTGAGCTGGAAGAGGAACTGCGAGATCGATTCGGTCCGGTTCCGACACCAGCCAAACGAATGTTGCGACTTCGAGAACTGAACCTGCGAGCTCTGAGCTGGAAGATCGAGAACATTCATCTGGAAGATGGGTATGCGGTGCTACGCTATCAGGATGCTCAGATGATCCGCATTCTCAGCTACTTTCATAAAGGTCATCTTCGCATCGTGGACAGGCATGATGCGTATTGGCCTCTGGAATCAAGTGAAGAAGATGGTGCCGGGATTCTTGAGGAACTGATCGAGATGCTCTCTCAGGCAGAGCCACCCATACCGGAAGTCGAGGGCGAGACCCAGTTGCCGAAGGCGCAGGTTTAATCATCGTCTTCAGGTGACTGCCGGCCAGACTACTCAAGCAGCAGTTTCAAACCGAAGATAAAAAGCGTCGCACTGATCAGGTAGAAGGGACAGTGGAAATAGATCAGCGACAGAACATTATGAGAACCGCTTCGGTTAGATATAGCAGTCTTATCCACTGGAAGACATGTACCTTCGAAGGGAATAATCCGGCTGCGGTCAGGCAGTAATTAGCTTTTTGGGACTGCCCTGACGAGGGAAGCGGAACACGCGAATCTGTCCGCGACTCCAAAAGTTTGCCGTCAGGTCCGGGAATTGAAGGGGCCTGAACAGCCACAGGAGCGGGAATTGTCACTGCGCAAGTGAAAAGGTATGGTCAGGAGTGGAGCTTGGCGGGGGGATAGCTATCCTGGGAGATTCTCGCTCGGCGCTGGGCCGGACTTCCTTAACCTAAATCTACATAGTGATTTCAGAGTCATCCCATGACTGACATTCATACACTCACTCGCAAACTTCAGCGCAAGAACGACTCAAAGATTATCCTGTACGTAGGTGATGGGCTTGGCGGCCTTCCATTGGAACCCGGCGGCAAAACAGAACTGGAAACGGCAGCCACTCCGAATCTCGATGCGCTCGCTCAGCGTGGTTCTCTGGGGATGAGCATTCCTGTTCTGCCAGGCATCGCTCCAGGAAGTGGACCCGGCCACCTTGGACTGTTTGGCTATGACCCATTGAAGTATGACATTGGTCGCGGTGTGCTTGAGGCACTGGGGATCGACTTCGAGCTGGGTCCGGACGACGTCGCGATTCGTGGCAACTACTGCACGGTGGACGACGATGGCAACATTACTGACCGTCGCGCGGGACGAATCGGCAGTGATATTGGCGCTCGACTGTGTGAGAAGCTGGACCAGATTGAAATCCCGGGGGTCGAGGTATTCGTTCGACACGTTAAGGAGTATCGGCTGGTAATCGTCTTCCGGGCAGCGGGACTTGGGGGTGATGTCGACGACACGGATCCACAGCGCACCGGTGTGCCTCCTTTGGCTCCTCATGGGAACGATGAGGCATCTCAGCGAACAGCGGAGATCTGTGCTGAGTTTCTTCGGCAGGCAGCTGAGGTGTTGAAAGACGATGCACCAGCAAACCTGCTCACGATGCGGGGAATCGCCAAGATGCCTCCGATTCCAACCTTCGAAGAAGTATACGGCACACGAGCGGCTGCGATCGCCGTCTACCCGATGTATCGGGGGCTCGCTCGACTGGTTGGTATGGATATCCTCGACGCTGGTCAGACGCTCGACGATCAGTTGAGCTGTCTGGAACAGAACTGGAACGACTACGACTTTTTCTTCGTGCACTTCAAGTATACAGACAGCACGGGAGAAGACGGAAACTTTGACGCTAAAGTTCAGCGAACTGAAGAGCTGGATTCAGGCATCCCGCGAATGGTGGCATTGAATCCGGATGTCGTGATTGTTACTGGTGACCACAGCACACCAGCGAAGATGAAATCGCACAGCGGCCATCCCGTTCCAACATTGCTGGCGTCAGATATCTGCCGATTCGATGGTTCTCAGGAGTTTGGAGAGTCAGCCTGCCGTGTCGGAGAGCTTGGGATATTTGAAGCAAAATATCTGATGCTTCAGGCACTGGCTCATGCCGGGCGACTGGAAAAATACGGCGCTTAACGCCAATCCTCTGTGATCCTCAGAGTCCTCCGTGGTGAATACTCTTTTTTACCACGGGGTACACAGAGTACCACAGAGGAATGCATGAGCAGGTGGATGACTCCCTCAAAGCGATGCCGGACGAAAGTCCTGAGGGCCGCACAGCAATGACCGATCGATAGAGACGGACACTCAAGCAACTGAGTGGTCAGAAGCCCTGAACGGCTGTGCTGCCGGCTTCATCAAAAGAGGCAGCAGTCTGACAGCCGAATTCCGGGTGTACTGCGACGGTAAATGGTCAATGTCTCCGGTGACCTGATCCGCTGCCACCGGTTGAATTCCTGTATGAATCGATCATGCTGCTGGCTTCCTGCGATGTTTCGCTGAAAGGGTAGCTATGCGACTGTTGATCGTGCTGGGAATCTTCATGACGACTGTTTACGAATCCGGAGCTGCAGACCGACCGACCGGTCATCGATTTGCCACTCGTTCCGAAGTGATTGCGCGCAACGGGATGGCGGCAACCAGTCAGCCGCTGGCAACTCAGATTGCCATCGACATTCTGAAGAAGGGTGGGTCTGCCGTAGATGCGGCGATCGCAGCGAATGCCGCGCAGGGGCTCATGGAGCCAACAGGAAACGGAATCGGTGGCGACCTGTTTGCGATCGTCTGGGACAACAAGACGAAGAAGCTCTATGGCCTGAACGCCAGTGGGCGATCTCCCGCGACTCTGACGCTCGAAGAATTCCGAAAACGGAATCTGGAATACATTCCACCATTCGGACCGCTGCCGGTCACCGTGCCGGGTTGTGTGGATGGCTGGTTCGAACTTCACCAGCGATTTGGCCGTTTACCGATGCAGGAGGTTCTTGCACCCGCGATCGAATACTGCCACGACGGCTTCCCCGTCACCGAAGTGATAGCTGCCGGATGGAGTGGAAGCAAAAAGACGTTTGAAAAGTACCCAGGTTTTCTGACGACCTATTTTCCAAACGGCAAAGGCCCGCGAACAGGTGACGTCTTTAAGAATCCCATGCTGGGAAAAACGCTGCAGAAGATCGCAGATAACGGGCGTGATGAGTTTTACCGAGGAAGTATCGCTCGCACGATAGGCGACTACATGCAGCGGCATGGAGGGTTCCTGACGTATGAAGATCTGGCAGCTCACAGATCCGAATGGGTGGATCCGGTATCAACCAACTATCGCGGATACGACGTCTGGGAGATCCCTCCAAATGGTCAGGGTATCGCAGCTCTGCAGATGTTGAACGTGCTGGAGGGATATGACCTGAAGAAAGCGGGCTTTGGCAGTGCGGATCACCTGCATTGGTTTGCGGAAGCCAAAAAACTAGCCTTTGAAGATCGAGCGCGTCTTTATGCTGACATGGACTTTGTAGATGTTCCGGTCAACCGATTGATCTCGAAAGATTACGCCAACGAACGCCGAAAGCTGATCGACGATAACAGGGCAGCCAAACAGTACGACCCAGGGCTGCCCTACACGCTGGAGCACGGTGACACGATCTTTTTGACCGTTGCTGATAAAGATCGAAACATGGTTTCGTTAATTCAGAGTAACTACCGGGGATTTGGCAGCGGCATGTGTCCGGATGAACTCGGGTTCTGTCTCCAGGACCGCGGACAGCTGTTTGATCTCAAAGAGGGGCGTTTCAACACGTACGCTCCAAAAAAGCGACCCTTCCACACCATCATTCCTTCATTCATCACAAAGGACGGAGCTCCTTACATGAGCTTCGGCGTCATGGGGGGAGCCGTTCAGCCTCAGGGACATACTCAGATCGTGATTAACATGATCGACTTTGGGATGAACACGCAGGAAGCAGGCGACGCCCCACGAATCGTCCACCATGGCTCATCTGAGCCAACCGGGCAGCAGATGACTGATGGTGGAAACGTCGCGCTGGAATCCGGATTCGGTCAAAATGTTCGCGCAGAACTGAAACGTCGTGGTCACAAGGTCACTTCCGGAGGCAGTTACGGCGGCTACCAGGCCATCCGCTACGATGCCAAGCGCGGGGTTTACTTTGGAGCATCAGAGTCGCGCAAGGACGGGTCAGCAATTGGTTATTGATGCTGACCGGGAACCAGCAGCCGGGTCTGCAGCCCCGGTCCAACTGCAGGGTGGGCATCGCCCACGTAAAGAATCGGACGACGGGTTGAACCGACAGGATACCACTCAGTAAGAGCAAAGAAACGGCTGATAGAACTATCCCAGCTCTGCTCGAAACTGAGTCATCTCACCCGCAGCATGTTCATTTCCCTGCCTGACAGCAGCCTCAATGCCAGCCGTATAGGTCGATCTGGCGTCTTCGGTTCTACCGTTTTTTGCCAATTCCTGACCTGCCATCAGAAAGGCGGGCACGTATGGAGTCTCGTCTTCCATCAGACTTCGAAACGTCTGAAGTGACTTCTCAATGTCATCACCGTTTCGCTGCTCCATTGCCAACATGTAGCGAAGTTTCTGGTCACCAGGATTTTCCTGGAGCATCGCCATTATCTTTTCCTGTCGGGACACAGGACTACCCTTTCGCACACGGTGCAGAGTCTGTTTCGCCTGATTCCGGATCATTCCTCAGGAGAATGCCGGGGTTAGGGTTGGAGAGAAGTTCTGCGAGAGTCGTAGATCGCAACGCTTCCTCCATACAGGAGAGAACGTCGTCCATTCGCTTGTGAAGAGCACATAAGCTAACGCCGTGGTTTGGGAGTTCCAGCGGACAGGTGTGAAACCTCATGATTGGATCAACTGAGTTGAGGACTCGAAGGATCGTAAATCGTCTGCGGGGTCGGGGAATGTTGCGCTAAATGAACGGCCGCTCTGAGAGCATACTCAACGGTCTGCCGAAACATGCTATGCCGCGCGCCTCAGCAATTCATCAAGGGGCCCGGCCAGATCCAGATCACGTAGCTGTGCATCTAATTGCCCGAAGTGTGGTCGTGTCTGGTTACCGCAGCAATGCAGCAGCGTGTTATAGAAGTTGCCGATTGTACGGTGACCATTCCGGCGATAACCGGGATAGCGTACGTAGCGGCCATCAGTGCGCAATCTGGTCCGCTTTCCTCCAACGATAATGAATGGCCAGTTTCGACGGGAGGAATGGTGAGCGTCAGCGCCGTCGCTCATGTAGATGATCAAAGTATGGTCGAGCATCGTCCCATTCCCTTCCGGAACGGCCTGAAGCTTCGCGGCCAGCTGTCCGATCTCGTCAACGTGGAATTTCCGAATAACACCTCTGGCATCTGCAGAACGCAGACCGTTGCCAGTGAGCTTGTTGTGTCCGATATCGTGGACACTGGTGCTGCCGAAACCAAAAGCCGCATACTTTGTACTCAGCCAGTCCGCTCGGATAGAGATCACGTTCGTGAGACCCGCAATCAACGCGGCGGCTGTGAGATCAAAGAAGACAGAAACACGCTCGGTAAATACCTTCGACGAATACTGACTGGTCATCTTCGGTGAATGAAGTCGCAGCGAATCTGCCATATCGCTCAGTTTGGTATTACGCGCTCGAACAGACTCAAATGCCTGCAGATACTGATGAAGCTTCTCGCGCTCAGAGCTACTTACCTGTTGGGAGACGCGCTTCACATCGTCGCTGAGGAAATCAAGCAGATTGTCCTGAAGCAGGAACTCCCTTTTCCCTCCGGCCGCAAGGTCGGCGACGCTGCCAAACAGTTCCCGCCACGCTTTCTCAGCGCTTGCCTGGTAAGCCATAGGTTTGTTTGCGCCATACGCGGAGATCTTCGGAAATACGGCCGTCTCCTGAACTGTTGGCCCAAAGTTGTTTCCGATGCTGTGGCCATTGGGGGAAAAACCATAGATCGGGAATGGAGCCGGGTTGAGCCCACCCAGCAGACAGTCAATCGTGGGAGCAACCGGTTTGTCGGGAGCGTGGCAACAGCTGAGGGCACCGTAATAGGAGGAATGGTTGCCGGTGAAGTTGCTTCCGGAGAGACCATCAAGGATCAGCAGCTGATCGCGGAACGGTGTCAGGGACTCAAGTGTGGCGGGGAGTTTGTGATCAGCAATCGACTCGTCAATTGTGCGGCTCTGGTCGCCGTCAATGTTGTCCGGCCGAATGGCCTCGGCCGTCAGTCCACTGCTCTTGATCACAAACACAAACCGTCGAGGGAGTGCTTCTTCTCGACCGTCAGCATGCACCTGGATTTGGTGAAGAAGAGGCGCCATGGCCAGACTGCCCAGTGACAGGCCGGCCCGGCTCGCGAATTGTCTGCGGTTCTGTTTTGGCATCCTGGCGTTCCTGCAACCGAAAGAGCGTAACGGCTTCCATCATAGTGACCAGTGCACGATTTCACCCGGTTTTTTGGACGCAGGTGGGCAAATGTCTTCGTTACCCACAGCGGTCCCACAAACAAACAGGGCTGGTCTGTTGAGGCCATGCCTGCTGAGTGTGTTCAGGGAGCGAGTTTTGCTGAACCCCTGCCCTGAAGTCTATGATTGAACCACTTTCAGGCTGTTGCAGATAATTCGCTGGCCGGCGTGCGGCCGAATCGACTCCTGAGCAAACTGCTTCTGATGCCAACTGTCGACCTGTCCGGTCAGGAAGATGTGTTCATCTGCCAGCTGAACCTGAACAGATCCGGCAATTCGACTCACGGCCTTCTGCATCAGCTCGAGCACGTGATGCTGCGTGTCAATTCGAAGGCTGAGCGATGGTGTGGTGCAGCGGCAGTAGACATAGTAATCGGATTGGTGTTGCCGAGTAGGTGCCACCGTGCAGCGGTCGTCGCAGCCTCATGCTGCGGAGGACAGGGAATCGCCAGTTATATCGATGTGCCGCAGACTTCAATTCCTGTGTCAATGCACAACTATCGTTGACTGACGCTGATACCCTGCCATGTGAATCCGAATATAGGGACTTTGCAGGCACTCATCTCGCGTTCGGTTGCTCAGCAGGCACTGGTGATCCGTCCAGAGATACAGTCACACCACCCTTCATACGCAACTGGTGAAGCTGTCCAGTCGCTTCACACTGGTTGACAAGGTTTCCGTAGCGGTGTTTGATAATGGGCAATACCGCGATAGGAATCGGGAATCCCCGTACACGACCCGTGTCACTTTGTCCTGTAGGAAAGCAAGAAAGTCATGGTACTGTTCAGGCGTCACGCAGTGATTCTCATTTCCCTTCTCGCGTTTCGCGCGGATTCGGTAAGAGCCGACGAGCCACGATTCATCGACCATTCCCTGATCGTTGCCCCCGACTATCCCTGCACATGGCCCCATCCAGCTTTCCCCGTGTTTCTGATTCATCATGTCAGAACGATCGGTCCAGAGAGCGTCTATAACATTGATACTCTGCAGATCGATGGAAACACGGGTACTCAGCTTGACGTACCTCCTCATTCCGTCGTTCGCCCCGAACTCAAACGTCCCAAGAGTGGTCCGTTCGGCAATTCATTCACTGACGTCATTGAACCGTGGCAGTTTTGTGGAGAAGCGTGCGTGGTCGACATTCGAGATCTGCTTGACCAGGCACCAAAGGGAATGAGTCCACTTGTCAAACGCGCTCACGTGATGCGCTTCGAAAAGAAGCACAGGGCGGTCGGCCCAGGTGATGTCGTCCTGTTCCGCAGCGATTACTCAGACAAATATTATCGACCACTTCCCGAGGGACATCGATTCATCGCAGACATTCTGAATCGCAAAGCACCCGGCTATCCTGACCCGGATCCGGACTGCATGGAGTATCTGGCTTCACGGAAAGTGATGATACTCGGCACAGACAGTGCCAGCATGGGGCCCCTGCCAACACTGGCTGAACCGACCCACTATGCAGGGTTGAAATATGGAATGGTGTGGACCGAAAGTGGAACAGCCTACGGTAAGCTCCCTCCGACAGGTGCATTCTACTGTACACTCGGACCCAGACACAAAAAGGGTCAGTACGGCGAGATTCGAGCGTTCTCGATCGTAGACAAAGAGCTGTCTCCCCGGCTGATCAGGGCGTCACGTGCAAAACGCGCGATCGAATTATCACCCGTGCTTGAGCAGGGGATGCCAATCTCCAATCCCGGCGCCTTACCCGGCCGCCATCGTCAGCCTTACCTCAAGGTCGACTTTCAATATGCAGAGACACTGGACCTGTATAACCACCTCCATCTCATGGATGGGCAGTCAGGAACCAGTCTGGTGCCGCCCGCTTATGCTCTCCCTAAGGCAGGTCAGGACGTAACTTATTCACCCACCGCGAGAGGCTGGCTGCAGGCGTATGAGTCGAAATACGGGCCGCGGGGAACGAGTGACATGACCACTGAGCGTGTGCCTCTGAGCTGGACGTGCGGAAATGCTCGAGTGATCGACGTGCGGTCGCTTGGAGGGACATTAAAGCCGGACCAGCTGCCGGACTCACCGGAGATTACAGCAGAACACATCAAAGCAGCCGAACGTCAACACGGATCCCTTGCGCCTGGTGACATCGTGATTTTTCGGACGGGCCATATTGATGAACATTATCGTGCCGCGCCAAATGAGTTGGGCATGTGGTCGGATCCGTTGGCTGGCAAGTCTGAGGGCTGGCCCGCCCCTGGTCCCGATGCCATTGTCTATCTGAAGTCAAAAGGAATCCGGTGCGTAGCTACGGATGCCCCGGATCTCGGGGGGGTTAATCAGCGTCGAGCAGCAATGACATACTGGGCACTCGGGAGTCGCGAGATGGTCGGAGTAGAGTTTCTCCACAACGTTGGAGCGATCCCGACAGAAGGGAATCCGTACTTTCTGTTTGCGGCGCTGAAGATTCGAGACTGCCACGGCGGACCGGGTCGCGCGATCGTCCTGTACTGAGGATCCGGCTGTTAGCGTTCAGCCTGGAGTGCATTGGATCCGCTCGCAACGTTTCCCTGCCTGACGGGGGCGGTTTCCATAGTCGGCAAAACACTTTCGCAGCTCTTCAATCTGCCGAGGGACTGCCGGGAAGACAGTAACCGGTGATTGGAATAGTTAATAGCTGTTCCCGACCCCGGTCGCACCGATATCGAACATGAGCAGTCCCGCGAAAGAATCCGGAAGTCGCTGCCGCTCCTACCTGGACTTGAATGGTGTCGCCCCCATGCTGAGCAGCGGTCAGGAACGACGGCCCGTCTACGTCGATTGACTCGATCGTGAACGTGTGACCGTTGACACAATTCAGCTCGACTGTGTGGTGTTGGGCATGGCCTGGTCTGATGGCTCCGAAATGTACTCTGGGGGAGTGAGTGCCCAGAAAACTATGCTGACGAGCGCTAACCGGGATTCGAATGTACTCCTCCACTGTCGAAGGTGTTTGCAGTACCAGATCCCCATCGATCGATTCAGGTGGAATGTCTTCGCCCGAGATGCTCAAACTGATCTGCCAGCGACGAACAGCTCCCGTTTCCGGAGGTTGTTCTTGAATCAGAACGTCAACACCCTGCGGAATGCTGATGGCTCGGACAGTCGTCCTGGAATGGGGGTGCTCATGGTGCAGGCTGACGGAGATCATTTTTGAGGAAATCTGACCGTTCCGAACCATACCAAGATCGACGGCGCGATCGGAGACAGACACCAGTGGAACACTGACAGCTTTCAGAGTGACGGGGTACTGATACCCGTGACCATTTTGTGTTGCGAAGAGAGTGACGCGCTTCTCCAGCGGACCGGTAGCGTTTGCTGTACTGAGCTGGAGTGTGACATGACGAGTCTGACCGGCCGGAATAGTGAATGGAATGTCAGTGTCGACGGTCGTGCATCCGCACGACGTGCTTACGTCGACAATCCTGATCGCAGCAGTTCCCGTGTTTGTGAGTTGAAATTGATGTCGCAGCCGCGAGTCTTCGACGGCGGTGCCAAAATCGATTGTGCCAGCTTCCAGCTCAAGATCGCAGTCCGCAGAGGAATGGGAGGAAGCACCAGATGTTGTTTCAATGCCCGACTTGTTGGACGTCGATTCGTCTGGCGGGATGGTCCCGCACATGGCGAGTGTTAGTATGACGGAGGAGAAGAGATAGAGAACTCGTTGTCGAAGTCCGGTTGCAGGTAGTTTCATGATGTAAACTCCAGACGGTGAAACGCGCGTCAGGGCCCGCTCGAATTATTCGCAGGGCTGAATTCTGTGGTGTGAGATAGACCTGAGGACTTGTCGCCTGAACAGAAACGCTCCCACGGCCAATAGTCCAAACCCGTTTGCTGCCACGAACCACGGACTGACAGAACTGGCGATCAGGCTTCCCTGTTGGCGTCTTAACAGTGCATATTCTTGAGGTAGATCGGGCGACCGCCCCACGAAGGAAAGTGCAACAGCTCGTTTCGCATCGGGCTGATCCAGGACCTCAACAAAGTCGCCCAGCAACTCCTTCAGACGCTGGCTGGAGTCGTCATGAGCCGAGTATTGTCGCCCCGTGTCGGCTTCAAGCACCAACGCCGGCCCTGGAATCTTAAGCGACATATCCGCCTGTTCAGGAGGCGTTCTGTCGAAGGCAGCCATCTGCCATGTGATCGTCAGTGTTCCCTGGACGTCAGGTCGAATGCGTGTGTCTCGCTGAGCGGAGATCGGGATGATCGAGCCGTCAGCAGTTCGGGAGAACTTCATGGAGACAGTAGCGCCGGAATCAAACTCCCGATTCTGATCATCGTTGACGCAGACTCGAGTCATAGAGATCGGCAGGAGTCCGAGTTTTCGCGCACAGACAATTTCGATGTAGTCGTTCTGTAGCGTTCGTCGTTTAACGTCCCGCTCAGAACCAGGAGTGCAGCGAAGAACGACTGTCTCTGACGTGATTGCGTGCAGCGCCAGTTTCTGTCGATCCATTACCCGTTTGATCTTCCGGAGAACGGCAAAGGGGTCACCGATATCAATGGCCGAATGTCGCACGCGCGTAGCATCGGGTCCTTCGATTCCGACTGTGAGTTGGCCTGGAAAGCCAGGGTGACGCCATTCCGCTGTCTGACCGGTTGGGAATACCAGGGTCTGCCGAATATCGAACCATGTTTGCGAACCCTCAACTGCGCCCCGAGCATAACGGGCGATTCGCATGATGTGATCTTGAGACAGGCATTCAACGTTGTATGTCTTCTCGCTGATTCGACCGCTGGAGAGTCGCACGACCTTAGTCACGACCATCCGGGCCTGATAGGTACTCATCTGGTTCAGGTAATCATTGACAGCCCGTTTCACCGTGTCTGGTGGGAGGGTTTCATTTGCTCGAGAGGGTAGTGAGCAGAATCCGACGACCATGCTGAGCGCGCACAGGGAGCGTAAAAGTTGCATGAGGGAATTCTCCGAGGGGATTCAGGAGAGAGCGGGTGGAGCGCTGAGATCAGCACTGCCGGACAGGAGCGGCTAGTCCAACGGCTGACAGGGAACGTAAAGCCCGGCCTCTTCTTCCGAAGCAACTTCACATTCAAGAAAAGGATCGCAGCGACATCTTCGTAATGTAAAGCAGTAGCTCGACCCTGATGCCACACACCCCGCCCCAACCAATGGACCATTGCTTACACACCTGGTGGCATTCTGCTGCTCGATCGTCCGATATTCCGCACTACTGTGATCTGATGTGCAGGAGCCACCTTCCGCCATACAGGACGTGTAGGTTGAGCAGAATTGGTTTGAATGCGTGGCAGGACATGAAACAGGTTGACAGGAGCAGCCACCACTGTTTCCACAGCTTGAATTCGACCCTAGAGCCTCGAGGTCAAGGAAACGGCTACAGACGAGAGACAGAGGCAATATAACAAGGGCAAGTAGTCTGTGTTTCATTCGACACCTCAGAATAAGACTGTGCTAAGTCTTATGTGCCGAAACATGCAGATAAGCGGACATTCTTTTTCACTTATTCTTTGATTGAGTCAGCAACAAGAACCATCGTATGGCGACTGCGCAAAGAAACGCCCCGCATATCAACAATAAATGACCAGCCCAATTTGTTTCTGGGGCGTGTGCGATTGGTTCGGTAGTTGATTCGGTCTTCCCCCGACGGCCAAATTGAAACGTTATGTTGTTTATCTGACTAAACATTGCAGAGTGGCGTTCCTGCATATCAGCAACAGGAATCTCTACAACATGATCCAAAACGACTTCAGGCACTTTGTCAGCCACACTTCCCTCAAAGCCTGTTTCCTCGAGCAACTTAAACACCGATTCAGAGTGAGCGGTTAGTTTGAGTTGTCCATCCAATACCCAATTTGGCCGGGGAATAGTTTGGGTCCAAAACTCGTGCACTTCGGGCTGTTCGCTAGGTTCTTGCTGACGCCCCTCACTGTAAATACCTGTCAGTATCGCCCTATCACCGATTCTTTCAAAACTTGGCTCGACGAAGCCAAGTAGAAACCTTTCACCATGCTGTTGCCCTATAAGGTCGACTCGATGCGGAATGTACTGGCCATTCTCTTGGTGCAGGGCTACCGAGAAGGATTTCGTGAGTTCCAGTTTTTGAATCGTATGGTGGGTCGAGTGTGGGTCATATGTCACGTGCAATTCACCAGCAGCTCCTAACTTTGCTGGCACAGCAAACTCCAAGTCAATGAACTTTTCAACGCGCGATCTGAAGAGTCGGAGGATATCTGAGACAGATTGAACCTCGGCGAGAGCATGTGACACGCTATCGACGCGGAAATGAATAGCGTGTTCGGGGTGGCGGTGATCCTTAAAGATCAAATAGCCGTCTACGATTAACGCCTCCCACTCAATTAGAGTGCCGCGGGGATGTGAATCACTGTGTTGTCTGCGAGTGAAAGAGCAATAAAAACAGTCCTTACTGCGAAAGACAACCCCACGGCATCTTCTCACAAGTCCTTCGCTTGGGATGGTCTTTTGACTCCAGAATTCGAACCACTGTTCATTCAGATTGGATTTCAATTCATCAACGGCCCGCCGTGCAGCCTGGAGCTCTTGTGCGAGCTTGGCCTCTTGCGCGGTAGCCGCTGTCTGAAACGTCAACAATAGCAACACCCATCGTCTTACCATGGCGGCACGATCCTCACGGAACGAGTCATTCGAGCGTCCTGGCCAGCCCTTTCGATTAGGTCGCGATATTTATCCTTCAGGATCTCTGACCGTAATGCTGTATCCGACAACAATAGTCGCTTACTCACACCATTGGTCACGGCGAGGTGGAGGCTCTTCCGTAGCTCGTCCACGTCGATGATCGGACGACTACATAGAGCACGGCAAAAAAATAATGCGGACTCTCCCGTCTGCATCATGTGAGGGCCCCCTTTCTTCATATCCTCAATCGCTTCCGGCGGGGTTGGTTGTCGCAGAGCCAGGGCCTGTTGAAAGCGGGCATCGGCGCGGTTGAGCCAGGCGGTTCCAAAGTGATCGTTGAGTTCGATCGCCTTCGAGAAGTGGGTAATCGCTGGCTCAAAGAGAGAATCCTGAAGATACGCATAACCTAGATTGTTATGCAGCGTCGCTGATTCCGGATGATTTGAAAGCAGGTCCTGATAAATGTCAGCAGCTACGTCATAGTGGTTTAGTTTCATGTGACAGTAGGCAATCCGACTGTCGACGGATTCGTCGGGTCGATGTCTGCGGACTTCGAGGTAGTCGTCGAGTGCTCCCTGAAAACGGTTCTGCTTAAGAAGTGCATTGCCGCGCATCAGGTGTAGTTCAGTTTCGTCCGACTCGTCGAGAAGGCCTGTCAACAATTCGGTCG
>CAJWGB010000016.1 GCA_913031625.1 uncultured Planctomycetaceae bacterium | reverse complement strand
AAGCCATTCCGCCGCTCGAACGATGGGATCCGCCTTTCTGCGGCGAAATGGATCTGCGCATCGCGGCCAACGGCGAGTGGATCCACGAAGGCACGCCGATCCGACGGCCGGCGCTGGTCAACTTGCTGAGCCGCGTGCTCCGGCGGGAGGCCGACGGCGACTATTACCTGGTGACGCCGGGAGAGAAGCTGCGTATCCGCGTCGAGGATCTACCGCTATGGGTCACGGATGCCGATCAGGTCGGTGCCGACTGGGTCGCGGTGACTGCCTGCGGTGACCGCGTACCGCTGGATGTGTCACACCGGCTGTCCCTGCTGGCGACGCCGGATGGCGATCTCTTGCCGGCGCTGCCCGTTCGTCATGGTTTGCAGGCGCGTCTGCATCGTAATCTGTACTACCGCTGGATCGAGCTCGCCGAGCAGCAGGGCAACGAGCTCGGGCTGTACAGTGGCGGGGCATGGCACCCGCTGGGCCGCCTCGACGACGGTGCGAGATGAACGAGCTGGTGAACGCGACGCTGCCCTTGGCTGCCACCGCCGACGGCCTGACCGACGGCCTCGCCTCCTCCCGCGGCAGCGCGGCACCCAGCGTGTACCCGACTGAGCAGCAGGTCCAGGGCTGGAACAGCTACAGCGGCGTTGAGCTGGGCGGTGTCGAGACCGCGTCGACCTCCCCGGTGTTCATGCCGACCTCTGAGGTTCGCACCACGCAGGTGACGCTGCTCAACCCGACCGAGACGGCGCAGCTCAACAACGCCGAAACCACGGTCACGACCAAGAACTTCCGCAACGTCCAGTCGGACGTGCTGCGCACCGAGAAACTGAACGACGGCAGCCTCGCGCTGACCCTGAAGGACGGTGAGTTGATGACCGCCGCCGCCGGTGACTATGCCTTCAACGGCGGAAACGTCTGGCTGGCGTCCAGCATTGCCGGTGACCTTGGCATGGTCACGGAGACCACCTCGGTGCTCTCCAGCGTGTCGGGCGGTGGTCTGGCCGGCTGGGGGCCGCTGGCCGCTGGTGTCGCCGGGATTGGCGCGCTGGGTCTCGGCGCAGCGGCGCTGACCGGCAACCTGCCGAATCCCTTTGCCCGTGACAACGATGACGATGCCGCCGCGACCGACCCCGTTGCCGCTGCCATAGCTTTGGCGAAGGATCTTTCGGAAACGCCTCGTCCACCGACCCGTGCGCGCCGCGACGGGTTCGGCGATCCGGCGGGCTACCAGGCCGAGATTTCGCGCCGCCGCAACGAGGTGACCGCCAGCCCGGTGCCGGCAACCCGTGACGTGGTGGCTGCGGTCGAGGCGGCGCTGCTCTTGCCGTTCGAAGCCGGGCTTGCGCTGGAAGAGCAGGTTTTCGGCGATGCCGTTGTGTCGTCACAGTCGCGCGCGCTGCGCCATGTGACCCGCGCAGAGCGCCGGGCCGTCAACATGCCGGAAACCCAACCGGGGGCCGCCCGCCGTGTCGAAATGGTGGGCGTTGTCGGTGGCGGGCCGACGGCCTGCGGCATCGCCAGCGTTTGCCTGGCCGCCGGCTTGCCGGTGATCCAGTTCGAACGCACCGATGACGCACTGGCCAAGACCCGCGAACGGATGACACGGGGAAGCGACGGCGCCCCCGTCAATCTTGCCGGCTGGCAGGGAACGACATCGCTCGGTGATCTGTCGCAGGCCGATCTGATCGTCGAGGCGGTCGCCGACCTGTTGCACACCAAGGAACAGGTTTTCGCGGCACTGTCCGAAGTGGCGTCCGAAGACGCCATCCTGGCGACCCAATCGGGGCTCTTGCCGATAGATCCAATAGCGGCGGCCGCGGCGCGCCCCGATCATGTGCTTGGGCTGCATTTCCATGCGCCGGTGGGGGCGTCGCGCCTGATCGAGGTTATCCCCGGCAAGCAGACGGATCCAAAGGCCGTGGCGACCGTCGCCGCGCTTGTGCGCGGCAAGCTGGGCCGGATTGCGGTGCGGGCGGGAACCGGTGGCGGTACGCTGCCCGAACGCATCAACGCGGCCGCGCGCGATGCCGGGCTTTCGATGCTTGGTATGGGCGTCCCGATCGAACGCATCGACCGGGTGATGGCGGAATGGGGGGTGCCTCAGGGGATCTTCCGGCAGATCGACATGATCGGCTGCGACATTGTTCTGACGCGTGGACGTCTGTTGGCACGGGCAGCCGGGTTTCCGACGGCGCATCTCGATGCCCTTGCGCGTCTGGTCGAGGCGGGGCGCAAGGGGCGTGCGTCCGGGCAGGGCTTCTATATATGGGACGGGGCCGGGCACGCCCATGCCGACGACATGCTGGCTGAGATGCTGTTCGGGGCCGGGGCTGACAGGATGGCGATGTCCGAGGATGAAATCCGCCTGCGCGTGATCTCGGCCATGGCGAACGAAGGTGCGCGGATGCTGCGCGCCGGCTTTGCGCTGCGCCCGTCCGATATCGATGTGGCCTGCGTGCTGGGCACGCAGTTTCCGCGCTGGCGTGGTGGCCCTATGAAGGCGGCCGATCAGCTTGGCCTTTTCGACGTCCAGCGCGCGCTGACGCGGTTCGCGGTCGACTGGCCCGAGCTATACAGCCCAGATCCGGCTTTCGCGGCGCTTGTCAAGAATGGCGAAGACTTCGATGCGCTGAACAAGGTGGGCAAGAACCGCCGGCCAATCCCGGGCTAGGCGTTCGTCAACCGGCGCGTCAGCCCAGAGAGATCCCCAGGATCACCATCATGAGGCCCAGAACCGACAGCATCAGTGCGCCCATGTTCAACGGCACGACCTTTTGAACGACGGCGCGCAGCTCCTCGTCCGGCAGGCCGGATCTTTTCGCACGTGCCACACGCAGGATGCACCAGACCAGTCCGGCCAGCCCCAGAAGCGACACCACCGCCCCGATCCAGACAAGGATTTCCATCGCGTCATGTATCCTGTTTCGTTCCGTCTGCGCGCGGGTTAGCGCATTGCGCGCGGCGGCGCAACGCATCCGCCCTTGCGGGGGGCAGGGGCGGGCGCTAGGAAAGGGCCCCGGACATCCAGCAACGAGCAGGACAAAGACGCGATGATCGACGAGAATGACAAACAGGGCGATGCCACCTACCGCGTGACGGCCGATGAGCTGCGCCAGTTCATCGAACGCTTCGAGCGGCTGGAGATGGAGAAAAAGGACATCGCCGACCAGCAGAAGGAAGTCATGGCCGAAGCGAAGGCGCGCGGCTACGACACCAAGGTGATGCGCAAGGTCATCGCCCTGCGCAAGCGCGAACCGGACGACATCGCCGAAGAGGAAGCGGTGCTGGAGATGTACAAGAGCGCGCTGGGAATGGGCTGAGGCCCCCCGGCGTTCAGGGCGCCATCAGGTTGACGCCCTGGATGCGTCCGATCTCGAACACGTCGTCGTCGTAGATATCGGACAGTTCGTTGACAAGGTCTTCCGTCCAGCCGGGCAGGTCCAGTTCTTCCTCGATTTCCTCTTCGATCGCGAACTTGTCGAGAAACGCCGCGATGACCCGGCGTTTCTGAATCTCGTTCATGTTCGGATACTTCTTGAGGTATTCGCGAAACCGCTTCATGCCGACCTTGGTCATGATGTCCGACAGCAGATCGAAGCCGCCGACGATCTTCTGATTGTGTTCGAGTGCCGCCATTTCACGGATGATCTGAGCCCAGATCAGGGGCGTATCCTCGTTGCACCAAACGGTGATCTGCAACCCCGGAACATGCTCGCGTATGCGCCGGACCAGTTCGGACCACCGCAGGTCGCGCGGATCGGCGCCCGCCATGAAATCCTCAAAGCTCATATCCGGCGAATTGGCATAGACCGCGGGCAGGAAACTGGCCGGGTTGCGGATGGCCAGGAACAGCTCAACCTCGTCGCGTTCGAAGATCCGGCACAGCTGCGCCAGCTTCAATTCGGCCCGGGGGTAGAACACGCCTTTCGATACGGCCAGTTTCGGAACGGAAAAGAAGTTCTCGTTGGAAAGCAAAAGCCGCTCGGGGTAGTCCTCTTCCAGGATTGCGTCCAGCAGCACCATCCGCGCATCCGGCGCCAGGTTGCCGGTGGACATCGCATTAATGGTATCGCGCAATAGCCGTCGGTAGCGTGACGGACCGGGGACCGAGATGCCGCGTTTGCGAAAATCGTCGCGGTTGCGCAAAAGGCATTTGATCAGGCGGTCATCGTCTGTGTTATGTGCGCCTGCATGTAGGACAACCTGCATGGGGTTTCCGGTTCTTATGGTCGTGACAGGGGCGCAATATACGCTCTTTTCTGGACAGTTAAACCGGTTTCGGGCAAGGGAATGGCATGACCGATACAGCCATCAATCCAACGCGCGCGCGACGCATTCTGCCGGGCGGCGGTGTCTGGTCCGCCGGGGCCGTTCTGATCGCGGCCGTCGTTCTGGCGCCAATCCTGTCGGTTCTTGTCATCGCGTTGACGCCCAAGGAAAACATCTGGCCGCACCTGATCTCGACGACCCTGCCCAGGTATCTCGGCAACACGGCCGTGCTGATGCTGTCGGTCGGCATCCTGTCGGGGATGGTCGGCACCGGGGCCGCATGGCTGATCACGCGGTACCGGTTCTTCCTTTCGCGCTGGCTGGAATGGTTGCTTTTGCTGCCGCTGGCGATCCCGGCCTATGTCGGGGCCTATGCGCTGGTCGATCTTCTGGAATATGCAGGGCCCGTGCAGACCGGATTGCGCCAGGTGATGGGCTGGCAGAACGCGCGCGATTACTGGTTTCCCGAAATCCGGTCGATGGGCGCGGCCATCGTGGTGCTGACGGCGGCGCTTTACCCTTATGTCTATCTTTTGACCCGCGCGGCGTTCCGCGAACAATCGGGCGCCAGCGAAGAGGTCGCCATGAGTCTTGGCGCGGGACCGCTGGGCCGCTTTCTGCGCGTCGGCCTGCCATTGGCGCGCCCGGCCATCGCCGCAGGCATGGCCATCGTGATGATGGAAACCGTGAACGATTTCGGCACGGTCGATTACTTTGCCGTGCAGACGCTGACCACCGGCATTTTCAGCGTCTGGCTGGAAAGCAACAATGCCGGAGGCGCGGCGCAGATCGCCAGCGTCGTGCTGGTTCTGGTGATCCTTCTTGTGACGCTCGAGAAGTTCAGCCGCCGCAGGCTGCGGTTCTTCAACATGTCCGGCCGCCACCGCCCGGTGCCGCGCCATCGGCTGACCGGGCTGGCCGGAACGCTGGCCTTTGCCGCCTGTTTCCTGCCTTTCGCGCTGGGCTTCGTTCTTCCGGCTTCGGTCATTACCTCGCACGCGCTGGGCAATTCCGACCGCTGGGCCGACCCCGAGCTTTTGCGCGCGCTCTGGAATACGCTCAGCGTCGGGGGAACGGCGGCTGTGGTGACTGTGCTGGCAGGTGTCTTCATGGTCTACGGCGTGCGGTTGTCGGGGCGCAACCTGCCAAGGCTGCTCTTGCCGCTGACGACGATCGGTTACGCCGCGCCCGGCGCCGTGCTGGGGGTCGGAATCCTGATCCCTCTGGCCAGCGTCGATCACGTTCTGGCCGATGGGGTCGAAGCGGCGACCGGCATAGATATCGGGCTGGTCCTGACCGGGTCGGCCTTTGCGCTTGTGCTGGCCTACGGGGTGCGGTTCTTCGCGATCGCGCAGGGCGCGGCGGATGCGGCGATGGGGCGCGTGTCGCCCAGCCTGCCGATGGCCGCCAGGTCGCTGGGGCGCACGCAGGGGCAGGTGCTGGGGCAGGTCTATTACCCGCTGATCCGCGCGTCTGTCGGTTCGGCGCTGCTGCTCGTGTTTGTCGATTGCGTCAAGGAACTGCCCGCCACGCTGCTGCTGCGGCCTTTCAACTTCGACACCCTGGCCACGCGGGTGCATGACCAGGCCAGCCTCGAGAACCTCGGAGATGCCGCCCCGGCGGCGGTGCTGGTCATCCTCGTGGGGCTGGCCGCCGTGGGCCTGCTGGCACGGGCAAATCGCTGATCTTTCCCTCTTGCGCGGGCGCCCCGGTTTTCGTATTCCCGCCCGCAGTGCCCCTATAGCTCAGCTGGTAGAGCAACTGATTTGTAATCAGTAGGTCCGCGGTTCGAGTCCGTGTGGGGGCACCACTTTTCCTGCCATAGATTGATCCTAGGCGCGTTTTCCGGCCTATCTCCGTTGCGTTCCCGGTAGGGGTATCGTGGCAGATCGGGGATTTCCTTGAACACCCGGAAAGTTTCGGCGTTGCGGTCTGGCCGGTTGTGTATGTGAATGACCGGACATCGCGTCAGGCGGGCGCATCTTCGTGCGCTGCTGGTTTGTTTACAAAATATTAACAATGGCAGCCTTTCTTGCCGCACCGTCCTTGAACAGGGCGCCGGAAACGTCGGAAAATGGTGCAATCACGCGAAAATTGTGGCGGCTTTGTGTTTTCCTTTCCCGGATGAACTCCAGGAATGGTAGTCTCGAAAGATATTCGATTCGCTTCCTTTGGTTGCGCAGGACGATCTTTCGTAAAGTCGGCTTGGGTCAGGAGGCGCCAAACTTCGTAAGCGAGGGAAGTAATGAAAAAGATTTTGATGACGGCCGCATTGGCTTTCGGTCTGGTTGGCGGCGCTGCCAGCGCGGCCACTGTCGGCGGAAACTTCACGATGGATATCGTGAACGTGGAATACATGGACTCCGGCGACTCTCAGGCCAAGATGAGCAATTACAACACTGCCTGGTCCGGCGGCTTCGGTCCTGCCCTGACATCAACGGGCAGTTACAATGGCTTGCTGGATTTCCGTGTGGGTGCGCCGCAGACTGCGACATACTCTGTCAGGGAATTCATCAAGACAGGATCGTATACTTCCTTCAGTGGCGTAACGGCCACGCTGGATGCACAGCTCAGCTATCCCAACATCAACAACGGGTCGGCTACCACCACGTTCTTCCTTTTCACGCTGGCCAATTTCGGTGCGGGCGACTTTACCGTGACGCATGATGACGGCTTCGCCATCTTTGACGATGGTGTGCGTATCGGCGGACGCCTTGGTCCTGTCGGTGAAACCACGACAATGGTGTCGGGTTTCAACGGTGGTGAGCTTTCGCTGCTTTACGTTGCCACCAACGGTAACCCTTCGATCTTCGAAGTGAGCTTTGCTCCGGTGCCGGTTCCGGCCTCTCTGCCGCTGTTGCTGGGTGCGCTTGGTGGCGCAGGCTTCCTGGCGCGCCGTCGCAAGAAAGCGGCCTGATCCGCTTTGGATGGCAAGCTGACGCCATCTGCCGCGTCAGCGTGACATAGATGGTTTGGCTTTGAAAATGCCCGTCCGGTCCTGGACGGGTTCCATGTGCATCCTAATTGGGGTCGCTCCATTTTCTGCTGGTCCAATACACTACCGGCCCTCTCGAATGGACTCTCTCTGGCAATGGAATGGCCGGTCTCTCAATAACGCGCCCGATTAGTGCGCTAGGACAACTCACTTCCAGCTTCGTGAACGGAGTCGGGGAGCTGACTCTCTTTGCGACCGGCATTTTCAAACGCCTGCGTGGCGGAATGCCGCGGCGGCATGTGTTGATTCCCATCCTGCATGAGATTGGCGTCCGCAGTGTGCCGGTGATTCTTGTCACGGGAGCCTTTATAGGAATGGTCCTTGCCGTCCAGACGTATCAACAGTTCAAATTGATGCATATGGAAACCCGGATGGGAGCGATCATTACGATGACTCTGGTCGCTGAACTGGGCCCTGTGCTGGCAGCCACCATGCTGGCCGGTCGAGTCGGGTCTGCGATGGCCGCTGAGCTCGGCACGATGCGCGTCACTGAGCAGATCCATGCGATTACGGCGCTGGGAGCTGACCCTGTGCGATATCTCGTCGTTCCGCGGTTTCTTGCATGCGTCATTTTGATTCCGATGCTGACCGCGATCGCCGACGCAATAGGGATCTTTTCCGGGTGGCTGTTTAGCTGCGTTGTTTTGGGGGTGAACTCCTTTCAGTACTGGCAGTTCGCAGAACAGTTTGTGACCGGCTGGGACGTCATGGCTGGACTCACGAAGAGTGTCCTGTTCGGCTGTGGCATTGCGATCATTGCCTGCCAGCAGGGATTTCAGTGTGGTGCGGGAGCGGAAGGGGTTGGCCGAGCTGCGACTCAGTCGTTCGTGCTTTCCTTCATTGCCATCCTCGGGCTCGACTTTCTGCTGAATGTCGTCCTGAATACGACGTACTACATGATTTGGCCGCAGGCAGTGTCCATTGCGACGGGAGGTCTGGGATGACTCAGTCCTCCAGCATTGTTCCGGCAATGAAACTGTCCGGAATCAGCTGCGTGTTTGGAACGCAGAAAGTCCTCTGGGATGTTGATCTGTCGATCGCATCCGGCGAGACGGTCGTGATTGTTGGCGAGAGTGGCTGCGGAAAAAGCGTAACCATGAAGGTTATGATGCAGTTGATTCCGCAGACCAGCGGCGAGCTGAAATGGTTTGGACAGGATGTTGGCTCAATGAAGCCCAAACAGGTCCTCGCCAATCGGCTGCGGCTTGGGTATCTGTTCCAGGGAGCTGCTCTGTTCGACAGTCTCACGATCTTCGAGAACGTGGCTTTTGGATTGCGCCATGCCGGGGAGACAGACGAAGACCTGATCGAGCAGACCGTGATCGGCAGGCTCACGGAGGTTGGATTGTCCGCCGACATTCGTTTCAAACGCCCGTCGGAGATCTCTGGAGGCATGCAGAAACGCGTTGGCCTCGCCAGAGCACTGGCTCTGGGGCCCGATGTGATGTTCTACGACGAACCAACAACCGGCCTCGATCCGGTCAACAGCAGACGTATTGATGACCTGATTGATTCGGTAAGACAGTCTCGAGGAGTGACGGGCATCATCGTGACTCATGATTTGAGGACCGTTCAACGTGTGGCGGATCGCGTGGTCATGTTTTATCCGCGGGCCAAACTGGATGACTCAGAGTCGCAGGTTATCTTCGACGGATCACCGTCGGAGCTTGCAGAATCAAACGATCCGAAGGTCAGAGAATACATCGGAGATGAGCTGACTTCCGGTTTACTGGCCGCATGACGGCGAATTACGGTCCGGGAACGGATCGGGAGAATGGAATCTCCTAAGGCACAATCATGAATGATCGAACACAGGAATTTCGCGTCGGCCTGATGGCTATCGCCGCCGTTAGTGCGGCTGTCATCATGGTATTCAAGTTTGGCGAAATCGGAAACAGCCTGCGATCAGGGACGCGCATCGGCATCGTGATGACGAGTGCTTCCGGAGTGATGCCACAATCTTCGGTGCAGATGAGCGGCATTCGAATCGGTCAGGTGGAATCGACTCAGTTGATTGCTGATGGGCGTGGAGTTCTGGTCTCGGTTCGCATTGATCACGAGTTTTCGTTTAAGAATGATTCCACAGCTCAGGTTCAGCAGTCGCTGCTGGGCGACGCTGCCATTCAGATTATCCCCGGAACAGAAGGGGAACCGATCAAGGAGGGCGATCGCATCGCGGGTCGTGCGGCGGCTGATCCCATGGCTGTCGTGAATCGAGTCGAGCGTCGACTGGATACCACGCTGGCTTCGTTTGAGAGTACGGGGCAGCAATGGAGTCGTCTGGGGCACAACCTGAATCAGATGCTGGAATCGACTGGTCCGGACGGAGTCTCCACAATGCAGCGTTCGGCTCAGGCGCTGGAGCAGTTCACAAAGACAATGCGGGCCGCGGAAGAAACTCTGGCCTCGGCCGGTTCCCTCATTTCAGATCCCCGGTATCAGAAACATCTTCAGGCAACGCTTGAGGCGCTGCCGGAGTTACTAAATGAGACGCGTGGCACGCTCAAAGCTGTCAACGGAGTCATTCGCGAAGTCGATTCCACGGTTGCCAATCTCAATATCGCAACAGAGCCTCTTGCAAATCAGAGCCCGCAGATGGTTGCTCGTTTGAATAAGTCGCTGGCCAACATCGAGACAATCACAGCGGACCTTGCGGAAGTGTCGCGGCTGATGAACGAAAACGATGGTTCGCTCAAACGGCTGGCGACCGATCCAACCATGTATCGCAATCTCAATTCGACATCTGCTTCGCTCGCATCACTGCTGCAGAATCTCAGGCCTGTGGTGCGAGACCTGCAGGTGTTTAGTGATAAGGTTGCCCGCCATCCGGAGCTGCTGGGTGTCCGGGGCATCGTCCGAGGCAGTGACGGCTTGAAGGACGGCGACGTTCGACCGGCATCATTCGAACGCCCAAAAGAATAGCCGCTGCCAGTATCGTTCTGCGGCTCACCCCGCAGGCCGGGCCGAGCAGAGCGAGCCCGGGCTTCGTCTGCCTGGATGCCGTGCCCGCCGAGCAATGTGGATCGGGATAAAGATTGCCTTCATACGGCTTCTTTAGTCAGCCGATCGGGTCCTCGCCAGGGGAGATCTGCCCAATTGTGCGGGAGTTCAAACAGATCCGTGTCAGGAAGATTCCGCAATTTCCCGCTTGATGACCGGACCCCAGCATCGACCCTGATTAAAATCTAAAAAATCAAATTTGGTTTTTCAGAATTAGTCAAACAAATTGGTGCTGGTAACGAATTCTGTATCTGACGACCCACAGGAGCTGAAGTATGGCCAGACCAAAAGCAGCCGAGCTGACAGAGCGTGAGCTGGAAATCATGCGAGTTTTCTGGGACGAAGGTCCCATGACGGCTCAGCAGGTTCGCGACCGATTCCAGGATCGGGGAACTGACCTTGCATACACGACGGTGGCGACTCTGATCCGAATTCTGACGGAGAAGGGCTTTCTGCAGCAAACCAATGAAGAGCGGCCTTTTGTCTACCAGCCGATTCGGTCGTTCGAAGAGGTTTCTTCGCGACTTGTTGATCTGCTGTTGAGGCAGGTCTTCGACGGATCGCGTGAAAAGCTGCTGGTGAGTCTGTTTGGACAGCAGAAGATCACGAAGAAAGAACGGTCGGCGTTGCAGGACATTTTGCAGGAAAAGAAGGCATGAACGATCTTGGAGTTACCCTGATCTGGTTGGCCGGACGTGTCACAGTCGTCTCTGCGGTTGTTCTGATTGCAGACGCTGTCCTGAGAACTCGTCGTCGCAACCACTCGCCGTCATTCATTGGCATTGTTACTGTTCTGGCATTGACCATTGCTCTGATCAGCCCGTGGCCTCGCTGGGATTTTGAGTCTTCCGGCGAGGACGCTGTTTCGGTCACTGACACAGCTGCAGCAAACGCAACCGATCGACCGCGGTCTGCAGCGTCAATCGACGCGCCACAGACCGCCGGGCAATCGGACGTTGAGTTCGAATCACCCTGGTCGGACGCCGTCACGGGGTTCATGAACGGCCTTGGGCGAGACCTCGATCCACCGGCCGCCTCTGCACCAGGTGAACGAACACCCGGACTTCGGTGGACCGGCTGGTTTGCAATCATCTTTCTCGTCGCAGCAGGCACAGGGACGCTACGACTGTTGTTTGGCTGGCTCTCGGTGAAGCGGTCAGTCCGTCGCAGTGTCGTCGTCCATGACGCTGGACTGCAGCAGGAACTGGAAATCCTGCAGGCTCAAATGAGTTGTCCTTCCCGGATTGAGCTGCGTGAGTCAACGGAGCTTTCTTCAGCAGCGACACTGGGCATCTTTCGTCCTGTGATTCTTCTGCCTGCCACATGGCGTGAGTGGACAGACGATGAGCTGCGAACGGTGCTGGCCCATGAGATTGCTCATATTCGGTCCGGAGATTCATTCGCCTGGCTGCTGGCTCAGCTGGGATTATTGATTCACTACTACCATCCGCTGGTGCACTGGATGGTCAGACGACTGGGTCTGGATCAGGAGCTGGAAGCGGATGCGCTTGCCGCTCAGGCGACCGGAGGTCCGCAGTCTTATCTTATTCACCTGGCCGAACTGGCCATTCGTCAGCCGACCACATCTGTTGCCTGGCCGGCTCGGGCTTTCCTTCCCACTCGGGGAACCTTACTGAGGAGAATTGAGATGTTAAAAGAACCGCGAGGCGGGGTAGAGGTGTTTTCTGCCTGGCGTCGTCGAATGATTGTTGTGGCCACGCTGGTGACCGCATTGTTTGTGGCCGGCATTCGCCGACCGGATGCTCAGGTCGCTGCTGCCGAGCCTGCTCCGGACCCTCGTCCGGCTTCAGTTGATGAAGCCCTGTTTAATCTTGAAGGCGTGGCGCGAGACACACGTCTTCTGTTTGGTGTTCGTCCTGCCGAACTGATCGCCCGGAAGGACCTGAAACCGGTTGTGGAACTCCTTCAGGAGCAGATGAACGATGCGGGCTTTGCTCTGAGTGACCTCGATCAGGTCCTTGTAATGGGGATTCCCATGGCAGATCGTGAAGGTCGGATGAGTCAGCCAGTGCTGGAATTCCGCTTCAGGAAAGCACCGAACGCCAGCAAGTATGCTTCGTGGCAGGTGGGTGGTGAAGTGGACGACTTTAGCGTTGATGGCGTCGCTGTGCTTGCTCAGTTCGACCCGTCGGAAACGGATCGGGTATCCGTCGTGCATATGGTTGACGACCGGACTTTTGTCTCGGGGCAGTTCCGTGATGTTGTGCGGGTCGTCAAGTCCAGGAAGCAGCCGGAATGGATCGGCAGCCTTGATGCGGCTCGAACCGGGCAGGCACTCGTGGCCATGGATGTGAGTTTTATTCGTCCGGAGATTGAGCGGGATTTCACTCGCACGCCGAATCCAATGCTCGGCATGATGCGTCCGCTCTGGCAGAACACAGAGATGTTCATCCTTCGTGCAGCGGTGCGAGACTCGTTGGATCTGGTTCTGGAAGGCCACGCCGCCAACGAAGACAGCGCTGCGGAGATTGCCCAGACGGTGAAGAATCTGCTTCCTGTCGCCAAAGGGTTGTTGGCAGGCAGTCAGCAGGCGGTGGCTCAGGCTCCGAAAGAAGCTCAAACACTGATCCAAAAGAGCATCATGCTGACACAGCAGGCGCTGGAGACCACAAAAGTGACTCAGGATGGAACCATAGCCAGTGTCACCCTGGGTGCAGATGGGCTCGGTGTTGCGACTTTGACTGGACTGCTGCTGCCGGCAGTAAAGACTGCTCGTGAGGCCGCAATGCGTTCACAGTCTGCCAACAATATTAAACAGATCATGCTGGCGCTTCACAATTATCACGACGCGTACCGGGCATTTCCTCCAGCAGTTTTGCTCGGACCGGACGGCAAGACGAAGTACAGCTGGCGGGTTGCGATTCTGCCCTTCATCGAACAGCAGGCGCTCTACAGGCAATACAGATTTGATGAGCCGTGGGACAGCGAAGCCAATAAGAAGGTGCTGGCCCAGGTTCCTCCCGTCTATCAGTTCCCATCAGAAAAGGGATCGCAAAACGCATCCTATTTCGGGCTGGTTGGCAGGCAGACCGGGCTGGGCAACACGCCCGGTGAAGGTGAGAAACTGCGCGAGTTTACGGATGGTACGGCCAATACAATTGTCATCGTGGAAGCCAAACGTGACATTCCATGGACTAAGCCTGAAGACATTCCGTACGCAGATGATGGTGATTTACCGAAGCTGGGTGGCTATCTGCCGAATGGCTGGAACTCCGGACTTGGGGACGGCTCTGTTCGGTTCATTTCAGAGGCTGTGGACGAAGAAGTCCTTCGAAATCTGTTCCGTAAGGATGACGGAAACCCGATCGATCGCCAGAAGCTGTAACTCGGTTAAATACTTGGTGCTAAGAACTGGGGCAGGCAATGGTGCCTGCCTCTTTTCTTTCCTGAGGGCTTGGATCGGACGAGGCCAGCGAGACCAGCCGTGCAGGTCCGATCTGCGGCTCGTGATGATCTCCCGACCGGACTCAACGACATAGCTTGCTGGCGATTTCGTGTCCTGTTTTCATAACCTAACCAGAGTTGTGATTTGAATCAGGAGCGTGAGATGTCAGACCTTGAGAAAAACAGCGGAGGCATTCCCATACGTCCGCTGGGCAGGACTGGAGTGTCAGTGTCGATCCTTGGCCTTGGCGGTGGTCACATTGGCCGCGCGGCGATTCCGCAGCAGGAGGCTGTCCGGCTGATCCAGAGCGGCATCGATCAGGGCATTTCGTTCATGGACAACGCATGGGAATACCATGACGGTGAGTCGGAAGTTCGCATGGGCATGGCACTGGAGGGGCGACGTGACAAAGTTGTGCTGATGACCAAAGTCTGTGCACGTGATGCGAAGACGGCCGCTGCCCAGCTGGATGAGTCTCTTACCCGGCTCAGGACTGATGTCATCGATGTCTGGCAGTTTCATGAAGTTAATTATGACAACGACCCGCAATGGCTGTTTGGGCCGGACGGAGCCATCGACGCTGCCGTCAAAGCAAAGCAGGCGGGAAAGATTCGCTTCATTGGATTTACCGGGCACAAGAGTCCCCATATCTTTCGTCGCATGCTGGATGTGGACTTTGACTGGGACACTGTTCAGATGCCCGTCTCGGTGATGGACCGTCACTACCGAAGTTTTCTGGATGAAGTCATGCCGGAGCTGACGCGCCGGCAGATCGGCTGTATCGGAATGAAGAGCCTTGGCGGCGGAGGTCAGACCGTTCTTGGTGCCGGCCTGACCGCACAGGAATGCAGACGTTACTCCATGTCGCAGGAGATAAGCGTGCTGGTGACGGGCATGGAGTCGGAGCAGGATTTGAACCAGGACCTGGAGATCGCACGAAACTTCACCCCTATGACCGCTGAGGAACAGAAAGAGTTATTGGAACGCGTTCGCCCTGTAGCAGGTGACGGCCGATTTGAAGTTTACAAGAGCACTCAGTTTTATGATTCGGGATACCATCGTGATCAGCACGGATTTCCGCCGATTGGTCACGTGGGCGATTCGCCTGAGGAATGATGAGTCGACGTTGGCCTGCGGAATGCCTGATGTCGTGGACTGCGCCCGCGGACAACCGATTGTCGCGTGATCACTCGTGCGCGATGCCGACCCTCGCTGTGCTCGACGCGGTCTACTTTGTCTGGAAACAATAGAGAGCAGCGTCTGTTCGCACATAGATTCGGCCGTCGCGGATGGCGGGAGTGGCGAGGATTCGTTCCTTGAAATCATGGGAACCGAGGACGGACCATTTTCGTCCTGCTTCCAGCACTGTTATGACGCCTCGCTCACTGGCCAGAAAGACCTTTCCGTCACCAGCCATCAGGGATGCATAGTAGTTGCCACGTCCGCGAGAACGTCCCTGCTGCAGCAGTTCCCCGTTACTGGCGTCCAGCGACGTGACGATGCCGCTGTCTTTCACCATGTACATTACATCCCTGTAAACCACCGAACTGGGTACGGTGGGCAGGCCTTTGCGATACTTCCATGTGATACCGGATTCAGTGATGTCTCCCGTTCCGCCGGGCTTAATGGAGAGTGCCTGATTCTGGGCGAGCTCAAAGACCTTTGTGTGATAGTCCCATTCAGAGCGGCTGAGTTTCTGGTCCTGGTCCAGGTCGATTCGAAAGAAACGTGTCAGGACCGGGCCTTCCGGAAGTTCGTCCTTTCCAACATGGCTGTCGCTATTCCTGTCGTACGTCGTTAATGCTTCGTCGAACGGCTCCATAGAGATTCGGTTGGTAGCGTCTCCACCAGCCGTTTGAGTCGCAATGAAGATGCGTCCATTCGCAAGGACCGGCGTCGGGTCGACGATCCGTGACAGCCCACGGACCCACCACTGCACGTTGCCTGTCGCGACGTCGTAACCTGTAAGACGCAGTGATCCGGCGACCACCAGGGACCGCTGATTGTCCTTTTCAACGAGGATTGGGGTCGAATAGCTGCGAGTGAATCCGTCACGCGTGATTCTCCAGCGAGTGTCCCCTGTCTCCTTATCAAGAGCGATCAGAAAACAGTTGGTGTCGTGATCTTCATTCAGGATCACCATGTCGTCGACAAGAATCGGTGAACTGCCGGCACCGAACTCATCCTGAAACGGTCCCATTGGCTTCTTCCAGACGAGTTCTCCGTTAACTGTGTAGCAAAGCAGTCCGTAGCTGCCGAAAAATGAATACACATGCTTTCCGTCGCATGCAGGCGTACTTGCGGCCGGGCTTCCAACCGGATGCACGGGTTCGATCTGCTCAGCAGGCGCCTTCTTTGACCACAGGAGTCGTCCTGTTTTGCGGTCCAGACAGACAGTAGCGAGTTCTTCGGAGTCTTTCCTGAACGTGGAAAGGAAGATGCGATCCCCATGAACACACGGCGAGGAGATTCCGGAAACGAGTGGCGTCCGCCAGACCAGCTCTTCGCTGTCAAATGTTGATGGCAAGGGGGCTCCGTCAACAACTCCGTGATCATGCCGAAACCAAACCACATCGTCTGCTGAGAGGTTGGTCATCAGTAACATAACGAGGATCGAGAGTCTGTATGTCATCGCAACCAGGCAGTTGAAAGGTAATCGGGAGTAGCTTATCCGGGCGAGAGTGAAGTGTGATGAACTTAATCTCTCATCAATTCGTGAACCGCACCTATCAGAATCTCTTCAACGTCTTCTCGAAACGGTCCGTGCTGAAGGACTGTTGTCATGTATCGCATGGCGCCACCGGCTTCATAGCCGCCCTCAAGCAGCACGCGGCGACTGGGAATGTAGGCGAAGACGTTGTTGCTGTAGCCCGCCACCCAGATGGCCGAACTGCTGTGCTCGTCGCTGAGTTCTGCTTTGAGTCGTAGAGAATAATCGACAACTGTCTCACCAGGTAGTGCGACCATCGTGAGGCGGTCGCCGAGTTGAACTGTCTGCACGGGGGCCTTGTAAGACATCGTCAGCCCGCCGGTCTCTTCCAGCTGTTGCAGCAGTCTCTCTGCATGCCGACGGTCGTATTTGTCTGTGGATGCCGCCTTTTGCATCAGCTGTTCTTTGGTGGGCGGGGCCACATAGTACAGTTCGGCAGTTTTCATTCGGGCTGTGAGGGGACCTGAGAGTGGTCGATCGGTTGTGAGGAGCGCTGTCTCAACAGCATTGGCAAGAGATCTTCCGTGTTGCTGCGCCAGTTCCAGAGTACGACGTGGATACGGGTTCTGGTCACCCCCGCAGCCAAGGACGAACAGAGCAGTCGCTCCCGGGTGAGCTTCCTCAAGGTACTGTTGTGCAAACCCGGCGTAGTCTCCACAGAACTGATAGAAGCCAAGCGTCGTGTTGTGGCACGCGTAGCCGAACATAACTGCTCGCAGCTCTTTGCCGTCCGGAGACTGAATCTTCAGGACGGGCACATCATGATCAACCGGACCATCCGCGTTGGGGAAGTTTCTGAAGCCAGTTGCCGAAGGAGTCCGGCGATTCATCGCGAAGCCGCAGCGTGCTCTGCAATAACTGACCCGAGATGGCTGTAGCCTGCTGATGGCCGCTTCGATCACTGAGACCATCTTCTGCTGTAGAAATGCCACGTAGTCCGTGGCTGTTTTCAGTCTGTCAGCAGGCAGTCCATCAAGCGACCAGCGAGAAGTTCGGATTTCAGGTCCGCAGTGGGTGTGCGAACAGTTCATCATGAGACATTCAGGTGGCAGCCCGAGCTTCTCCGTCACCTGCCGCACGACGTACGCTCTCACAGGGCCAGGCACGCTGATCAGGTCTGACGTCAGAAAGACCATGCGTCTGCCGGATGGATGTTCGAGAGCGAGTGCCTTCACATGCAGGTCATGGACTGACCCTTCCGACGGTCGGGTGCGGGCCGCGTAACCTGCCATCCACATCGGATTCTCAGGAGTGATTGCCGCTGCAGCGACGCCCGCCTTCCAGGCGGATTCCTGAGCGGTCACCGTAGTGCCGGCCAGCAGCAGGACTGCAGTAATCTTCACTATCGATTGCATTGACGTGTCTCCGGTTGTCATAAGCACCGATCTTAGTCAGCCTGTCTGTGATTGTGAAATTGAAGAATGCAATTCGCAGGCCAGGAAATCACTCGACGGATCGAATCCAGTGCATCGCCGAAGTATCATGCTTGATGTTCCCAAGAAGTCCGGATTGCGGAGGCTGCGATGAAATCTGATCGACGAACGTTTCTGGCGACAACAGCTGCGATGGCAGCGATTGGTGGATCAGCAGGTGCTCAGGATGGTCGACCTCCTGTGAGACAGCCACGAGCCACAGATGGCGATGAACGGTTTGAGCCTGATTGGGAAAGCCGACTGACGCTGACAGTTGGAACAAAGAATGGCGATCTTGTTGGTCACGATGACCGCGTCCTGCAGGCGGCCGTTGACTATGTGGCTCGGATGGGGGGAGGTACGGTCAAAGTGCTGCCCGGCAAATATACTCTGCGGAATGCCGTCTGGCTGCCTTCAAAGATTCGACTGCAGGGCAGTGGGCCGGAATCGGTGATCACTCGGATTCCTTCCGAGACGGTTGAATTCGCAGATGATTCCGACTGGTACGATCAGGAGATTACTCTGAAGCAGCGCGGAAGCTTCAAGGTCGGGGACGGGGTGGCACTGCTTGCAAAGAATCCACATGATGGAAGTCAAACCGTCATTAAACGGACACTGGTTGCCCGATCCGGCAATAGATTCAAGCTGAATGACGGGCTGCGAAAAAACCTCTGGGTGTCCGGCAAACCGACTTGCTCTTCCCTTTTTCCACTGCTGACCAGCGAGCACACCTCAGATGTCGTCATCGAGAACATTACTCTGGATGGCAACCGAAAGAACTGTACCAATTTCAACGGCAACTATGGTGGCTGCATTTTTCTGCAGGACTGCAATCGATACACCATGAAGAAGGTGGAGACCCGAAACTACGACGGTGACGGCATCAGTTTTCAGATCTGCCACGACGTTGTGGTGGAAGACTGTTATAGCCACAACAACAGCAACCTCGGAGTACATCCCGGTTCTGGTTCTCAACGCCCGCTTATTCGCAACTGCCGACTCGACCGCAATAACCTCGGTCTGTTCTGGTGCTGGGGAGTGAAATTTGGGCTGGCAGAAGGGAATAGAATCGATGGCAACACGTCCTATGGTATTTCCATTGGTCACTGCGACACCGATAACGTGATGCGGAAGAATGAGATTTCGAACAGTGGTAAGGTGGGCATACTATTCCGAGATGATCACCGTGGGCTCGACTTCTGGGCGAACCGAAACGTCGTCGAAAACAATCGGATCATCAATAGTGGCGCTGAAGATGGTGTCGCCATCGATATCACCGGCAAGACTAAGGACGTCCGGATTTCGGGGAATGAAATTCGCGAAGAACGAAAGGCCATGCAGAGGACCGGTATCCGAATCGGCGCTGACGTTGGCAAGCTGACGCTGAGTGAGAATCAGATCAGTGGTGTCAGAACTCAGATACAGGACCTGCGAACCGCATGACTTCAAAGACACCTCTGACGAACGAACAGGTTGCTCAGTTTCATCATGATGGCTACCTGATCATCAGTGGCCTGCTGACGGAGCAGGAAACTTCGTTGCTGCAGCAGGCAGCGCGGTCAGACGACACAATGCGCAACGCGGCCATGGATGTGAAAGATACTCAGGGACGTCGCACCGGATTGACCCTGTGGAACCATCCCGGCGACGATATCTATGGCTGTATCGCGCGGAGTGAACGAATTGTCTATGGAATGCAGCAACTGCTCGATGACGAAGTGTATCACTACCACTCTAAATTGAGCGCAAAAGAGCCTCACGTGGGAGGTGCATGGGAGTGGCATCAGGACTATGGGTACTGGTACAACAACGGGTGTCTCTATCCGGACATGGCCAGTATCTTTATCGCCGTCGATCCCTGTACGCGGGAGAATGGCTGCATGCAGGTTCTGAAGGCATCACACCGTCTTGGTCGAATTGAGCATGGTCGATTTGGACAGCAGACAGGAGCTGACCCTGAACGTGTGGCGGAAGCCGCGAAGATTCTGGAGAAGGTCTACTGTGTGATGGAACCCGGGGATGGTCTGTACTTTCACAGTAATCTGCTGCATGCCTCCGACCCGAACTCCAGCGAAGAACCGCGCTGGGGGCTGCTGTGTTGTTATAACACAAAGCACAATGACCCCTGGTTTGAGTCCCATCATCCGAGCTATACGCCGCTGGATGTGCTGCCCGACAACTGTATTGTCGAGATGGGCGCGCGTGGGTCAGCGGAGTCTCAGACGTTTCTGGTTCAGGACGACGACGAGACGACTGGATAGGACCGACAACGAATTGGAAGAGGTTGAATGTGCGAGCAGATCCCCTGCTGACAGGGGAATTGCATCCATGGTTGTCACTGGTTGCCCGGATTAGCTTTGCTTCATGACGTACATCAATCCCTCTGCCGACCGGCTCACTGTTTACATAGGGCCCTCGGTGCACGACACCTTGCAGCACGCAATCCTTCCGGAACCTCGAGTCGGGGGCAGAATCAGCCTGACGTGGCGGGCAGTTGCGGTCCCTCATGCCCTTGATTCCGGGATTAGAGAGCCCATTTCGCCTTGATTTTCGCTGGTTTCGGCGATTCCCGGCGTCCTGAGTGAAGGAAGCCGATTTTGCTTGCCGATCTGCTTCTGCAGGTTTAAACTTCGCGACTTCGATTTTCGGCCGGGCAGGTAGACTGCTGAGCCATTTTGAATGCGGACGAAATCAAATTCTGACCACGGCCCTCGATGCAGCCCTCAGCCTGTGTACTTGACACCGGTGGCTCCACGAAAGCAAAGAACAATGAAACAGGGAATTCATCCCGAATACCGGGACGTCATTTTTCACGACACATCAGACGGAACTCGATTCCTGCTGAAGTCCACCATCAAGTGTAAGGAAACTGACACGTGGGAGGACGGCAACGAGTACCCGCTGTACAAAGTCGAAATCAGCTCAGCGTCGCACCCGTTCTATACGGGCAAAATGAAGTTCGTTGACACGGCTGGTCGTGTTGAGAAGTTCCAGAAGAAATACAACTGGGGCAAGAAGAACGAAGACGCCAAAGAAGCAGAGTCAACAGAGGCCGCTGAGTCAGCCGACAACTAGCAACCTCATCTGAAAATCTGACGTGGGACGCGCGCAGCATGCTGTGTGCGTCCTTTGTTTTTGTCTTGAACGAACAATCAGAATTCAGAACAGGTAAGACATGTTTCCCAGTCTGGAACAGAAACTGGCTCGATACGAAGAGCTGGAAAAGCAGCTCGAGGATCCTGAAGTCCTCACCAACGTCGATCAGATGCTCGCCATTCAGAAGGAAATGGGAGGGCTCGCCAAAGTCGCCACAGCTGTCCGTGAGTTTCATTCCCTTGAGGGGGATATCGAAGCGGCGCAGATGATGGTTGATGAGGAGACCGACGCTGACGCAAAAGCCTACGCTAAAGAAGAGCTCGATGGGCTGGTTGCGCGTCGAACTGAAATGGCTGAGGAACTTGAGGATCTGGCAACTGCCGGAGACTCAATCACTCGTGGATCTCTGATTCTTGAAATCAGAGCAGGCACCGGCGGCGACGAGGCTGCGTTGTTTGCCAAAGATTTGTACGACATGTACATGCGCTTCTGTGAGGTCAACACCTGGAAGGTTGAGCTCATCGAATTCAACGCTACCGAACTGGGAGGCGTGAAAGAAGTCGTCTGCTCCGTTACGGGTGAAGGGGCATTCCATCAGTTGCAGTTCGAAAGCGGCGGTCATCGAGTGCAGCGTGTGCCTGAAACCGAAACTCAGGGGCGTGTGCATACAAGTGCGGCCACGGTCGCCGTGCTGCCGGAAGCGACGGACGTAGAGATCGACATCAGTAATGAGGATCTCGAAATCGAAACGATGCGCGCTCAGGGGCCTGGTGGACAGAAAGTCAATAAGACTGAGAGTGCCGTCCGGATGACTCATAAGCCAACCGGCATTGTGGTCAAAATTCAGGATGAAAAGAGCCAGCACAAGAACCGAGCGAAAGCACTTCGTGTTCTGAAGAGCCGTGTCCTTGAACTGCAGCAGGCTCAGGCCAATGCCGAGCGTGCCGAAGCTCGTCGAACTCTTGTCGGCTCGGGTGACCGAAGTCAGAGAATTCGGACCTACAACTTTCCTCAGAACCGTGTGACGGATCATCGCTGTGGACTCAGTATTCACAAGCTGGATCGCATCATTACGGGCGACATGAACGAGCTGATTAATGGGCTGCTTGAATTTGACCGTCAGGAACGGTTGAAGGGAAACGCTGAATAAGCGGATGCATTCTCTTGACTGCTCCGTAAGATTGATGCGGTGCCAACGTCTCACCACAGGTGCGTCATGACTCTTCGATTCTCAATCTGTCTGTTGCTTGTCTCTGTCGCGTTGCCATCAGAATCCATGGCTCAGGCTCGACGCGGAGCTGATCGAGATGTGAAGCACACGGTGCGGCGCAAGAGCTACCTGATTGAGGGCGTGAATGCGGCTGAGTTGAACGCATCGATGAAGAAGAACAGTCCGAAAAAATTCAACGCCTACACGAACTGGGAAGTTGTCTGGACGGTCAGCACGCAGACGCGTGGCAGTGCGACTCTGCTCAAGTCATTCAGTATTCAGGTGAAGTCGCTGCAGACTTTGCCAAACTGGAAGAAGCCAAAAGATGTATCTACAGAAATGCTGGATGAGTGGGACCGATACGTGGCAGCATTAAAGAAGCACGAAGAGGGGCATTCCCGTTTTGGGCTGGATGCCGCCAAAGAGATGCGGAACACTGTTCAGGCGAAGCGGTGGATCGCAAGGAGTCCGGATGAACTGGCAAAGCTGCTGAGCGATCATTGCAACGCGATCCTGAAGAAGCACAGGAGTCGTGAACTGGACTACGATCGTACAACGGGGCATGGTGTGACTCAGGGGGCAGTGTTGCGGCAGCCACCGGAGAAGCCGAAGGAAGATCCGGACGATGAACCGGATACCCCTGAATCCCCGAAGAGCAGATTCTGACCCATTTGCCGGCTCTCGCTTTGCTCAACCCGGCCTGCCTCCGTGAATCTCCGTACCCTCTGTGGTTATCCAGGCAACAAACTTCGTTCAGATTCGTTTAACCTGAGGCCCGCAGGATCCCGCGGTCGCGAAACGTAGCTGAATTCGTGAGAATTCATTCGAGAGTGGATTGTCTGACACGTGCGCCTGTGGCTACCGGGTAGACGATTATAGTGACAGCCGCCCGACTCTTATTGTCACAGGCTTTGTTAGGGGTGTTCCTTCGGTAACAGGCGTAACACTGATGCGCGAGAACCTATTGAGCAATCCTCCTGCCTCTTTGCCTGAGGAACTGGTCGACGTATTGGTGACTCACGGGGAGATGCGAATTGAGCGGATCGTCTCGACAGGGCAGGCCAGTGGGGAGGACTTCTGGTATGACCAGGAGGAGCACGAATGGGTGTTGCTGCTCGAGGGATCGGCTCGGCTGATGTACGCAGACGGGAGACTCCTGACACTTGAAGCTGGAGACCATGTGACGATTCCGGCTTGCGAGCGGCACCGAGTTGACTGGACAGATCCAGATCGGCCGACGGTCTGGCTGGCCGTGTTCTGGAGGTGAGAGAATCTGCGGTGACAACAGGTGAGATCATTAGGATCGCTTGCCACAAAGTGGTTAGACATGGAGTCTGATTAATGGAATCGTGGCGTGTGAGCGACTGGGCTGCTGCCGGGAGGACGTTGTCACTGGCGGACGCGTTGGGTTGCCGGACTATACCTGGCCCTTGCTGTCGCTTCGCGACCGGAACTGAGTGTCGAACACGACCGTGTCATGAAATCGGCTGGAGGTGTCGGTTGCGATGCGGCCACAGCAACGCCATGCAGTGTCACGGGTTCCCAACAGCCACTCGAATCAATCGAGCGTAAAGTTTGACAGGAATTCCTGCCGCTGTTCTTCCGTCAACTGCTGCGGTTGCTCGTGTTTCAGAAGGATGTGCCGACCCAGCACGAGAACGTCCATGTCGGTCATCATGAAACATCGATAGGCGTCTTCGGGCGAACACACAATTGGTTCACTGCGTACATTAAAGCTGGTGTTGATCAGAACAGGGCATCCGGTTTGCTGGTGGAATCGTGTCAGCAGCCGGTGCAGCAGGGGACTACGTTGTACGTCGACTGTCTGGACGCGGGCCGAGTAGTCCACGTGAGTCACAGCCGGGATGTCGGAACGCTGATAATGCAGCTGATCAATTCCGGTTACTGACTCATCCATTGGCAAACGTCGCCCTTCCTGAACAGGGGCCACGAGGAGCATGTACGGACTGTCTTCATCCTTCCGCATCTGAAAATATTCGTCCACAAATTCCCGCAGCACGATGGGAGCGAACGGGCGAAACGATTCGCGGAATTTGATCTTCAGATTCATCACGGACTGCATTTTTGTGCTGCGTGCATCACCCAGAATGCTGCGGGCGCCCAATGCGCGGGGGCCAAACTCCATCCGTCCCTGGAACCAGCCGACAACATTCTCATCAGCAATCAACTCCGCCACTTGCTCGCACAGCTGATTGTCATCCTCCGCGACGGCGAACTTAGCGCCCGCTGAGGCCAGCACGCGCTCTATCTCATCACCCGAATACGACGGGCCGAGCTGAGACGATTGCTGCATGTCGGGTGCAGTGAGAGTGCGAGGTCTTTTCAGGAGTTGATGCCAGATGAACTGCGCGGTCCCCAATGCTCCTCCCGCGTCGCCTGCCGCCGGTTGAATCCAGACATTCTCGAACGGTCCTTCTCGCAGGATCCGTCCATTTCCAACGCAGTTGAGTGCCACACCGCCAGCCATTACGAGGTTCTTCTGCCCCGTTTTCTCGTATGCGTAGCGGGCCATCCTCAGCATGATTTCTTCACTGACGGCCTGCACCGAAGCAGCAAGGTCCATTTCCCGCTGAGTCAGGTCTGACTCGGGAGCACGCGGAGGCCCCTCGAAGAGCTGGTGGAATCGTTCGGAGGTCATCGTCAGGCCCTGACAGTAATTGAAGTAGCTCATATCCATTCGGAACGAGCCGTCTTCCTTCAGGTCGATGACGTGTTCGAGGAGTCTGTCTTTGTAGATGGGGCTTCCGTAGGGCGCCAGCCCCATCACTTTGTACTCGCCGGAGTTGACTCGAAATCCGGTGTAATAGGTAAAGGCGGAGTACAGCAGGCCGAGCGAATGAGGGAAGCGAATCTCTTTCATCAGTTCGATCGCGTTGTCCCGACCCACTCCGAGGCACGAGGTTGACCATTCTCCCACACCGTCGAGGGTCAGGATGGCGGCCTCTTCAAACGGTGATGGAAAGAAGGCACTGGCTGCGTGAGACTCATGATGATCGGTAAAGACAAACCGGCCCGAGTAGTCGCCGCCGAGGCCTCGTCTCAGTTCTTTCGGCAGATGGAGTTTCTGTTTCAGCCAGACTGGAATTCCCTTCCGGAAACTCCGGTACCCTGCGGGAACGAATGCCAGCCACGTCTCGAGAAGTCGCTCAAAAGTCGTGAGCGGCTTATCGTAGAAACCAACGTAGTCGAGCTGATCCGGAGTCAGCCCTCCTTCAGACAGACAAAACTCCACCGCATGCGTTGGGAATCGATCGTCGTGTTTCTTCCGGCTGAATCGTTCTTCCTGAGCTGCCGCAACGATTTCTCCGTCGACCACAAGTGCGGCGGCGGAGTCATGGTAAAAGGCCGAGATTCCCAGGATTGCTGTCATTGCTCGCAGGAGCGGGGGCTTAGGAGGAACGTCCATTCATTGCGTTTACCCGTGTGTCTTACGGGCAGCTCTTCGGCGCTGCAAGGGAAATGCGTTTGTCAGCCGACTTCATCGGAAGTGGAGGCTCCCATCACTTCTCTGACGATTCTGCCGGCCGTTCGTGCGAGTCTACCTGATTGCGTTTTGCGAGGAGCCAGATGATGCCCATCAGGAACGGAATCAGGCCGGCCACCATAAACATGGGGCGATAGCCCACTCCGTCAAACTGCTGCATGTCTATGATCCGCCCCAGTAAAGGAGCCGACAAGCCGGCTCCCAGGTCAAAGCATCCCAGTGTGAGATTTGTGCCGCTGCCGCGATACTCGGCTGGAAAGGGCTGAGTTCCCAGAGAGACGATGGATGGAAAGAGCAGGGCATGGCCAAAGCCGCACAATACAGCTGAAAAAATAAGGTGCCACCACTCAGTGACCGGGATCAGCAGCCAGAGTCCAACCCCTTGAGTGAGCAGCCCCAGTGAGACCAGTCGAAATCGTCCCACTTTCTGACTGAGCGCAGCGGTGAAAACCCGAAACAGGAATGCCATGACAGCATAGGCCGTCCAGTAGGTCGCGATTCCGCCAAGTTGCTCGTGCTGATTAAACCGGGCCAGAAAGACGGACGGAATTACGAATGTCAGCCCCATTGCCATCGCGACGCCCATGATCAGTCCGGGCCAGTATGCGCGCATGAGTTTGAGCAGCGACGGGCGAGGTGTTCGTTTTGGCCGAGTGATACCGCGTGTAACCATGACGACACACAACAAGACGGCAACCATGAGCCCGGCAGAGACTCCGAAGATTAACGGGAAGTACTCGTCCCGATTCTCTCCCGTCAGGCTGATGATCAGCTCGGCAAGGTGCGGGCCCAGGACCATGCCGACAAAGCCGCTGCTTCCCAGCAGTGCGATGAATTCAGTTCGGCGATGTTCGACTACGCATGACTGAATATGGAATGTGCCACACGTGAACATGCCGCCAACGCCAGTGACAAACAGAATACGGCCGACGATCGCGAGTCCATTGAGTTCAGTCAGACTCGCAAACAGGCACATGCCCCCCAACGCCAGCAGATTCATCGCAATCCAGACCTGTCGAACGCCAAATCTGTCAATTGCCTGGCCCAGAAAGACTCGCCAGCAGAGTGCGGCCGCGATGCCATACTGAATGATGCGTCCGGGAAGCTCTTCCTGGTAGGTTCCAAAGCTATTACCGTTCTCAGCGAGCCATGCGATCCAGTCAGCAAAAATAAATGTCGCCGTGTTGGCTGTGACGAGCGTCAGGTTTGCAACATAGGAAAGGATAAAGACCGGATGAGTGATCCGATCCAGCTGCAATTGTGCAGCAGGTTGCGGCTCCGCAGACGGTGACTGATAAGGGCTGTCAGGGAGTTGTTGCCGTGTTTCGGCTGGTGACGGCTTATCCACCGAATGCTCCGTATCTCCTGACGCCCAGTTGGAATGCGAGTCGGTTCAGGAGCAGCAGAACAAAGATCCATGCTGCCTGAATTCCCAGCTCAAACAGCAGTGCATCCTGAGGGACCTTCCCCAGCATGATGGCCGCTGGAAAGTAAGCGAGGTACTTGAATGGAAGGTAATGAACCCAGGGGATCCATGGGTCAATCCACTCCAAAGGAATCATGTGACCAGACAAAAAGTAACTCATCATCATGTAGATGAAGATCAGGCTGCTGACTTCAAGGAACCAAAACGAAACCAGTCCGATCAGTGACTCAATCAGAAAACCCGTTAGAAAAGCCATCAGAAGTGAACAGACCCATGCTGCAGTCACTTCTGGTGCGGGCCACCCTGGCAGGTAATCGCGACAAAGATAGAACACAAGGAGAAACGGTCCCGCAGCGACGATGTAGTAGACGAGCTTGTGTGCGACACGATGCCAGAACAGGTAATCCAGCATGTCGACAGGCTGCAGCAGGTATTTGCGAACAGAGCCATCTCGAACGCTCATTGCGATCCCGTTCGCCAGCCCGGGCATACTTGAGAACGCACGAGCAACCATCACCAGCAGAAAGTATGACACCATGCCCGAATACCGATATCCGTTTCTGACGATGTCGCTGTCCCCCGCGTAGATTGCATGCCAGAGGAAGATCTGAGTGATGATGGGCAGAAATCTGACCAGTGTCGCAAACGCGAAATCGCCTCGATAAACGAGGCGTTCTTCCATGGCGGTACGCAGGATCAGCCATTTAATGCGGATCGTGGCACTCAGGGAAAATGATTCGGTGGCAGCGGACACAGATGACTCCAGGGACTGAGTACATCTTAGGCGAACCCTGAGCGTTCGCCAGTTGTGGATTATTGATTCTCAACAGCAGGCGTGGTGAGGTTCCTGCATTGAACACGGCAATTTGGTGACGGGCCCGATTCCTCGCTACGCCTCACTTCCTCGGTTCCTCCCCGAGCTATCGCTGGACCCTCCTCTGGAAAGGTGTAGGGCACTCACGTGTGACACAGACTCTGGGTCAACCATCTTCAGACACCAGTTCAAACTGGTTGCGAATTTCATCCCGGATTGATCGTGGCCCACCCAATTGCATCGCGATCAATTGATCCGTCGGGACTACTCAGTCTCAGGCAGCAAAGCTGAACTGACGCAACCGTGATTTGCCTGAGCAGTGGTGGCGCAGAAGTCAGACAGGTAGCCGCGACGAGGGTCACGCGGTCGCCATTTGGGGAGCTGTTCGCGACGCGACTGAAGCTCGTCATCGGAAAGATCTACCTGGATAGTCCCCTTAAGCAGATCAAATGTGATCACGTCTCCGTCATTGATGCAGCCGATAGGTCCGCCGACTGCCGCTTCGGGGGCACAGTGCACACCGATGGCTCCGTGAGACACGCCGCTCACACGGGTGTCAGAGATGAAGGCCACCTTGCCATCGAGCTCCGGAACGGCGAGTGCTGCAGTCGCGACGAGAACTTCCGGCATCCCGGAGGCAGCCGGGCCCCAGTATCGCAGAACAATGACAGTTCCCGGTTTGATCTTTCGCTCTTCCACCGCTTTCACGATATCACGCGGATCATCGAAGCAGGCGGCGACGCCTTCAAACACCGGTTCCTCCATGCTGGAAACTTTGAAGACAATGCCGTCTGGTGCGAGGTTCCCGAAGCAGATCTGCATGTCTGCAAACGGCTTGTAGCAATTGTCCCGTGACACGATGAGATCCTGATCGTCGCCGGGAGGCGGAACGTCCGCCAGATTCTCGGCCATGGATCTGCCCGTCACTGTCAGTGCAGAGCCATCCAGCAAGCCGCTGTCGAGCAGATGTTTGAGGAGCACCGGTGTTCCACCTATGTGATGCAGGTCGACCATCGTCCGGGGCCCACGCGGGGCAAAACTGCAGAGCACGGGGGTGTCGCGGAAGATCTGCTGCAGGTCGGCGAGTCCAAAATCGACGTCGGCTTCTCGAGCAAGGGCCAGCAGGTGCAGGACTCCATTGGTCGATCCGCCTGCTGCGGCGATGGCAACTGCGGCGTTTCGGAACGCAGTGGGTGTGAGAATGTCACGTGGGCGAATGTCGTTTGCCAGCAGATTTCGAACGGCGGCTCCGACTTCTCGGCATTCAGCCCGTTTCTGCTCATCCACTGCAGGAATACTGCTGCTGGACGGAAGCATCAGGCCGATGGCTTCCATGGCGATGCCCCAGGTATTGAAGGAGGCGGCAATTCCACAACCACCGGGCCCAGGGCAGGCCGTTCGGAGAATCTCGTTACCTTCTTCTTCCGTCATTTCGCCGACGGCCACGGCTGCCTGCGAATCGTAGACGTCCAGAATGGTCACGTCTTTCCCATTGTGGCAACCTGGAAGAATACTCCCACCACTGACGATCAGGCCCGGGTAATTTGTTCTGGCAAGGGCCATGGCAAATCCCGGCCCGTTCTTGTCGCAGTGGTGTAGTCCAATGAGTGCGTCGTAGCAGTGAGCCGTGACAACACACTCCGCGCTGTTTGCAATCAGGTTGCGAGAGGGCAGGCTCGCATTGCCCCCTTCATGGCCCTGAGAAATGTTGTCACTGACACCGGGAGTGCCGAACGGAAATGCGAGCAGGCCTGATTCCTCACAGCCCGCCTTGATCTCTCCCGCCAGTTCATAGGCGTGTACGTTGCACGTATTGCCGTCCAGCAGCGGGACACCAATTCCCACCTGTGCGCGGCCAAAGTCATCGGCCGTCATTCCAATCGCATAATAGAAGGCTGTGACGCCTTTCTGCCAGCCCGCGGTCAGCTGAGAACTATTCCAGTTGAGTGGCTTATTTTCCGACATGAGTAAACCTGACGTACAGCTACTTGAGAGTCTTGATACGAATGTTGCGATACCAGGCTTCTCCTGGCGGACCGCCGTGAATCTGCACAGCGATTTTTCCTTTTAGAGGAATCTCGGCATCTTCTTCTGTGTAATCAACGGTCCTGAGTCCGTTGATCCACAGTTGAATTCGAGATCCTTCGCAGCGAATGCGATAGTCATTCCAGTCGTCTTTCCTGAGGACCTTCATCAGTTTTTCCAGGTCGGGGCCTGCCAGAATCTTTCTTCGACGTGATTCATCGTAGAGGGCCCCCCAGTACTTCTGACCGAGGTCTGCCTGGTATCCGATCATTTCATGATGATCTGGAATTCGCTCACTGCGAATCTGAATGCCTGCGTTGGTCCTGTCTCCCTTGAGTCGAAACTGCAGACGCAGTTCGAAATCGGAGAACTCCTGCTCGTGACTCAGAAAGAAATTGTGTGGGATCTTCTCCCTTAACTGTCCCCCGACAATCGCTTTGTCCTCGATGCGGAAGACCGTCTGGTCCCCCTTCCACGACTTGAATGACTTGCCGTCGAACAGAGGCTTGAAGCCCTTTTCGTCATCAGCGGCAGTCGCTGATGAAACGGTGAACGCTGTCAGAATGGCGAGAATCACTAATGGTCGCACGGCTTGGCTTTCGTTGGACATGGGACGCTGTTAAGTGTGCATATCTTGACAATTGAGCTGCTGCCTCGAAAGCGTCTCAGGCATCACGCCGAGAATTCCTGCAGGCGGAATCCGACCTGGCTCCTTCACGCTGGTCGGCTGTCCAAATGCTCGCCCCTGGAATCAGGACTCCACCGGAATCGGGCGGTAAACAGAGTAGATCGTGACGACGGCATAGGTCAGTGCGGCAAGCAGAATCACGATCAGGGCGGGAACAGCTGTCGTCATCGGGAAAAGCAGCCAGCCAGCCAGTCCGCCGAAGACGAGAACTCCACACAGGCGTCTGGCCAGATGACGCCATGATTCCGCATTGACCAGCACGATGATGGCGACGAGACAGGCGGCTGCCCAGAGTAGACCGAAGCTGTTGTGGAGTGACTCCCGGCTGCGGACATCGAGTGTCAGCCGAGCATTGCCTCCGGTGCGAACAAAGTCATAGTGCACACCGTCTTCAGGGATCTCAAACCTCAGAGAAAGGACTCCTCCGGACGAAGCATTTTGCCCATCCTGTCCTTCGCCGGAAATCCTCCGGCCGGGTTCTTCCGGAGCAGACTGCAGCCGCGGGGTCAGTGCGGGGGCATTTGAGCGGTTGGGCCGGCCCTGTACAGCGCCACCTGCCCGGTCAGCGTTCTGATTGAGTACACCATCCACCAGTCCTGCCTGATTCTCCGATCCAAGTCGCTGGCCGTTTGCCGCTTGACCGCCACCGAAACCACCGCCGCCAAAGTTGCCGGAAAAGTTGCCGGGAAGACTGTTTCCGACTCCATCGCCCCCGCCAGGTACTGCCTGAGCACCTCCACTGAAGGGGCCTTTGTCGTTGAGAAATTTCTCTGTTTGCCGCCCTTCGAGGTTCCGCAGCTCTTCACTCTTCTTCCTGACGTTTGAGTCACGCCGCTTCAGCAACTTTGATCGATTATCGATCAGTCCGGGCTTTGTTGGCTGGCTCTTTTCTTTGCCGCCCTTCGACGCCTCGGCATCCTTTTCAAACTCGTCGATCTGCCTGTCGGCCTCCTTATTCATTTCCGGCAGGGTGAAATTGAACGGGTGGCTCTGGATTGTGTTATCTGTCTGTTGTGGGTTGATGTTGCGTCGGAGCAGATCAACTGTATTTGAATTATTGAAGTCGTTCGTGTTCAGGTCGATGTTGTCGAGGAACTGATTGTTGCCGGAGATGGAGATGCTCTCCGGGACGTCGATCTGCTGCTTCAGAACTTCAAGTTGCTCAATTGCATCAGCACGCTGCTGTTCGGCTTCATCCGTGTTGCCCATCACCTGCTCCAGGACGTACTGACGGTTCTCAATCTCCTGATAAAGCGATACGTTGTCCTTTGTTGCTTTGGAATTCGCGTAGCTGATGATGGAACGAGCGTCGTCGACGACGGAAAGCAGCCGTGTGTCTTCCAGAGCATCTTCCGATGCTGCTTCGACGTTCGTCTTTCGTGGGTCGCTGTTGATGGCTGCCTGCCATTTCCGGGGAACATAGACACGCCAGGTGTTGCGTGAAACGGTGATCCCGAATGAAGGATGATCCCGGTACTCAGGAAAGATGGGCACAGGCAGTGAGACTGGGCGAGCATTGATGTTTGTTTTATTCGAGGTTAGAACGCCGGCAATGGCGAACTCAACTGAAAATGGTGCGGCCAGCTGACCGGACTGCGGGATTGGAATCAGATGAACTGTCTGATCGCCTTCCAGTCGAGACACGATTCGGGTGGGATTCTCCTGAACACGGCAGTAAAGCACTCGGCTCTTTTCCGGCAGGATGACCGGAAGGAACTGTCGGGCTTCGTTGCGAACCTGAAGCTTGTGAAGTGATCGCCATGTTCCATCTTCCGCGATGACGGTTGTATGAGCGGCCAGTGCAACTACGGCCGGCGAAACTGCCTGCTGTTCCGGGAAGTTGAGATTCCAGCCCGGGATCGCTCCGCTTGCCAGTCGTCGAACGGCGACCGCCTGGTTCATGAAACCGTCCGGGATCTCAATATCAGCTGGCAGGACGTCACGTCCTGTGTCTTCATCTGCATTCTCTGGTGACAGCAACCCACTGGATTGATTCACAAGCACCCAGAAATGTGATTGTGAGGCGACCGTCATCTGGGAGGACGCTGCCGCGAATTCGGGTGGCTCGACTGTGACGCGACTATCTTCCGGCAGGGGCAGCGATCCAATACCAATAACGAAAAACTTTTCGGAAATGGGCTGCTGCAGATGCACGGTGTAGGTGATTCGTCCATTGACAGGCTCAGATTCCTCCAGCTGTCGGAGACCGGGAATACGAAAATCGAATACTCCCTGCAGGGTTTCGGGCAGGCTGAATGAAAACTCCTTCGCAGCATTGTCGATTCGCCAGTTGAGCCCCAGAGTCAGTTCACGACTTGTATCAGTCACGTTGGTGACGGTTACGGATTCCGGTGTCACGGTGACCTGACGCTGTCGCAGGCTGAGAAAGACCGGAGCTGGTTCGATCTGATCATTGACCAGTGAAAGCGAAGGGGCCGCCGTCTTCAACTTTCTGAGTTCTGTGGGGACCGGTCGATTTGCACTTGCTCGCTTCCAGCCCTCGGCCTGAGAACTGGCAAACTCCGTTGCCTGATCGAGCCAGATGCTCAAGTGAGTTTCCTGCTTGTCCGCTCCGATCAGAACGGGCGCACTGAGTCGAGTTGCTTCGCCCTCAACAGCAGCGCTGCGCTGCGACTGAATGACGGCACTGACTTTTCCTCGTGTTGCCTTTGTCAGGTGAATGTTGAGTATTCCTGTCTGACCGTTTGGAGCAGCGGTAAGGTACCAGTCGGCCAGGTTCTGTGCGGCGACATCGAGAATGACCAGATCTGTCGGCAGAACCACTTCCAGTCGTCGGCGTGGGCTCCCTGAAATGTCTGCTGTGAGCTGTGTGGTCCACAGCTGTCGGGTTGATTCCAGCTGAATTCCGTTGAGCACTCGAGCTTTCAGTTCGTCATCAGTTCGTTGAATGCGGACTGCGACTTTGGCAGGGTGGCGCGTGTATCGCCACGCCAGTACGCGTCGGCTGGAGTTGTCGATGGTCGCGGGAAGTTGTGACTCGGCAGGGTTGATCTGAGTGACACCTGACAGTGTGTTGGCGCGAATATCCAGTTCCGTCCCGGCGACTACCGTGGCATAACCGGAATCACGGCTGGCTCCCTGAACGGCTGGAATCGGAACTGCGACTGTTGCCGGCTCATTTCCAAATACCTCCCGTCGAAACAGCGTCAGGCTGATCGCTGACTGATTCTCTACAGGAGCGCGAAAGACAAGCTTGAGTTGTGGGTCATCTCCGTCAATCACGTTCCAGCCGGCAATGTCAGGTCCTTTGACCTGTTGGAGGGCGTACCCGGCGGGCAGACCAACCTGCAGTTCGGACACTGCTCCCTGCCGCACAGTAATGCTTACGTCAGCGTTAAGAGCAAGACCCTGGTCATTGACCTGCAGTGCACTGTTGACGCTGGAATGGAGGGTCGTCTCCGTTTGCCCTGTCTCACTGTCCGGCCGCCAGTCAATTCGAAGCGGTCCCCCGGCAGCGATGGGAATCGTGAGGGCATCTCCGTCTCTGCGAAACGTATTTGTGCGACCGTTGACGCGTGTCGTCAGGTCCGGTCCGGCAAGCGTGTACTTAAGCGCGCCAACAGGGACTGAGTGCAGTGGAAGGGACACGTGCCCGACCTGCTTGTCCTGAGTAGCCGGAGCTTCGAATTTGAGGTCCAGAATGTGCATCCCGTCATTCGTGGATGCTTCAGGAATGCGCACAAAGAACACAGCCTGTGGGGCTGGCGGTTCTGACGCCGCTTTCTTCTGCCGGGCCGGCACCTGGCTCTGCTGCTGCCTTGCCTGTTGGGGAACTGGCTTTGCTGCGGTCACAACCGACTGGTGTCCATCAAGGACAGCTGATGAAATCGCCACTGTTCCAATCGGGAGGGGGACGGAACGCGCTCCGGAGCCTGTGGTTATGATGACATAACGAGCGGTAAACTGCTGACTCCACGTCGTCGTCTTCACCTGACGCAGTTCTTCTGATGTGTACCATGCGGCCACCACACCGCTCTGTACGGCTGTGCGATCTGGAAACTCGTCGGGGTTTGCTGCGCGATACAACTCCATGAACCTCGCCTGAGGCAGATAGATTCGATCTGACAGCAGGGCTGGTCGGTCCGGATTGTAAGGGACGATGACGTCTGGCTCGCTTGTCTGCTTTTTTTGCTGCTGACCAATGGTTTCGGTATTGTTAAACAGCATCAGGATGAGGCCTGCGGCAGAAGCCGCTTTTCCGGCACCAACAGACGAACAACAGTGACAGACTGCTCTGCAAACACAGCAGCAACACTGCAGGCTCAGCCAGAGTGCAATCGTCAGTGCGCAACCCAGCACAATTCCATCAGCAATAGGTTGGTATTCGGCCGGTAGCAGAGGAACAGTCCCCAGGGCCAGCACGGCGGGAATTGAGATCGTCGCAATTCGCGCGGACAGTGACTTCTTTCGCGTCCACAAACCGATGAGCAGAATCATGGCGGCTGCGATGAATCGGTACGCATTCAGCGATGTATAACGTCGAAACGTGATTGCCAGAGTTGCAGCTTCGTCAGCCGCACCGATGGATCTGTATTGCCGATTCGTGTAGCTGTCCGGATTGACGATTCTGGCGATGACTGAGAGACGAGCCAGGTCTGTCCTCGCTGAGCGAATTGACGACAGCGGAGTCGATGATTCTGTTCCGGGGGGCGCGAATGGTGAGTCCCCCGGAGCGGCACCGGTCTGCTCATCTTCGCTCAATGCAACTTCATCAGATTTGGTTGCTTCTTCAGCCTCAGCATCGAACATATCATCCAACCCCTGCATTGGCAGGCCTTCTGCCGGTGCAGGCATGCCGCCCGTATTGCCTTCCATTTTACCGTCGTCGTTTCCGATGGCGGCGGCACTTTCTTTGACTGACTTGTCGTAGCCACCCGCGTCGTATCCGTCTTCCATTAACGCTGCTTCTCTGGTGGTCTGTACCATTGTCATATTGTCGGCGGTGTTTCTGATGGAATTTGCCATCACGACGATCACAGCCGTCGTTCCCAGCACCCCGAGAGTCTTCCAGCGTTTGCGAACAATCAGCGTGGTGACCAACGCCAGGACTGCGAGAACAATCGCGACACCGATTGACCGCTCCCATGCAGTTTTCGGCGACGGAATGGAGGCCTGGCTGATCAATGACTGCAGCCACCCTGTCTGGGAACATTTGCTGAGATCTTCAAATCCTCCCTGGTGATCCACGATGACAGCGGAATCCGGAAACCGAATCAGCCACGTTTGCTGCAGGATTTCAATCCGCGACTGTTTGCCTTTGGAATTACTGATCCTGAGTCGTACTGGTTCCTGCGTCAGCGTCCCTTCGATTGTCGAACGTCCCTCGGTTGCAAACAGAATCTTGAGTTGCAGTTCCTCCGACGGGACGGCGACCAGATAGTCATTGCCATCGCGACGAACTTCGACCGGCTCTCCATTGAGCATGGTTGACCACAGTGTCGTCTTCTCCGGGAGAGCAAACCGAAGTGTCTGCACGCCAGAGCAGCGAATCGACATATCACAGCTCCGCTGAATCGATCCTGTGTCAGTCACGACCGTAACGTTGTCGATGGCTTCGCAGACAGCGGACGGTACGGATTCAGTACCAAACTCTGCTGCTTTCACATTGAGGCTGTAGCCAGGCCGCGTGAATCGGTAGACGAGAGCTGTTCGAAGTCCTCGACGTGCATCAGCGGGCGGAACCAGACCTGCATCCGCCTGTGTGAGTCCCTGCATCGCAGAGGGACTTAGCTGTTGCTCCGGGTAGGCGTCGAAGACGACAAGACCGTGCTGCCGTGTTGCCCCGGCGACTGTCAGCGAAGGAGCCTGCATCTCAGTCTCCTCAGATTCCTGATTGATGACAGCGGAAAGCGTGAGTGCTCCTTCAATCCGCCCGTCGAGTGTCAGCAGAAACTGTCGCCGACCATCGACGACGTCGCCGGCTGACTGTTCAGCAATACGCACCGATCCCGGGACGATCTGCGATTCATAGCCGGGAACCTGGCCGATCGAGCGGACGTGGAATCGCACATCAGAACCAACGTCTTCGGGAAGGGATAACTCCAGTGTTCGCGTCGTTCCATTTGTAATATCCACCGTGACCACGAGTTCCGTGGAGCGGGAGCGACTGTTGAGCGACGACCGAACGACAGTGCGACTCGCCAGTCGGACTGGTCTTCGTCGAACAGTCAGCTGACCAGTAACCGATGCGCCCTGAATTTCGAACAGCAGCACGCCGTCTTTGTCTCCAATTGGCGAAAGCCCCTGCAGATTCTCGGGCTCGACGATCAAATCACGTGTGACCTCAATTTCATAGGTGCCCCCCACCGTTACCCCGTCGAGTGGGCGGATGGCGGGGATCAGAATCGTCTGTGGCTCATCCGGATTGTCGATCGACTGTTTCAGAGTCACGTTAACCGTGAGCAGTCCTCCGGCGGCAACAGGAGCGGCAGGCTGGATGATGATCACATCCTCCGTTGTGCCTTTACGCCATTGAACGGGGACCAGCTTCTCGTCGAGTATGGATTGTGGTTCCCAGCTCTTCGGAAGCTGAAGCGGCAGTTCGAACAATGGTGCATTGAGCGGTTCGGCGGTCAATTCGGCGGTCAGAATTCCTTCTGAATCGGTTATGGACAGAGCGGAGTTGATCTCTGCAAACAGCTCTCGTTCTCGTTGTCGAACGGAGACCTGCAGTCGGTAAAGTTGCAGCCAGTGATCGAATACTTCACCTGCTGCCAGCGAGCCTGATCCTGTGCTGGTTCCGAGGTGGCGAATTCCTTCACCTGATCGAGACACCAGACGCAGCTGATCTTCGTGCGTCACAACGATGCGGCCTGTATGAGCTGTGACATCAACAAACTCAAGAGCCGGGACATCCTGCTGTTCGCCTGTCGACACAGGCGCCACGGCCGACAGTTCGACCATTCTGTCGTTCGAGAATGGCTGCCGGTAATTCAGGATGACTCGTGTCAGTGACTTGTTGTTCGGGGTATCTTCCAGTTTCCATGATTCCAGCCCGGTGGATTCAACACTGGTGACTTCCAGCGTTGAAGGGACTCTGATCACGACCTGATTGATCGCATTGCCGAACACTGACACTCGTGAAGAGGAGGACCAGCGGAGATTGTCGCGGCTGAGCCTCGCCACTGACTGTGATCTGACAAAGATCAGAGTCTGCATGTCTGACTCCTGCTGTTCAGTGGTCCAGCGCAGACGCAGCTCGGCATCGTCGCCGGCAGGAATCCTGTAACTGGCTGGTTGATCGGACGGAGCTGTCCGATTCAGTTTCAGGTTGTTGACCTCCAGATAACGCTCTGCCGGACACTCCACGGTGACTTCTGATGACACACCCGGCAGCAGCCGAAAGGCCGCGAGCCGGTCGCTGCCGGCAGATCCCAGCGGAGCTGATAACGTCAGATGAAGAACGAACGATTCGGCCCTGTGGTGAAAAAGAACCAAAGAGTTAGATTGTTTGTCGAACGCGACCGGAGCTGCTCGCCCGTCGATTGTGGCTGACTCTGGTGACAGGTTGCCCAGAGGGATGCGCCAACTGGACATGTCATCGGCAAACTGTCGAAATCGCAGCTGCGCGTCAATCACCGCCTGTTCGCCTGCCTGCCGCACGCGGTAGGACACGAACGATAACGTGATCGGAGTGGGGATGTTCTGGTTCTGCGCAGCAGCATCAGCCTTATTCCTGAGCTCTTCGTAGCGTTCCCGAGAGAGCATTACGCCCTTCGGGAACTGCTCGAATACGGCGTCCAGCTGATCTGTTGGAAGAAAGAGTTCTCGAGGCTCATCCTGAGCCGGTGCCGGGAGCACGCATAAACTCAGGATGATCGCGGTTATGGTCGCGGCTTTCATGACTTGCCTCCCATCAGTTCATCGATCATCTGAGAGACTTCAGGAGACGGGCTCACTGCTGGTGCTTCGTTTCCGGTTGGTTCGGCCGATACCGGCTCTGCAGTCCCGCTGGCGGGAGACGGTTCAGATGGTTTGGCAGGAGGGGGCGAGCTCGCCGACGGCTCAGGCGGCGCCGGCGGCGCTGGTGTCTTTGTTTGCGGGGGAGTTGGTGGCCCGGAATCGTCTGCTCCTCCCGGGTTTTCTGTTTCTTCCCGTCCTGTCAGAAGTCCGGCGAGCCAGATACCGGCTACAGTGATCATGGCCAACGAACCGGCGGAGAGGTATTGCAGGGCTTCCGAAGAGTCGTAGATCCACCACACAGCCATTGCCAGACTCCCTGTCAGGACAATCGTCAAACGATTCTCCCAGGAAGTTCTCCGGAGAATGAATCCGGCAGCGAGCAGTCCAAGGCTGATGATTCCAACCAGAAACGGCCGGTTGCGCCAGGTGATTTGAATGCCGGAAACCCGACTGACGGAATCATAGACTGTCACGTTGCCCTGTCGCGCGAAGTCGCCGTCGTTGCCGCCACCGATCCAGACCGACAGATCTTCTGCCGCGACCTTCGCCGACGGCGAGACCAGTGGATTCCAGACACTCCATGACGCATCCCCGGCAAGTGACCAGTTATCCGGTTTGCCGACGAAGGCGATGTCTTCCGGGCACCAGACTGCCAGCCGCGACTCCTGAACGACTGCTCCGCTGATCTGTGGTAACAGCAGGTCCTGGCGACTGCCACGACCGGCCCACGGATAGGAATCTGCGTTTGGCGTGATGGGGCAGCGGAACTGAAGGGTCAGCAGAAATTCTTCATCGGACGCGCTGTCACGGCTGACGTTGATGTATCGAGCAACCCAGCCGTCTTCCGCTTCCTCCTGAGAGTCTTCAAACGTTGTTCGAGAGTCGTTGAGAAGTGGAGCCTGCAGTTCGACCCCGGCAGGCAGATCAACGCGAAGTCGCTGCCGCTCACTCGTCGTGATCCGGTAGCGGGCTCGGAATCCGGCCATCCGCTGGTTGTCAGTGACCACTTCAAAGGCGGCCCGAGACACGACAGTTGCAACAACTTCGTGAATCTCATGGCTTCGAATCGTAATACTTGTGGCCACTGGTTGAGCAAAATATCGGAACGCGATGTAGCCCTCCGTCGGGAGCAGATTAAGTTCCCGGACATCCACCATCTCCATGGTCTCACCGCTGCCCTCCGCTGTGATCGACAGTGATTCATGCCGCAGGAGTCGGAGTTCTCCCTGAGTAGCAGCCAGTGTGACCTGTCGGCGATCTTCCTGATCGTCCGCAAACGGTGGCAAAACACGAAGCGGCTCGATGGACACGACTCGGTCCGCATCTGCCTCGTCTTCCAGTGGCATGATCCATGTGGCGTCCAGCGTCACATGGCCGAGAACTTCATCCTGCAAAACAATGGTCCACGTCACCCAGCCGTCCACCGCATCTGTGGCACGACTGCTCTGTTGAATTCTGTGTCCCGGACTTGTTGCGGCAAAACTCACCTGATCAGCAAGTGATTCAGCGACAGCAATTCGAAAGGTGTCGATGCCAGCGTTCTGGATATGGAAGCCGATCTGACTGGCTACGTCGATTCGTCTTGGTTCAACCTGAGCCGTCGTGGCCACTGTGGCCGTGACCTGGGATGGTCGAGGCGACGTTCGGAATGCCAGAGTGAACGGACGTTGTGTAAATTTCCACATGCCGATCCGTGATGCTCTTCCAATGTTGCCAGGGTCTGATTCTGAAGGGAATACGCCCGAGGTCTGTTCCTCAACTGTGGCAACATCAAGAAATCTCGCCGCAAACACGTCGATGATACCGGTCTCCCGCTCTACTCCCTGCGGTTCGACGGTTGCGATGGTGGTCTCCACATCGGCGCTCACAGAATCAAAATCCTGATGAGCAGTAATGTGAATGCCCAGTGCTCCCTGGCGTTTCTGAGTGAGCGATACGGTGATCTGTCCGGCCTCGCGATCCAGATTAAATTCACTCATGCCGTCGGCTCGAACCGTATCGATCGTCAGCCCCTTTGGCACACCCAGTTTGACTTCGAACACACCGGCTCGCTCGATGGTGTAATTCAGGACACTGGTCTGGGTCAGCTGGTCATCGCCAAAAACTGCAGTTGTATTGTGGTCGACGAGCAAACGTGGCTCGACCGGTCGAGTCTGCAGGATCAAGACTCCGGTTGTTCCGGAAAACTCCCATGACTGAACGGCGGATCCTTTAGCGTTGCCGCCTGATTCAACTCGCTTCACTCCTGATTGTCCGGTCACCACGCTTGTCAGTGATGAATCCGTCACAACATTCAGACGACCACTTTCGCGCACGACGCCCTCGGCATGAATGCCCTGCAGCAGTCCCTCATCAGACTTACCCACAAGCTGAAAAAGTTCGGCCGTGTTTCGCTCAATCTGTACTGTGACCTGAAAGTCTTTTGTTGCCGGGGTCAGCAGTTCAACCCGGATCCGCTGATGGTTGCCGACATCTTCCGGCGTCCAGTTGCGAATTCGTCCCTGGGGTGAAACAACATCAATGATGCGCGCGTCTTTGGGAATCAGGATGGTGGTTTCTGAGAGCTCCCCCCGCAGAATCTCATAGGTCAGTGTGGCGGTGGACTGAATCAATCCCGGCTCGATGCTGACTGAAGTTGTATTGTTCACGCTGGTCAAAAGATCCATGACCGGTTTTGATCCTGCCCTCGGATTCCACCGAACTTCAACACTGTTTGTGGCGCCAACACTGGCTTTGACAACAGTCTGCCTGTCATTGCTTCCGTCTGTCGGCAGATGAACTCGCAGCGGCAGAACTTCGATCGTTTGGTCGGGCTCCGGAACTGTCACTGAAATTTCGCTGATACCCGTGACCGGGCAGTTGAATGCAAATGACCTGCTTTCCGGAGACGTTTTGACGGCAGCAAGCAGCTCGATCGTAACGGCGTAGTCACCAGCTCCGTTCAGTAAGATCTGGTAGTTGCCTCGGCTGACTCCGGTCATGACAACGTCTTTGTTGTCGGCTGCAGAGACTTTCCCAACAGCCACGTTGCCGAATGTCAGCGGGAGTTTTGCCCAGCCCTCCTTCTTTAAAACGCGTATGTTGTACTCGGCAGAGATCCGGACGACGTCCTTCTCAACCTTTGCGGTATAGCTGGACTCGGCGATAACAGCTTCAGTTGTCTCCGGGGTCTGAGCCTGCTTCTCGAGGTAAACCTTCATCAATTCCATGTACTCCGAATACGGAATCACGGCAGAGGCCTGTTGATTATTGAAGACCTTCTTCAGCTCCGAAAATGGCACATAGATCAGTCGATCCCACGTCGTCAACTTTTGAGGTGACTCGCCGGAGGGTGGCTCATTTTCCTGAGCGACGAGGGGACCAGCGACTGCGATCAGACAGAGCAGGGCGGCAATTCCGCGTCTTGATCCGGCAGACAGAGAAAAGTCAACAGCTGTGAACTGGTCAGGGCAGGCGGCTGAAAGCATGCGGTCCGCTCCGAATTTGATTCTGGGCAGGAAAAGGTGGGACTGGGAGGAGGTCGATTGTGACTCCGAAAAGCCTCCTATTGTGGATAGTTTTCCCAGGATTGTTCGAACCCCGAAGTCTACTCATTGCGCCGAATTTACATATCGCTGCCGACAGAACGCCAGTGGGCGACAGCGAGGTTGCCGCATGCCTGTTGATTTGGTTCCGGGTGGATGGAAAAAAACAACTACACACGCAGTCCAGGAACACGGTAAGTCGTGCGTCAGACCGGTTACTCGGTTGAGTTGCGTTTTTGCCACACAACGACTGAGCATTGAGTTAGGCGTCATGCAGACTAGGATGGAGTGATGTATGAGTCTGAGGAATCGATGGCCGCTGCTGAGATCGCCGAGCGTTTGCTGTTCACGATGCGCGAGATCGGTCCGTGTGCGGTGGCATTCTCCGGAGGAGTAGACAGTGCAGTGGTGGCTCGAGCTGCTCAGGAAACGTTTCCCGGGGAATCGGTGGCGGTCACTGCCGTAAGTGCCAGTCTGGGTTCGGATGAACTTTCGACAGCAGAGTCTGAAGCCACCCAGATTGGGATTCCGCATCGTCTTATCAGGACAGCGGAGTTTGATCGCCCGGAATACCGCGCGAACGCCGGAAACAGATGTTTCTACTGCAAGGACACTTTGTATACCGCCGCGGAGTCTATCCTTCAGGAGGTTGGCTTAACTGTCATGGTAAATGGAGCCAATCTGGATGACCGTGGCGACCATCGACCGGGCATGAAAGCGGCAGATGCGCATCAGGTGCGCAGCCCGCTGATTGAGGCGAGCCTGACCAAGGCTGATGTTCGAGCTGTGGCCCGATTCTGGAGTCTGTCCGTCGCCGAAAAGCCGGCCAGCCCATGTCTCAGCAGTCGGGTGGCATACGGTGTTGAGGTCACTGAAGGGCGCGTGAGGATGATTGAATCGGCGGAGCGATTTATCAGGACGCTCACCGGAATCGAAGTCCTCCGAGTGCGTCTGGAGGAAGGGGAGCTCGCCCGAATAGAAGTTCCAGTTGAGTCAGTTGGTAATCTGATGAAGGCGGAGTCGCGGGGGAAGATTGTCGAGGAGCTGCTGAAGCTGGGGTTTCGTCAGGTGACGCTGGACCTTCAGGGGTTCCGTTCGGGGAGTCTAAACGAAGCGTTACCGTTTGTGTCCCTCGATGTACCGTCTGAATCGTAGTCGCGGATTTATGGTACCGCACAGCGTCGCCCAGCGACGGCATCGAATCGCTGCGGATGGCAGTCCGCTGGTCCGGAGATGCACAGTTCTCTCACCGCGAAGCGGCGATAGCGATTGCCCGGAGCGCGTTTGATTTCAGTGTTGGGTCTGCCTGCATGGAAACCCGACGCGTCAACGCGGGGGCTGTCTGCAAATGCAACGTTTTCCATCGGTGACCCGTCGCGTTACCAGCCTGTCAGGTCGTTGTCTCACTCAGAGACGCTACAGATATCTCAGATACGTTTTAAAACAACACGAGTGCGACTCCCATTCGCACAGCAAGATAGATCGATGCAGCGATACATGACCGTTTGACCGACATCCCCTGAAAGAGACTGATGGCACATCCGCCAATCAGGGCTCCAATTACGATTGAGAGAAGTGCGAGACTCTCTGGAAGCAATATCTGAGCTATCAGAGTCGACAGGCCGATCGCAAGTGAGCTGCAGATCAGGGGAAGCGGGGCCGGCATGTCCCCATCGTCCATCACGGCGATGATAATTCCGAGACTGCCTGCAGCGATCAGGATTCCGATCATTGGGTGTGATGTCCGGTCAGAGGAACGGGGAGGTGCTCGGTTCTAACGGTTCATTCCCTGACCGGATCAGTCATTCATCAGGGAATCCCCAAACGGCAGTTTCGGCGGATTGGACTCTGTGTTCGCGGTTGGGGGGGGGGTGAATGCCCCAAAATA
>CAJWGB010000015.1 GCA_913031625.1 uncultured Planctomycetaceae bacterium | reverse complement strand
GCCCACATCAGCAGGATCCAGCTGACCAGCAGCCCGACGGGCGTCCACACGAGTCGCGCCAACGAGGGGCGGGATTCGGTGGGGGAGGGCATCGACTCGCGTCCGGTGCGACGGTATCTGGAGACTTTAAATCGGCCGTTGAGTCCGTCCGCAAAGCGTTCCTGAAGATGCTCAAGTCCGTAGACACTGCAGGTCAGGGTTCAGCCTGACGCAATTACAGCTGTGGCAGGGAAAGCCCGTTGGTCCGGGCTCACAGAGCGCGGCGACCGCAGAAGTAGGGTGGCATCGACCTCCCTGCCAATGCTCTGCAGTGAATCAACTGTTGTATGGACTCATCACCAGGGCCTGGCCTACTGGAACGATGAAAAATCGACGGTGGCAAAGTAGTCGTCGTAGGTCTCTGCGCGTCGAATCTGTTCGACGTTTCCGTCTGCTTTCAACAACAGTTCTGCACTTCGCAGTTTTCCGTTGTACTGAAATCCCATGGCATGTCCGTGTGCTCCTGCGTCGTGAATCACGAGCAGGTCGTCACGATTGATGGGTGGCAGTGAACGCTGAATCGCAAACTTGTCGTTGTTCTCACACAGTGAGCCGACAACATCCACGACTGTGTCTGCTGCTGCATCTTCTTTACCCAGCACAGAAATGTGATGATATGCACCATACATGCCGGGCCGCATCAGGTTGGCCATGCATGCGTCAACACCCACGTATTTGCGGTAGATTTCCTTGTGGTGAATACAGCTTGTCACCAGATAGCCATGAGGTCCCGTGATCATGCGTCCGTTTTCAAGAACGACACGAAGAGGGTCGAGGCCGGCTGGAACAATAGTCTGCTCATAGAGAGCTTTGATTTCATTACCGACCCACGCAAGATCGACCGCCTTGTCTTCCGGTCGGTAAGGGATCCCGATACCGCCTCCGAGGTTTGTGAACTCGATGCGAATACCAAGTTCCTGGTGGATGCGAATGACAAGGTCAAACAGCATTCGAGCGGTTTCGACGAAAAAACTGCCGTCCAGTTCGTTGCTGGCCACCATGGTGTGCAGACCAAATCGCTGCACGCCCTTTTCCTGCAGCATGCGATAGCCGTCGAACAGCTGTTGTTCTGTGAACCCATACTTGGCTTCTTCAGGTTTTCCAATGATCACGTTGCCGGCTCTGGCGGACCCGGGGTTGTAACGGAAGGAAACCAACTCCGGCAGACCGACTGACTGTTCGACAAATTCGATATGCGTGATGTCATCAAGATTCAGGATGGCGCCCAGCTCCCGTGCTGCCTGGTACTCCCACGCCGGAGTATTATTTGAGGTGAACATCACCTGCTCGCCTGTGAGGCCCACCTTTTCGCTCAGAATCAATTCTGCTTTGCTCGAGCAGTCAGCACCGAGCCCCTCTTCTATTGCGAGTTTCAGAATGTGAGGATTGGGGGTCGCCTTTACGGCAAAATAGTTGCGGAATCCTTCGCTCCATGAAAAGGCTTCATTGAGCTGGCGGCACGTGTTGCGGATTCCGGCTTCATCGTAGAGATAAAACGGTGTGGGGTACTTTTCCGCAATCGCTCGGACTGTGGCTTCGTCAAATGGCAGTGGTTTGGTGCTGGACATTGTCGACCTGCAAACGGCTGGATTCCTCAATTGGCTCGGGGCCTGACGCCGCCGAGTCCCTGTTCCTGACAGGAATTCTCAGTGTTGTTCCGCACTCTTCTGAATTCAAGCTGTGGCGGATTCCGTTATTCAAATTCCAGAAGCACGCCCGGCGTTCCGCAATCGGGGAAACCACAGGTCACCCCATTCGCATGCGCCTGCCGGTTAAACGAATCTGCAAGCAGGCCGGGGCGAGCGATGCGTTCTAGCCGTCGAGTCGGGTTGCCCGACCGCTGATTGTGAGGCGGCCTGACTGGTATCTGCGAATTGCTTCCGGGTAGGCGATTTTTTCCTGCTCGAATACCAGACTGGCGACTGTATCGGCGTCGGCTCCATCCGGCAGTTCCACCGCACGTTGCAGCAGAATGGGGCCGTGATCGTATTCATTGTCAGCAAAGTGGACCGTGCAGCCGCTCACGCGAACTCCGCGTGCCACGGCCGCCTCGTGCACATGATGGCCGTACATCCCCTTGCCGCAAAAGGCAGGGATCAGAGATGGGTGAATGTTGAGCACCCGGTGGTGGAAGTCAGTCGGAATCTCCAGCAAACTCAGAAATCCAGCCAGCGTGACCAGATCAACTTCTGCTTCGCGCAGCAGTTCGAATACTCGTTCACTAAATGTTGCCGTATTTCCAAACCCTCGACGAGCGACAACACAACAGTTCAGTCCTGCCTGTTGAGCACGCTCAATTCCTCGACAGTCGACGGAACTGGCGATGACCAGAGCGACCTCAGCATTGAGCGAACCGTCTTCGATACACTCAAGGAAATTCAGCAGCGTTGTGCCTCCGCCGCTAATCAGAACGCCGAGTCGAATCGGTCGATCTGTAACGGGAGGAATCTGGACGTCTGACATGGCACGACTTCTGGTGACGGAAGGAAGGGGCGATTGATAGCGAACCGCGAGTCAGACTTCTATCGCGCCGATAGCGTTTCTCAATCTTGTGGCCGGACGCCCCGTGGACTCATGGCCTGCCGAAACGCCTGGGCGTTGATGTCTTCAGGGCGGATTTCCTGAATGTAGATGTGGGACTCCTGAAGCTCGTAGAAGTCGCTGTCCTCGGGAACGATTCGCAGCCCCGGTGACTCATTGATTGTCGCAATCAGCCATGCGGTGACTTCTCGAGTGCGTGAGACTCGCGGAGGAACAAAGTTGCGGATGCCGACCTGCATTCGGTGATAGTCTTCGGACGTTGGGCTTTGCCACGTCAGGTCGGCTGAGGTGGCGATCTGCGCTTTGCTGGCAATCGGCTGCAGGGGGAGAGTGAAATAGCGTTCTTCAGCGCCATCGGCTGACGTCGTGAACTGCTGGCTGTCGTAGTAACCGTACTCATCAGCAACGTTGCTGCTATTCACACCCGGGGGCGTTGTGGTTCCAACCATAATGCGGGCGTTCGACAGCAGGAAAGGGAGTTGATTGTCAACGCGCACCTCAACCGTGGACAGATCCGAGAGGAGTCGGACCTGAAAATTCACCGTCTGGTTCATCGGGATAAAGTCGGTGGCAATGGCCTGATTTGTTCCCCACGGTGTGAGCGGCACACCCACCTGAAATCTGTCTTTTTCCTTGAGTCGGTTGAGTTGGAGTTCAAAGGGTTGTGGCAGATCTGACGCCGGCTCATATCCGTAGTAATAGTAGTCACGACTGTTGTCCGGACCGATCACCTGGACGTCCGGTCGGATGCCACTGACAGTCAGCTGCGTACTTCGTGCACCACTTGAAAGCAGATCAATATGGGCCATCTGGGTCATCCCGCCGGCTCCGCCCCACGTAATGGATCGCCACCGGAGATCGCCCCGACTGAGTCGCAGCATACTGCCAAGGACTCCCGCACCGATGGTGGCGACGACGACGACAGTCACTGCATAGATCATGACTTTGCGGCGTTTTAGTCGAAACAGCATCAGCATGAAGAAGCCACCAAACAATCCGTAGAGCCCAATGAAGCTCAACAGGTAGATTCGATTCAGTTCTGCGCTGCCGTTCTCAATTTCTTCTTCCCTGATCTTCTTCGGAAGAGAACCGGCGCGATTTACCGGTGTCTGGCTGATTCGTGTCAGGATCCGACGATGCTCCGGAGAATCGGCAGAGTCAACAATGGTGCCTTCGTATCGAACGAGTTGTCCTCGGCCGACGCGCTGGACCGAGAACGCACCGTCCTGAAATTCAGGTTCCGGCGTAAGGGGAAGGTGTTTGATAATTGCGTCACGTACTTTGTCGGCATCAGTACGGAAGTAGAGGTGGCCTCCCTCACATACCCAGTCCGCGAGTGATTTCATGGCTTTGATGTCACCAGCACGAGTTCCTTTGGGGATCAATGCGGCAACTGCGATTCTCATCGGCGCCGGGTGATCGGGAATCTGCCACGTCCGGGTTTGCAGCATCGCGACATGGCGACCAGATTCAGCGGCAGCCGCCTGGTGGGCTGTATTGAGATTCGCGGGAACTTCAAGCTGAGGAAAATTGATCGCACGCGCTGAATCATGAATCAGCAGGCAATAGTGTACATTCGTGTCGACTCCCTGACCGGCCGTCAGATCGACGGCCTGTCGCCAGATGATCTCTCCCTGAGGATCGGTTAGTTCGGCAAAGCACTCGGTCCATTCGCTGAGATCCTGAATTGTGGAGACCCGGAGACCAGCCTGTGGACTCAACGTAATTTCTCGCAGCTCGATTCGAGCCTTTGTATCCGGGTTTACAAGTCGCATCGATCCGGTGATCTGCTGACCTGAGTTATTTCGCATCAGGAAAGAGACCGAAGTCGCAGCGTGGCGATCCACAAAGTCGCCAAAGCCAGCCTGAAACTCGACGTCCAGGCCACCCCCCGACTTTGTCATTCTCAATTCATCTTCCTGAGCTCCCACAATTGGCGTGAGCAGAAAACAGGCGAGAAGTGAGCATGCCTGAATCATGTGACTGCTCATGACTTCACCTCCGGAGGATCAGCGAGATAAAGTTTCCGGACTTTTCGGCTGCTGAGGTAGATCGACACCAGAGCAAGCAGAATCACAAAGGTGTGAACGATGTAGAAGGAGCCGAAGGGCGTCTCCGGCGGGATGCGATGATCCTCACCAAACATGACGGCTCCACACATGACGGGTGAAGCTGTTGCAATATCTCTCATCATTGGCCGCATGTCGCGAAAGAACTGCAGGTGTTGGAACTCGAGAATTGCTTCCATGATGATCACCGGCCCTGCACACAGCCCCATTCCGTACAGACCAATGACCCCCACGGTAGCCATCGACTTTACCCACACCTGCAGACAAAGAGCTCGCAGTAGTGCGTAGATGGTGAGAGCAGATATCAGAATGATGGGTGTCAGACGTGCCATAAACTCGACCGGGTAGAAGCCTACACTGCTCATTGAGCTGCGTTCTGCCCCCCCCGGGTACATAACTGATATGCCGGTTGGAATCGCAAACATCAAATCGAATGCGCGGGGAACCAGTTCCAGCAGGCCTGTGGAAATTGCTGCGAATAGAATAAAACAGAAGGTGTCAAGGAAAGCAGTGCTGGCGCGAACGCGACCGAATACCGGGAGCTGAAGGAAGGTTGTATTGAGTGGATGACAGAAAATAAAACCAGCCAAAATCAGACTGACTGAGTAGATCACAAAATTCATGATGTGAAATCCGCCGATCCAGTCAATGGCCCCACGGCCACCTGCCATGCCCAGCGGAATCAGGAAAATCGCACTCATACATGCATAGGCGAAGCACAGGAGTGCAGTTAGTCCTGTGAGCGAACCTCCCCACCTCCACAGGCCTTCGATGCGGCCAAGACGGTCGCTGCGGTTCTGATAAAAGAACGCGATTTCAGATGGCCGCTGTATGTGGGGACGCAGTCGAAACAATCGTTTGCGTCGGCTGTCCCCAGGGCGGACCACTTCGCCAAACGTACTGTTTTCTTTGATGATTCCATACAACGGTCCGACCCATAGTGCCAGCAGTGCCAGAAGTGAAATCAGCGACATCCCGGTCAAACAGCTGACAAAATGAACCCAGAATCCCTTTGGCTGAGTGATGCCGAAGAAGTTTGGTGGTAGTGAGGTATACAGAGACTGAACCAGCGCAGGGAAGGGGGTCACTGCGATCGGATTGAAACCAAACGGGACCGCTCCGAATCCGCCGAGTATTGCAGCACCTGCAATCACAAACATAGCTGCGAGGACTTCATTCATGTACAGACAGGTCCACAGGGTGGCCAGTGACAACATGATGCTGTACACCCACAGCAGAATGATACATGCGAGAAATGTCAGAAGGTCGATGCCCCCCACCGTCAGACTGAGCACGACATAAGGAATCATCATGAACAGGCAGATGCCAAGAAACAGGTTCTGCGATGTGACTTTGCCGATCAAGAATCGAAACGGAGATATTCCGCTCAGAACAATCTGGTCGAAATAGCGACCGGTGCGGGGTCCCATAAAGAGAGTCGTCATGCGCAATGGCACCAGCAATGTAATCAGGCCGGCTGTCCCTCCGGCGAGTATCAGTGACAGCAGTTGCCCAAACTCAAGTGCTCCCAGAAACATCCTGATCTCTCGGTCATTCATCTCGAGCATCAGGAGCATCATTGGAAGCAGAACCATTGCGTTCAGCAACAGTCCGATGATGCCGAAGTTCCCTCCGGAAAACAGGCTCGCGCGGTCACGACCGTACGTCGGACTGTCGCGGAACTGATTGCGGAGACGGCCGAGCAGCGCGATCATGTTACTTTCCCCGCAGTGGTTCGCATGAAGATCTCTTCCAGACTTGGTTCGTCTTCGGCAAACTGCAGAACGCGAATGTCGTGCTCCAGCAGAATTCCCAGTGTGAAGTTCACGTTCTCCGCATTCGTCGAAAGCTCAATGAAGTGATCACGTTCACGGACTGACTCAATCTCTGCTGGTTCTCCCAACAACTTTTTGGCTCGGTCCCAGTCTGCCTCCGGAACTCGAATCCTGACGACTCGAGTGGTACTGGCATGCGTTTCTCGCAGCTCATTCAGGCCACCGTCAATCACGAGCCGCCCGGCTTCCATGATGCTGATGCGGTCACTGAAGTCTTCAATGTCGGGCAGAATGTGGGAACTGATGATGATGGTCTTGCCCATCGACGCCAGCGTTCTGACGATCTCACGCAACTCCGTTCTCGCGCGCGGGTCGAGACCACTCGCCGGTTCGTCAAGGACCAGCAGATCCGGGTCATGAAGCAACGTTTTGGCCAGCAGAAGTCGCTGGCGATTCCCGGTGGAGAGGCCTTTGACCATGACCTGCTCACGACCGGTCAGGTCAGTCAGCTCACAGACTTCGCGAATGCGTTTTGGTCGCTCCTTCGAGCTGACTCCGTGAAGGCAGCCGAAATAATCGAGGTACTCACCGATATTCAGGTTTCGCGGGCTGCCGAACTCGGCCGGCATGAAGCCCAGCATCTGTCGCACCATCAGAGGGTCACGAATCGCAGAGTGACCATTGATGCGCACATCGCCACAGTCTGGTCGAGCGAGCGTCACCAGAATTCTCAGGAGCGTTGTCTTTCCGGCACCGTTCGGGCCGATCAGCCCCAGAGTCTTGCCACGCGGCAGGCTCAATGAAACGTCGTTGACCGCGACAAGGTCGTCGAAAGTCTTGGTGACGTTGAAGAATTCTACGGCAGGAGTTGTCATGACCAACTGTGATACAGGGATCGGGTATCAACATCAATAAGGAGGGAGGGGCCTAACCTCCCCCCCACGAAAGGCTCCCCCCACGAAAGGCGGGGAGACGAAACTGGCAGGGAAATGTCTGACTGTTCGGTGAAGAGTGAGAGTTCCTGGGTAATTTGTAACGTTTTTACGTGGTCAGGCCCGCACGTCACTGCCAGCAATCTGTGGAAGTGGATATCAGCTGAACAGCTGTCCCGGAATTGAATTCAGAAACGGAACCGGGCAGTTCCGATGTTGATTCGTTGGGACGAGGGTGCAGGACGGACTTCCAGTCCGCCGCCGCTCTACGGCAACGCAACGTTTGTTCGATCAGGACCTCGCGAAAACAGTTCGTCTCGATGTGGCGTTGTTTGTTTCCTGTCTGCGGTTTCGACGAACTGTTTTGGGTGTCGGCTCTTATGGGGGCAGCTCTCGGTTCTGCGGAGCCCGACCGCAGGTGATCAGCCCTAAGGCAACATTTGGCAACATTTACTTTTTGAACATCGGATTTTGCTCGTCGCCACGTGACAGCAGATATGCCAGCAGGTCCAGCACTTCGTCCCGATTCAGGGGCTTAAGCAGGTCGGCCGGCATGATTGAAACCTGAGAAGGCAGGATCTCTTCAATTGCGGACTTTCTGATGTCCACTACTTTTGTGCTGTCTTCCGGATCCGTCAGCACGCTGATCTGCTCCTCGTTCTCGGCAACGATGCGACCATTAACTGTTTTTCCGGCGTCGGTCAGCACGCTGCTGGCGCGGTACTGATCGCTGATGACTTTGCTCGGATCCAGAATGGCTTCGGTCAAAGCATCAACATTGAAACGTCCGGCCAGTTGAGTCAGATCCGGCCCGGTCGCACCGCCGTTGCCGGCGAACCGATGGCACAGAACGCATCGCGTTGATGCAAACGTTCGCTGTCCGTTTTCGAAGCTGCGCCCTTTCAGACCGTCTCTGGCGAGTGCTCGCACTTCTTCGAGTGTCCATGCTTTTCCAGGGCCTTTCGGTTTCGGCAACTCGGGCATGTGGAACGGAGCTCTTACCTTGAGTGCTTCCAGCATGACTTTTTCATTCTCTGTCGTGCTCGCGTACGCTTCATTCTCAATGTTCTGCAGGAACTTGCGGAAGCTGTTTCCGCCCGACCACTCGGAAGCTTTTGCAAACCAGCGGAAGTAGTCGGCTCGAGACTGTGCCGTCCAGCCAGCCTTTGCGACCCGCAGACAGAACGCATACCAGACCTGATTCCTGTCCGGCTGGTTTTCAATCATGTTTCTGATTGCTCGACCATAGCCTCCGTTACGTGTCAGTAGTTCGCCCATATCGATATCTTCTCGATACGGTTCCTCATTCATGAGTCTGACCGTTTTACCAACGACGGTTGGCTCGTTCAGATAAACCAGAAGCTGACAGAGTTCACGATCGATGTCGCGATTGCCCGTTGGGTAGGCTGGAGCGATTGCCGTTGCCATTGCCTGAGCTGCATCCGTCTTGATTGCCTGTTCGCCATTCCCCAGACGGATGAGTGCCAGGGAGGCAGTCCTCAGATACTCAAGTTTAAGGTCAGCTGGCAGGTCGGCGAACTCATCCTTCAACATTGAATTCAGGGAGATATCAAGGAGTTCTGACCGGCGATCATCCGGCAATCGCATTCGCGCAATGGTGACAATAATGTCATACCGCTGAGTGGGCGTGCGATTGCGGCCGTTGAGTCCCATGACCAGGAAGTCGGGACTGGACATTCCGGACAGCACGCTTCGCATGGCGTAACGCATGGCAGGTTGTTTGATGACCTCTCGAACTGTTTCTCCGGTAATGCCCTGTCCCTCAACTGCCGCTCGGATGTCATTGGGGTCCAGTTCCTGTTGGCCCTGAAACTCTTCGAAGATTGACCGGATTGTGCGGTCTTCAGCAAACTCTTCATTCTTTAGTTCAGCCGCTTCCGTTGATTCGTCACCGACATAAGTGACTCGGTAGAGCTCAGACTGGTTGCCTCGACCGCCAATAGAAAAGTAGAGAGCGCCGTCGGGACCGGCCGCACAGTCGGTCAGCGGCAATGGTGTCCGGGAAACGAATTCTTCCTTTTCGGCTTTGTAGGTGACTCCATCCGGCGTGATGTGGATCGCATACATTGTCCCGAAGGTCCAGTCACAGATGTAAAGTGCTCGCTGATACTTCGCTGGGAACTTCAGTCCGTAGCCGAAGTCGACTCCTACAGGCGAGCCAGGGCCGACGTCTACAACAGGCGGGCGACTGTCGAGATAATAAGTTGGCCACTTGCCGGTTCCGCTGCGCCAGCCGAACTCACTTCCGGGCGTCGCGTGAACCACTCGAGTTGGGCGATACCATGGCGCACCCACATCCCATTCCATGTCTGCGTCGTAAGCAAACAGCTCTCCGTCTGCATTGAAGGCCATGTCGTACGGATTCCGGTAGCCAATGCTCCAGATCTCCCATGACTTTCCGTCTGCATCCGTACTGGCAATCCAGCCACCGGGCGCCATCCGTCCACGAGCGTGCCCGTTGGCGTCCCACATCCTCGGCAGCAACAGGTCTTCGCCCCAGTTGGAGGCGATACGACTTCCGTAGAGTTTGTTGTCGAGATCTTCGCCTGCTTTGAATGGCGGTTCGGTATGGTTGCCCGCGATCACAAAAATGCGGTGTCCATCCGGGCTGAGACGTATTGAGTGCGGGCCATGCTCCCCGCCTCCCTGAAACTTTTTCAGCAGGACGCACTCATCAAACTGATCGTCGCCATCGAGGTCTCGGGCTCGATAAAGTCCACTGCCAGGTCCGCCGTTACAGCTGAAATAGAGGCTGTCGAAGGCATAGAGCATGCCCTGAGCTCCGGACGGTTTCACCTCGCACCTGGAAAAGTCGAGATGTTCGACAACAGTTTCTGCATCACTGCCTGGCGGTGGCGGAGTGATGCGGCAGATTCCTTTGCCGCCCTGATCGCTGGCTAACAGTCGGCCTTTGTTGTCAAAAGCGATACAAACCCACGATCCCAGTTTGTCTTTCGGGACATGAAACAGCTTTTCCACCTTGTAACCGGGCAGTGTCTCAAAGACGCCACGCGGTACGCGGCCTGTGTGCCCGGCTGAGTTCGCAAAGACAGGACCCCATGGGCCATCTCCGTAACGGCCGCGTGCGGCGACCTTCTCACCGTTTTGGAGGTTCTTTGTGGCAGTCGTCCAGTTGAGATCACTGACCACATGCGAAACTTTGCCGTCCCTGTCTCGAATTGCCAGCTTCAGCACAAAGGCGGCAACGCCTCCCTGGTTTCCCACTTTGGCAAGGATTTCATTTTCGCCCTCTTTCAGGTTTGCCGTCACTTCAGCGACCATCGGACTGGACCATTCCGTTCCACTGGCCACTCGTTTGCCATTGATGAACACTTCTCCGACGTTGTCGCTGGACGCCATCAGTCGAGCAGCCGAAACGCCAGACGCTTTAAATGTTGTTCGCAGAGTGTAGTCAGCATTGTCGTCTTTCCCCCAGATCCACGTGGGACGAGGGCCGGCGTTGAATTCTGCGTCTGAGATCTTTGAACCCTGCTCTGGTTTCGGTTGTTCGACTTTAATTCCCTGAGCAACCGATTCCTGCACCTCCGGTTTTCCGGTGTAGAGTTCCTTTGCAGTCACGAGCGTATCCTGAGGGTTCTTCGTGAGGATCAGTCCTCGGAAGTGGTACTCCTGTTTGCGTCCGTTACTGTGAAGCTGCAGTCCAATGGGAGAATTCTGCAGCATCTCCGGCTTGTCAGTGAAATCGAAAACCTGACGTCCATTCGCCACGAAGCGAATTCGATTGCCCTGAACAAGGATCTCCACAAGGTTCCAGTCGCCCTTCTTTTCGACCTGAGGCCCGGGGCCGCGATCAACCGTTCGATTTCGGCGATACGCATCCCAGATGCCCCAGTCGTGACAGAACATCAACAGGGGGCCTTTGAACCCAAACGCGTTGTCTCCCTTGTCGGTAAATTGCTCACCCAGAGCACACACGGCTGAATGCATGGTTGAGTATTCCGGGCCCAGCGTCTGCTTTACTTCGAGCAGCAATCGGAAGTTGCGATAACTGTCTTTCGTGAACAGATAGCTGCTTGACGGAACCGGGGCGGAATTGGCGCCACGAATCATGCCATCGTTCACAGACCAGTATTTCGTGTCCCCATTCCAGCCGGAGAGGTCTTTGCCGTTGAACAGCGTGACCTGTTTTTCTGACGCAGGGATCCTTTGAACGGCGGACTTGAAGCGGGCAGAAGGGTCGGCCGCGGCCACTGAGGAAAACAGAAGCAGGAGTGGCAGGGAATTCCGAAGCATTGGTCTCTCCGAGGGGAGGGCAGGGTGTGACAGAGAAAGCCTAATCTGATCCCCGCGAAGTGCAATTGAATGGCGGCGCACGACGCTGCGGATTCCTGACAGAATTTCCTGCTCCATCAGGAGCCACGCCGTGGAGGTGCGATGGGAGCGGCGTTCAAACATTCGCCGCCGCCGTTTATGCGTTGACCAGACGCTGGCTACACGGAGTCCGCGAGTACAACTCCGACCAGCAGGTCGTAGGCTGCATGTGTGCCGACCGTAATCCCAAATCCACGCACGAAGAACACGGCCGCGAAGAACGTCCCGGCTGCAGCTCGAAATGAGAACGTATACAGATTGAACGGATCGGCTGCGGGACCGATGTGGTGCGCCATCGCAAAGATGAATGCCGTGGAGACCGCCGCCATCACGGCCGCTGATTTCTGAGGAAACTCAAACAACCGAAAGAAACCGTATGCTGCCGGGACCAGCAACAGCCGGAACATTACTTCCTCATAGACGCCGGCACCGACGTACGAGACGGCTCGAGTGAGGCTACCGTCCCCGATTGACAGTAGCGCGGTCTGTGAGTCTGTCGGCGGTGCCAGACTCAGAAACAGCACCTGGTGAATCTGCCCAACAGCCAGCAGAGCAATTGCAAACAGCAGGCTTTCGCCCAGCATGCCAACCTGCGTTTCCAGTTTCACCTGCCACGGATGCCGACGCATGACGTGCCATGTCAGCATCACGGCGACGACAAGCAGTGGAAGAAAGAGAATCTGCCCGAGTCCGGCTGCTGAGAGCAGCGATCTCATCCAGTAGTCAGCCCCATTGCGCAGCTGATCTGGATCTTTGTCGGCCAGCATGATTACGCCGGCTTCGTAGAGCGCAATCCACGGCAGTAAAAACAGGAGACAGGTCAGCGGTCTGCGCGCATCCTGCCAGTATTCACTGCTGGTAATCTGAGCCTGTTGCGGCATCTGAATGCACGCCCCCGTGTCGTCCCGGTTGCTCGCCCCCCGACGAGTGGTCCGTTCTGCGAACCCAGTTCTGTTATCGACATTCAGGCCGCCGGGATTCAGTGGGAGGACCGGCAGTTCCTGCCGAATCAGCCCGCGATCCACGAGGGAATCCGGGTGGAAGGCAGGTCCGGTCAGCCAGGCTTTAACGATGAGGATTCGTATTCCAGCCTTATCGGACTCATGTCAGCGACCAACGGAGTGCACGCTGCACACAGATCAGGTTTACGAGCGTGATCGCCGATGACTGTACAACCGTCAAAACGGTTAACAGAAGACTGACCAGATCATTCGTGTATCCCCTGCGTTCTGTTGGAGACACGCTGTGAGCCATGATTCAGACACCCCATCGACAAACTCCGTTGCCGGCATGGTGGGCCGGCTCGTACGGAGAATCTCCGGTCAGTCAGCGTCCCCTCCCCCGGTATCGACAACCCCTTCACTCGCCCCTGTCTCTCTCAATCGAACCCCGCGTATGAGTTCCCGCCCGGAAGACCTCGTTTCCATGGACGACATTGCTGGTCAACTGGTCTCATCGCTGGGGGAATCGGGAGAGACACTTCCTTCGGTGGATGGCGTTGTCGCTGCTGCCCGTGACATTCAGGAGGTTCTGTTTCCTGGATTTGGTCGCACCCGCCGGCTTGAGAATGATCTCGCTCAGGTTGCGGAATGCAGTGAACTACTGACTCGCATTCGTTCTCGACTGCGGATTGAGATCGGGAGATCACTCTCGCACCAGGTCTCCCTGAAACTGCATGGGAACGATCCGCCTGATGCGGACTTTCTGACGCGTCAGTTTCTGCGCACTCTTCCTGAGCTTCGTCAGACTCTTATGACCGATGTTCAGGCAGCGTTCGAGGGTGATCCGGCCGCGCGTACCAACGCCGAGATCGTGCTTTGCTACCCCGGAATCTTCGCGATCTGCATCTATCGAGTCGCCCACCAGTTGCACCAGCTGCAAATCCCTTATCTGCCTCGGATTTTGACAGAGTGGGCGCACCGCGAAACGGGAATCGATATTCACCCGGCTGCTCAGATTGGCCCGTCGTTCTTTATCGATCATGGAACCGGTGTCGTGATTGGAGAGACCTGCCAGATCGGCACCGGAGTAACCCTGTACCAGGGAGTCACTTTGGGAGCATGGTCGTTTCCTCGCGATGAAGATGGCAATCTGATCCGCGGCAGCAAGCGACACCCAACGCTTGAAGATGGCGTGACGGTTTACTCCAACGCAACGATTCTTGGCGGCACGACCGTGATTGGCGCCGGCAGTCAAATCGGCAGCAGTGTCACGCTGAGCAACAGCGTCGCGCCGAACACGATCGTCACCATCGAAAAGCCTTCACTCCGAATGCGGGAAGCAGGCTAAGCACAGAGTGCGATGTTGCCAGAACTGTAGCCGGGGCTCTGCGAACTCCCAGGCTGGCAGCAGGCAATGCTGGATGCTCGCAAGATGATGGAAGAGCATCGGGACTGAAAGCGCGCCGGCCGCTACACCAGGACCACTGTATCGCCAGGCTACGTCGCCGACTCTGCTGATTATCGGGACTTTAGCGGTTAGGAGATCGGACAGGCTTCCCCAGACTGACCTGCACCGCGTCGGTTTGTGCCTGTTGTTTCAAAACAGGGGATAGCGCGTGAGACGTCATTCGGGCACTCGTATAGTGGCCGTATGGACGCTGAGTCGCTGCAAATGCACTTTGATTCTTCGCCGGCGATCCGCCTTCTGCGCGCCGCTTCCGCGCCGTGGGTCGCTGCGTTTCTGCACGCGCAGTTCAAACGTCCAGTCGCCGTCACGCGGACTCACACTGAACTTCTGGTCGCGCTCCGGTCGTTTCAGGAGAGTGTGCATACATCCTGTCCGCATGTCTTAACAGACCGTGCTGAGCATTACCTGAATGAGTGGTCGTCTCCTGATCGCTGCTGGCTGAGAAGAGCTTTGGAAACAGACTGCGAAGAAGCAGTCTACCAGTTGACCTCCGCATCGGAAGAAGTGCTCCGGTTTCTGGAACAGTCACAACAGCGAGAGCTCGGATTCATTGGCACCGAATCACGGCTGAGGTTAATCGTCGATTCGTTGCGGCAGGTCGTAGTGGGCGCATCTGATGATTCTGATATGCGGGTGTCTGATCTGAAGCTTCAGAAAGCTGCGATCGAGCAGCAGATCCGGGCGATCGAGCAGGGTGAGGATGCCTCCAGATTCAGTGATACTCGGATCCGTGAACAGTTTGGAATGAGCGTATCGCTGCTCAGCGAACTGCAGCGGGACTTCCGTGCTGTGGAGGAACGCTTTCGACAGATCACGGCAACCGTCCAGCAGCAATTGATGGCCGCTGGTGAGTCACGAGGCGGCATCCTTGAACAGGCACTGGATGCAGAAGACTCACTTCGGGAAGACGACCAGGGCGTCAGCTTCTACGAGTTCTTCAGGCTCATTCAGTCAGCTGATCGCCAGTCTCAACTACGTGAATTGATTCGTAGTCTGGAACAGCTGGAGCAACTCGCGGACCAGCAGGATGGACTCCAGACTGTGCGGCAAATGCTCCCGGTACTCCTGACTGAGGCTGCTCGTGTCACTGAAACAGAACGAAGACTGTCAGCGACGATTCGGCGACTTCTGGATCCAGGCAATCAAAAGCAGGGCCAGCGCATTTCACAGGTGTTACAGGAAATAAAGACGCTTGCGGCCGGTCAGGCTCAAAATCCTCCGACAGATCGTGTGAGTCTGTCCGTCGATGACTCTGTGCGAGTGTATTCGCCGGTGGGGCGTCGATTCTGGTCGCCGCCAATGACGTTTGAGACAATCGACCTCACAAGTGCCGGCACAGACTCACTGCCGGGTGGGGAAGGACTGGCCGAGTTTTCCCGGCTGTCCCGGATCGACTTTCGAAGAATCCGTTCGAACGTGGAGGAAGCGGTGTCAGAGCGTGGCATGATCACGCTCGATGAACTGCTGGAGCTGCATCCACCCACAACAGGCGTCATGGAGGTGCTTGGATATATGCAGCTGGCCTCGGAGGGCCCCCATCTGATTGACGGAGGCCTGCCCGAAGATGTGGTCATTCCTGGTGCGATGGAGCAGACCGGCATGCTGGTAGTTCGCATTCCACGCGTTGTTTTTGTTTCTGAGGAAATGGCAATCTCATGAGTGCGTCGGCTCAATCTTCTTCTGACACCCAGGAATGGAGTGAGACAGCAGTTCGCCTGCTGCAGGGGGTGATCTATCGCGAAGACGAAAGACAATGGAATGTCCTGCAGCGGAATATCTCTCCACTGGAGGAGTATTTTTCTATCGTTGGTCTGCAACTGGCCGTGGATGACGACGAGGGTCTTGCATGGTTGCGGCAACCGGAAGCCGATGAAGTGTCGGGTACTCCGCTGCCTCGCCTGATCCGTCGCACTCAGCTCAGTTATGACGCGACTCTGCTCACTGTTGTGCTTCGTGACGAGCTGCATCGCTTTGAGCAGCAGGATGTCGATAACGAGCGATGTGTGATTCACACGGATCAGCTGTTTCAGCTATGGCGACCGTTCTTTCCCGCCGAGTCAGACGACGTCAGCCTTCGACGAAGCCTGCTGGCCGCACTGCGAACGCTTGAGTCGTTGCGATTTGTACGGCGATTCGGAGACCGCACTGGTGAATGGGAGATTCGCCGAATTTTGAAAGCCCGTGTAATCGCTGCAGAGCTGGAAGCTGTGCGTGATGCGTTGAAGAACGCTGCTTCTCCCTCCTGAATCCTTCCCAGTCTGATTCCATCATGTCCTCAGATTTGCCTCCTGTGAACCGAACACCCTTTCGAGGCTTCCGTCTTCATCGGCTGGAAGTCAGTAACTGGGGTACGTTCGACAGTCACCATCCGGATCATCCGGGTCGGATCACCAGTATTGAAACAGACGGCGATACCGCACTTCTGATCGGTCGCAACGGATCCGGAAAATCAACGCTGGTTGACAGCCTGCTGACTCTGCTGGTGCGTCCAGCGGTTCGCAACTACAACGTGGCGGCCGGAGCTGCCAAGCGTGAGCGCGATGAGCGTTCGTACATTCGTGGTGCCTACGATCGTCGCAGTCGCAGCGACGAGTCCGGGGGTGAGGTTCTTTATCTGCGTCCAGGCAATTCTCATTACTCCGTCCTGTTGGCCTGTTTCTGCAATGCGGCGTCGGGCAAGTGGTTCACGCTTGCGCAGGTACTATCCATGACAGCCGACGGAAAGGCAGAGAAGATTTACTGCTTTGCCGATCGAGAGTCGTCGATCACACGTGACTTCTCGGGATTGAAACGCGGTGAAGTTACCGGGCAGCTCAAAGAAGCCGGATTCCGCACGACGAAAATCTACTCGGAGTACCACGAGTGGTTCAGGCGTGTGGCTGGCTTCCGCGGCAAGGCCATGGACATGCTGAACCAGACGGTCGCTGTCCGTGACATTCAGCGGTTGAACGATTTCATTCGGGACCACATGCTGGAATCAAGGTCATGGGGAAAAACTGTTGATAGTCTGTTAACCCACTTTGCTCAGCTGAGTGAGTCTCATCGATCGCTTGTTCGAGTGCGAGATCAGCTGGAGCTTCTGGAGCCAATTGAGTCAACGGGTGGACAATGGCGCAGCTGCAGGGCAGAACTTGAATCTGCTGAACAGCAGCTGCTGGCGACTGACGCCTTCTTCTGCCAGCAGACACTGGAGGTCTTTCAGCCTGAGTCGCGCCGGTTCCGGAACAGCATTCAGGAGATTCGTCAGCGCCGAGATCAAATTGGCACAGACATTAACAGCTGTCAGCAACAACTGCGTCGCGTGGAGAATGAGATTGAATCTGCTGGTGGTCTGCGACTCAGTGAGCTGCCACGTCTCATTGCGGATGCTGAGCAGAATCTGAAACGGCGACAGAAGCAGCGCACGTTGCTGGAAACGGCTGCAACTACAGTGGGCTGTATCGAACCCCTGACTTCAGCAGGGGACTTGATCGAGCTGCGGAGGCAACTTGAATTCGGTCGTGACCGTCTCGATCACTCTGCCGACCGTCAGGATCGACGTGAGGAACTTCTGCTCAGGAATGCAGACCTGAAAGAACAGGCTCAGGAAATTCGATCCGAGCTCGCAGCGCTTCAGCAGCAGGGAAACAACGTGCCGCGGCAACTGATCGAAGTGCGACAGACACTCTGCAATCAACTTGAACTTTCAACGGATGACTTACCATTCGCTGCGGAGATGATTTCTGTCAGCCCGGCAGAAAAGTCGTGGGAAGCTTCGATTGAGATGCTGCTGCGTCGACTGGGCCTGAGCCTGCTGGTCTCGGACCGGATCTACAGGAAAGTCAGTCGGTACATCGACAACAATCGACTGGAAGATGCGGAAGGGGCTCCACAGAAACTGGAGTACATCCGAGTTCGGCATCGTCAGCGACGGCTGGAAGGATCTGTCGCTGATCCGGAGTCAATGATTGGCAAGCTGCAGCTGCGTGAGAGTCACGCTCTGTTTCCATGGGTCGAGGCCGAGCTTCACGAGCATTATGACTACCGATGCTGTGAATCGCTGGATGACTTCCAGGCATTTCATGGTCCAGCGATGACGCGGGACCTGCACGTGCGAAACGAGGATCATCACATTAAAGATGATCGTCAGCATACCAACGACCGTGCCGGGTTTATTCTGGGCTGGGAGAACCAGGAAAAGCGAACCCATTTGAATGCTGCATTGACTCGGATTCAGCAGAGTCAGCTGGAAACAGGAGATGCCCTGGCAGAGCTGCGCAAAGCGGAGCAGCAGGTTCAGAAGCAGCTAAAGCAAATCGATGATGCGTTGCAGATTTCCGTATTCGCTGACATCGATGTTTCCTCTGCCCAGTCGGCTCTGCACGACCTACAGCAGGAGAAGCAGGATCTGGAATCGGAAAATGATACGGCCAGGGTGCTTCGTGAACGACACAATCAGCTGCAAAGTGACCTCGATCTGCTGATGCAGGAACGAGATGCTCTTGGTGTGAGGGAGGGCGAAGCGAAGGTGGCACTGGCACATGCGGATGCCAGGATCTCTTCAGCCGCGCAGATGCTGGACGAGCTTGAGAACACTGGCCGGCTGGAGGAGTTGAAATCAGTCTTTGCTGAACTTCACGAACGGCTTGGACAAACGGAATTACTTCCTGAAAACTTCACGTCTGTTGAATCTGAGTTCCGACGCACGGGCGAACGTGACTGTCAGCGGCTGCGGAATGCCGTGCAGCCCATTGAAACTCGCCTCCTGAAGGAGATGAGTCGGTTCCTCGTTAAGTTTCCGGAAGCGCGAGGAGATCTCGATCCCTCACCACGGTACCTGGACTCGTTCCTCGAACTGCTGCGGTCGATTCGCGCGGACGATCTGCCACGTCACGAGCAGAGATTTCGTGAACGGCTCAATCAGAAGGTGGCTCGTGAACTCGGACTCCTGAACAGCGAACTGGAGAAGGAACGGTTTGCGATCGAGGACCGAATTGCTCAGCTCAACAGTGCACTCATGCAACTGGAGTATCGATCCGGAACTCACATGCAGCTGGTTTCCCGGCCTGTGCAGGATTCAGAAATCCTCGAGTTCCGTCAGGAGCTGCATGCCTGCATGGAAGAGTCCGGCACTGTGCTTGATGAAGCAAAGTTTGAACGGATTCAGAAACTGATTCACCGTCTTCAGAACGAGACTCGCTGGCGCAGCAAAGTGGTAGATGTTCGGCGGTGGTTCGATTTTGCAGCGCAGGAACGTGATGCGACCACGGGTGAAGAACGCAGCTACTACGAGGACAGCACGGGACAGTCGGGCGGTGAAAAGGCAAAGCTCGCGTTCACGATTCTGGTGGCTGCCATTGCCTATCAGTACGACATTGATCCGGACGCTGAGACGAGCGATCGTTTCCACTTCGTTGTTGTGGACGAGATGTTCAGCCGCATTGACGACCAGTATGCGGAGTACGCTCTTGATCTGTTCCAGAGATTTGGACTGCAGCTGCTGATTGTTGCTCCTCTGGATGCCAAGGCCCGCGTCACCGAACGGCACGTTGGGCGTTATCTGCTGGTCACTCGAGACCAGACCGGTCGATCCAATGTCCATACAATGAGCGCGAGGGAACTCGCCGAACAGGCAATTGCGTCAGCAAAGTAACGCAGGGTCTTTGACCGGGAGAAACGATGCTGCGGTTTCGAATGGAGCGAATCGGCAGCCGCCTCGTAACCGTGCCTGGCCGGACGGCTCGCGCCGCTCCGCTAAGATTGAAGCACTCCGGCCGAAAGCCCTCGAGTGGATTTCGCCAGTAGTCCTCATGGAGGTACACTGAATCGATCAGGACTCCCGGAGAATTTTCATGCGGCTGTTGCTCCCTCTGCTGTTGCTCCCTCTGCTGTTGCTCCCTCTGCTGTTGATCGGTACGACTGCGAATCTGTCTGCTCAGGAAACCCCCGGTCAAAAGCTGGCAGAATACGATCCTTCAGGGCTGATCCGATTTGCGTCCGAAAAAGAGGCCGAAGCCCGACGCGAAAAACTGATTCGCTATCTCTGGCCCGATGGATTGCCGGTCACAGCGCTTCCGAAACGTGAAGCGGTTGCGGCCGAGATCTTCGAAAACGACCTGAAGGGGATCGACTCCGAACCGGCCCGCTCTGTCGAACGGCTCAGTATTGATGTCGCTCCGTTCGAGTTTCATGCCACGTGCTATTTGTTGCAGCCGAAGGCTGTTAACACAAACAGCCGCCGCCTCGTGATCATTCATTCCGGTCATCGTCGTCCGGGGCCCATCGGTGAAGGAGTCAATGATTCTGCGAATGCTCTGCTCAGGGCGGGGTTTCAGGTGGCAATGGTCGACATGCCGCTCATTGGCTGGAACCAGCACAATACGGCAAAAATCCCAAGCGGCGAAGTCGTTTCGTTTGGGCCCAGACATGATGACATGTTCCGCGTGCTGACTCCGCACCTGGCGGACGGCACCGTGTTTCGACTGTTTGTGGAACCGGTCGTTCAAACGATTAACTCCTTCTATGCAGTGACGAAGGTAGCTCAGGATGTGACGATGATTGGTCTGTCCGGCGGCGGCTGGGCCACTCATTTTTGCGCGGCAATTGATCCACGCATTCGCACCAGTTTCCCGGTCGCCGGGGCAATGCCACTTTATGCACGAAAGCTGTCCCCAGGGTCATGGGGTGACAGTGAGCAGTTCTACGAGCCACTCTACGGAGAAGCAGACGGCGACGGCGATGGCATCACCGACAAAGCAGTCGGCGTCGCCAGTTGGCTGGAGATCTTTGCGCTTGGTGCGATCGGGAGTAACAGACGGCAGGTACAGGTCCTGAATTACTCGGACCCCTGCTGCTTCAGCACAGACGTTTACTCAAGCTACGACCAGTTCCTGCAGAAGAAGGTGGACGAGATAGGGGCCGGCAGCTGGAGCGTTTATTCAGACCGATCGCATAAGAAACACATCATCTCACTGGCTGTGATTGATGGTGTCATTTTGCCAGCGTTGGCCCAGGGCGAATCCAACGCCTCGGGACGAAATATGCGTCGACTGATTCTCGTGAACAGGTGATGGGCCGTTGCCATGTTCAATGTCGCCGCTCTTTCGTAGCGAAAGTCGATGACGACCCAGTGAGGCCTCGGGGCAAAAACGCGGCCAGCTCACTTATATGAGATCGCAGGAAATCCCTTGAATGACGAAGCGAGTTGCGGGCTCATAGAGCGCGGCTACAGCGCAAAAAAAGACAGACTGCGAACAGTCTGTCTCTGAGATTCTCATACTGGCTCGAAATCAGGCAATGCCCACTTTCCAGCGATTGAAGCCAACAGCTTCGAGATTGTTTTCAGTCAGGACCTGTTGGACTGACTTCTTGTCGTCCTTTGCAAATGGCTGATACAGCAACACACCTTTTTCTGCAAAGAACTTCTTCATCTGGCCATCAACAATCTTGTCGATGATCTGTTCCGGCTTACCACTGGCACGGGCTGCCTCGGAGTGCGTGTTGCGTTCTGCTTCCACAATCGCAGCATCCAGCTCTTCGGCATGGCAGCAGACGGGCTTCAGAGCGGCAATGTGCATTGCGACATCGCGAAGAATCTCCGGGTTCTTTGCTTCACCCTTTGCCTGAAACACGACACCTGTCTTGAAGTCGTGGTGGACATAACCGCCGGCAGGGCCAGCAACACGATCGATACGAACGACAACAGTCTTCTCACGAATCTTGTTGACGAAGTCTTCATACAGATCCTGCAGTGACTGGCTGGAACCTTCCGGTGTCTGTGACATCAGTGCTTCTGGTGAATCGGCTCCTGGGCCATTCAACAGCTGATTGACGGCCGCTGTTCCAAGTGCTTCCAGTGCTTCGCCGGTGGCAACCGGGGCGGATTCGCACTGAATCTCGATCATGGCAGCTTCCGACCGATCTTCGGTGATGGCGATGAAGATACGACCTTCTTCAGTTGCGTTTTCGGATCGTTTGTCCTGAATCTTCTTGAACTGTTTCTTCAGGATCTCGACGGCCTTGTCGGCATCGCCGTCTGCTTCCACGAGTGCGCGCTTGCACTCCATCATGGGCAGGTCAGTGCGTTCACGCAGTGCTTTCACGTCTGCAGCAGTTACGTCTGGCATTATTACTCTCCCGAGATATTTGGTCCTGTGGACCTGACTGAGTTCTCCAGTGAACTCAACATGTATAAAAAGGTGATGCATGACCTGTTAAGCCGCTCAGACACAGAACGACTCAACAGGTTCCCATACTTCGATCGAATCGCGACGCTGCGCGACTCAGTCAACTAGTTGATGTTTGGAACCGCTTTTGGCTCTTCGCCCGGTTCTTCTTTGCGTGGCTCTTCCTTACGCAGCGACTTACCCTGCTTGATGGCATCACACAGGTGCTGAGCAACCAGCTTGATGGATCGCAGGCTGTCGTCGTTCCCTGGAATTGGCAGGTCGACAGAATCCGGATCAGAATCCGTATCGATCAGGGCCACAACTTTGATGCCCAGCAGGTGAGCTTCGTGAACGGCGTTCTTTTCCTTGTTGGGGTCAACAACCACCAGACACTCAGGCAGGCGGTTCATGTGTCGAATCCCGTTCAGGTTCCGATAGATCTTGCGATACTCGCGAAGCAGAGTGGACTGCATCTTCTTGCTGTACTGAGCGAGCTCACCGGAATCACGCAGTTCTTCGAGTTCTTCCAGTCGCTTCAGACGACTGCGAACAGTTCGGAAGTTTGTCAGAGTTCCACCCAGCCATCGCTCCGTGCAGAACGGCATTCCACATTCGGTGGCCAGTTCTTCAAGGGAGGCAGCAGCCTGACGCTTTGTTCCTACGAACAAAATGAGGCTGCCATGAGCGGCGACACGCATCAGATACTTCTTCGCGCGAATCAGTCCGCGAATCGTCTCTTTGATGTCAATAATGTGGATCTGGTTTCGGCGTCCATAAATGTAAGGACGCATCTTTGGATTCCAGCGACTGGCTTTGTGCCCGTAGTGCACGCCCGCGTCCAGAATCTCTTTCACAACAATCTCAGCCATTGCCGATCTCCTGTGTTCAGCTGCTTCGCAGCCGTTTCGAGTCTGTTTGTTGAAGGTCAGACTCGAACAGAACAATTGTGTGAGTGCTGGTTGTGTTAGACTTCAGCCTCGTTGGGTTTTGTTAAGAACTTCAGCTTCGTTGCCTTAGGCTAATCGCCTCAGGCCGGCTGCCGTATCTAATCCCCTAAGGGCCTCCGTTCGGTATCCTCCAGCAATCGCACGTCACCAGTTTTCGGGGGGTGAACTGACCCCGTTGACCTTCCCTTGAAGGTCCATGAAGCGGGGCAGAATACCGCTCCGCTGCAGGCTCGTCAAACCGCGTTTTCCGCCATCTTCTCAGTTCCCGCGGAAACCGCGTGCTGGCGGCCACGAATCGGCCTTCGGCCCTTAAATCGGCCGCAAATCACTGCAATTTGAGCTGAATCCGGCCTGACGCCCGGTATCTCAGAACCCGGACCGTGTGCGGGCGGATTGCCGGCAAGTGAAACTATGGGAAAGGTGGCTACAGAGAACGCAGTTCTCAACTACACGGCGCCCAGCGCAGTCACCGGTTCGAAATAGCGACTGTAGCCCCCCCCCCGAATGGTGCCCTCGAGTTTGAGGGAGGATGAGGAACTCACATTCCACTGGCCACCCCGAATCAGGCAATCGTCGAGGAATACTCCCTTGAGTCGTTCCACCGTCACACTGTCGTCAGAAGTCCACAGTGGTTCAGTTGCGCTTGCCTTCAACAGCACGGCACGATTGCCTGACGCTCCGGTATAAACCACAAACAGCAGATCGTCATCGCTCCGGTTGTCCCACGAAACGTCCCGATATGTTGCCACGAGCGTTTCAGATACGTCAGCCTGCTGAAGGATCGAGGACAGCAGCGACAGTTCACCGGGAAGTTCAACGTCTTCTGATGTGCGGTGCAGCAACTCGTTGCGAAAGCACGTCGCCAGCAGTTGTTGCGCTTCCTCGCGCGTGCGGCGAAAATAGCAGGCAGTTTCGATGAGGAGTTGCTCCGCATGGGGCTCCAGTTGACCGGATTCAACTGCCGTGGACATCAGAGACTTCACAAACGTATCAGCAGTTTCGGACGACGGGTCAAGGTGAGGCGGCTCAAACTCGGCGAGCTCAGACGGAAGTTCCTCAAATAACGCTGAACGATTCTCCAGCGGTATCAGGCTGATCAATTCAGACGATTCCAGCAGCTTTGCTGAAACCCCAGGCTCGACCATGACAATCGATGTCAGAAATGAGTGCACGGACTGAACTGCATTTTCGATTGCGTTCGGTGAAGTTTCGACAGCCGAGTCCGTGAGTTTCAGTCGTAGATCGAGTCGTTCTTCAACGCCAGTCTGCCATTCGGTCTGCGTCTCCTCAGTCGCGCCAAAGATGTAGTCTCGAAAAAACGTCTCCAGTCTCGCCGCAATATCTTCTCGTTCTTCGCGTGTCAGAATTGCCGGGTCGGTCAATGTCAGAGAAGAACCGTGATGTCCGGCGAGACATCGGTAGAGGTAGATACGGTCGTACTCATTCCGAAGAGGCAACCCGGAAACTTCTTTCAGTCCTTCACTCAGAGAGTCACGTGAGACGGGAAACGTACTGAGCAGTTCCGCAAGTTCGCTGCCATAAACCCACGCCGCGTCACGCTGACGGTAGCCGGTCCCGTAGATATTTGCGATCTCCGTTCCCAGGACCGTGACCACGTCATGCAGGAGACCGACTGCCTGCCGGTCAACAACATTTTCGACGACCCTGGCCGCACCTCGACGACCGATTTCTGTTGCGAGCCACCATGCGCCCAGAGTGACCGGACTGGCGCCTGCTACGAAACGGCCGACATAGGCCGTGCGGCTCAGGTGCTTCAGCCACGGAGCGACCTGTTTGTATGCTCCATATGTCCTGACAGCATTACCAATCCAGGTATGGAGTTCACTGATTGTGTATTTCTGGACGTCCAGAGGCAGCTGTTCCAGGAGTACGAGCGTGTGGAGGCAGATGCGGCTGACGGCACGAGCCAGTTGTTCAACACTGGTTTCCAGGATGGGGTTTTTACTGTCCGGGGCGTAGACCGCAGCCACACGACTTATCAGATCCAGAGCCTCGTTGCGGATCTTATCAATGTCCACACCCTGATCGTCCGTGTACGCATGACTGCGAATCTGTTCGTAGACTCGTTCGGCTTCCTCTTCCAGCAGCCGATTGACTTCACGATCCTGTTCCGAGAGCTGCACCGGATCGCCCGTCGGCTTCTGCTCTGCAACGGGATATTCCATGAATTCCTGCAGGCGTGATGATCGTTCCAGCAGGTCCCGGCTCTTCTCTTCGATTCTGTCGGACTGAGTTTGGAAGGCCTGCTGCTGTTCGACCTGCCATGCGTCAAGGTCTTTTCGGATCTGCTCCAGTTCAGCCCGTTCCAGATCGAGCGCTTCCCCGGACTCGGAACGACGTTCCGGAAGAGGCGCTCTCATAAGTACGATGCTGGAAACCGACACAACGGTGCCTGCTAAGGCGACCCATCTGCCAGCCGGAAACCGATCAAGAAACAGCAGGCTGATGATTGCCACCACACCTCCGGCCAGCAACAGAACCAGGGCGATGCGGAGATTGCGTCGGAACACTTCGAGTGGTGTCGGGCCTGATGTGGTCTGCTGTGTGCTCAATTGATTCATTTCGCGCCGGCCCATGCGGCCAGAATTTTGAGGTTACGGGTGTAGGTGTTCATGTCGATGAGTTTTACTGAGTCAGTATGCCGCATTTTCCCGGTTTCCACCCATGCTCCCCGACTGTCGAGCTGATTCACCACCTCTTCTGCTCGCTCCTGAATCTTCCTGCTCCGTTTCAGCTTTGATGAGAACGTGTGCTTTGGCAGAAGGTCATCGGCAGCCAGCGAATTCAATCGTTTCCATTCCTGTTCAATGGAGTCCAGCCGACTGCCAACTTTAAAACTATAGTGAGTCGGCATGTCTGCATCGCTGTACGTCAGCTGATAGTCCTTCGTAAAGAACAGCGGACGATTCGTCTTCAGCTCATAGAATCTTGCCAGTTTGCCGTCTTCCAGCTGTGATTTCTGGTAATACGCAATTGCCGGAGGGACAGCATCAGCAAATCGCCTGTCCGCCGTAAACTGATAGAGCCTGAGCAGAGTTCTCATGACGGCCTGCGATTCGCCTCCCGTCACGGCGGCTGGCTCAAACTTTCGAGCCCATGCCGGGTGCATGTTGCGATCGTACTGCTGAGCCCATCCTGGCTGTGGCTCAGGCATCTGTGCCATCAGAAAGAATTCTCCCGTGCGGATGGCAGCGTCGCGGCAGTCTTTCCGATCGTAAATGCGTTCCGCTTCAAACAACATGTCCACGATATGGGACATGTTGTTGTCGTTCAGGGTATAGAATTCTGTGTACCGCGGCTTTGGCCATTCTCGGGACCAGTTGTCGGGGTAAGAGGCTTTCAGCACAGGAAACTGACCGGGGTCCGGCGGCTCCGAATACTGTTGCGGCCAGGCTCCATTGGGATACTGCGCTGCCAGCATTTGCTGGAGCGCATAACCAACGGCCTCATGGATTTTTGCGTCCTTGAATTCCAGCTCCTCGTCGACATGCATGATCAGCATCAGAGCGGATTGGCTCTTGTTGTCGTCAAACGTTGTCCGGTTATTTCTCCCTGCTTTATCTCCCAGCATACGATAAGCGTAGGACCGTCCTTTCGGACCAAGGTCAAAGTGTGAACTCCAGCCACCGGACTTGAGCTGTGAACGAATCAACGCATGTGCAACTTCGACTGCGGCGTCCAGGCATACCTGTTCTCCTGACAGACGCCATGCCTCAAGGTAGGCTTCGCCCACCGTCGGAGCACCGGGTGGCTGAGTCCATCCGCTGGTGCGAGTGGCGATTCCTTCGCCCTCCTGATGCGTGAGATCGGCGGAGTATTTCCAGAGATAGGCTCCTTCATATCCCACCTTCGTTCTGTAAAAGTCGACCACCCGAATTAGCTGCTCACGGGCCGCAGTCTGAGTCAGCTCGTTAGAAATCGCTGGGACTGGCAGCAGCAGAGTGAGGACTGTGAGGCGGAACAGCGGTGGGGATTCGGACATCTTGAACTTCCTCAATGCAGGAATTGACTTGCAAAGTTATACCTGCATTGATTCACTCGGGGAACTAGATGAAAAAGAGGCGTCCTGCAACCGATCCGAATTGCTCCACAGGCACGGCATCTGCATCGTCTGTGATCGTGCAATCCCGGTACGCAGTCGCCTTGCCGCCAAACGTTTTTGTTTCTCTGGATATATCCTCGCTTTGGATGAATGTCTCCTGTGTGGAGAAAACATTAATCCCGACTCTGGAGAGTCGGGCTACAATTTGCTGCGGCAAGACACGGCCTGATATCCGGGTGAGACAGGACGGCAGGGTGGGCATCGACCATCAACAATTCATGTGTCTGTGTGAGAAGAGCGGTGGACGATGCTCTCCCTGCTGCAACCATGGCCCCTTTCTTTGAGGCAAATGTGCACTCTGTTGATGGGTCGCTGGAGTCAACGATGAGCGAAGAGAACATTCAGGATCCTGTTGCGTGCGGATTTCTGATCTACCGCGGTCAGCCGATTCGGGAGTTTCTGCTGATGAAACACGCGCGTCGCTGGGATCTTCCCAAGGGCCATGTTGATCCCGGGGAAACCGATCTGCAGTGTGCATTGCGGGAGCTTCGTGAAGAGACGGGCATTACGGCTGACGACATTCGTGTCGATGCTGACTATGTCTACGAGTCTCAATACAAGGTGCTCGGTCGTCGCTACGGTCTGGGAAACAGGCACGTCACCAAAACGACACGGTTTTACCTTGCTGAGTTAGTTCGCGACGTGGATCTGGTGATCACAGAACATGAAGGGTATCAGTGGTTTCCGTGGGCTCCGCCGCATGTGATTCAGAAGACTGCCATTGATCCGCTTCTGGCTCATGTCGAAGAGTATTTTTCTGATGAGTCGAATGAGTCCTGAGGTCTGATCGCTCACAAACGCAGCCCGACTTTTCTGAGTCGGGTGCAACAGTGCTCCCGCCGGAATCCTTTGCCGTCCTACAGTTCCACAGGTTGCTCACTCCGCGCCGAGCGATCGAGCGCATCGCACACGATCTGCGTGTTCAGTGAACGCTGCAACAAAGGATGGTCGGTCTCTCCGCTGCGAATCAGCCGGCAGAACTCTTCGACCATACATTGTTCCTGAGGTTTCGTGGGGCACAGATGCTCGGTCGAAACTCCGTCGGAATCATGAATCCAGAAACGGGGCCGATCCTCTTTCCAGGGGCGCGTGAAGTCGTCACACACAAGCGACTCTTTCGTTCCGGCGACCTCAACCCATCGTCGTCTCAATGTGTCGAACCCGCATTCAATGGTGGCCATTCGATCGCCCGGAAACCACATGTGCGCGTTCATTCGCGTGTCGACATCATTGATGTATTGTCCCCATGCGGAGACACGAATGGGCATGTCGTCGAGCAGCATCAGGGCAGCACCAACGCAATACCAGCCGAGGTCCAGCAGTGACCCTCCCCCCATCGAACGCTGCATCCTCAGGTCTTCCATCGGCCATGTGTCCCAGCGAAACGTAAATACGGCGTTAACCTGCCGAATCTCACCCAGCTGACCGCTGGAAGCGACCTGCAACATTTCGGCGGCTCTGGGAGTGTGGTACCACATCACACCATCCAGAAACACGACGTCGTTTGCCCGACAGCAATCAAGGATGGCCGCGGTATCGCCGGGGTTCGCCGACACGGGTTTCTCACACAGCACGTGTTTGCCGGCGGCGGCCGCGCGTTCGGTCCATTCGCGATGCATGGACGGAGGAAGCGGAATGTAAACCGCGTCAACGTTGTCATCAGCGATTACTTCTTCGTAGCTGCCCCATGTTCGAGGGATGTTGAATTCCTGAGCGAACGCTTCTGCCCGGGACTGATCACGACTGGCGATACCGACGAGTTGGGCACCGTCTGCTTTGTGAATGTGTGGCGCAACAGTACGAGCGATCCGGGCCGTCCCAAGGACTGCGATTCGTGTCTCTGTCATAAACGACTTCTCCTTTTCAACTCACCCGGGAAACCAGTATGCTGACTTGATGTTATCCGTTGCCTTCAGGTGCCGATATGTACCGTCTCTGGAATGCTGTTAAATCTTTCTTCTCCGGGTCTGGTGATGACGACATCGACATAGTTCGCATGATTAAGGGGGATGACGAAGAACTGATTGCGGCCGTCGCAAAGGCTCGGGCAACGGTGGACGAATTCATCGATCACTTCCATAACCCGGAGATGGAGGGGGCGGCCTTCTTTGTGAAGCAGGAATTCGTCGAAGGGGAGCAGTCCGAACACATGTGGCTAATGGTTGATGAAGTCACAGAGACACATTTTTCCGGAGTCGTGAACAACGATCCGCAGTTTGTCACCCAGGTCAGGATCGGTGAACGCATCAAAGTGGCACACGAAGAAATCGGCGACTGGATGGTGTCGCACGGAGACGACATGACTGGCGGATTCACCGTGGAAGTACTCATGCGCCGCGGGCAGAAGACTTAACCTGAATTCAGGGACAGGCCCGGCACCACGCGATCAGCAACGGGCCGGCATAGCCTGAGGTTTGCCGGACTTCGTAACTTCGTGCTTCATCCGGCCTACACCAGCTGGCGTCGTGCATCATTATCCAGCAAACCGAGCGAATCCAGTTCCCTGCACGTTCACTCGTGTGTGGAACAGTCCTCCGGCATCGAGTTGATCGTCCAGACCAACATCATCGTTGCCGTGGCGAGACGTTGTGATGTACAGCTCCTGGAGATCCGGCCCGGCAAAGGCGCACGCTGTGACGTTGCGAACAGGAACGTCCAGCTTCTGCATGATCTCACCGGATTCCGGATCAAACTGAATTACTGCCCAGCCGTGCCACATGCACACCCAGAGTTTATCGTTTACGTCAATTGACATTCCGTCGGGGTAGCCGAGTCCGTCGGGAACATTGATCACAGTTCGCCGATTGCTGACGGCACCTGTTGTTAGGTCATAATCGAATGCGTCGACTTTGCGAGTCGGTGAGTCGATGTAGTACATCGTGTCGGCGGAACTGTTCCAGACGATCCCGTTGGAGACGCCAATTCCTCCGAAGTGTTTTGTGCAGACGCCATCACTAAGGCTGTACAGCGAACCGATCAGTTTGCCGGTTTCTTTGTCCTCCATTGAGCCAGCCCAGAATCGGCCCTTTGGGTCGCATTTGCCGTCGTTAAACCGAGTCTCCGGCTCGTGGCTGTCCGGGTCTGCGATCTGAATCAGGTGCTCGGTCGCCGGGTCAAAGGAATAGAACCCGGTCTGCATTGCGAGCCCAAGGAGGCCATCCGTCCCGAGCACGACGGTTCCCGGCTTCTCTGGCAATTCAAAAGTTTGATTGGAACCATTCGACGGATCGAAGCGTCGCAGACGCCGGCCGATAATGTCGATCCACCAGAGAACCTGAGCCTGATCGTCCCAAAGAGGGCCTTCTCCCAGGATGGCAGGATCGGTCTCGACAAGCTGCATTTTCTGCTCCAGATGCTGTGGTTCAGGAATTTCCGCAAGAAACAGTTGAGGTCCGTTTTCTGTGAAAGCGATTCAATTCTGCCGTGTGTTTACTTCCGTGGCCTGTCATCGTGGTAGTCCGCGGACAGGGAATTGCGACAATTGAGCAAATTCAACGCTGAGAAGACTCAGCTGGTCGACTGAGAGGGCCGGATCTCATGAGCTCGACGTTTCCGACCTACTTTGCGGCTTCGAGCTTCAACATCAGCTGGCGGAGTTCTTCGACCTTTTCGGGGTGTGCCTCGGCGACGTTTTTTCGTTCGCCGATGTCAGCCTGCAGGTCGTACAGTTCGTCTTTCTTTGGACGCGAGTCGTCAACTGCATATCCATGGAAGAATGCATTGGCCTTCAGAAATTTCCAGCGCCCCTGTCGGACTCCGGCTTTCTGAAAATAGAAATGGTCACGTCCTGTGTTCCGCCGACCAAGCAGCAGGGGAACCTGATTGATTCCGTCGATAACTCGATCATTTGGCACGTCAAATCCAGTCAATGCTGCAAACGTGGGCATGAAGTCAATGGTCGCGAAGATTGCGTCGGACTCGCGACCGGCCGGAACTTTGCCGGGCCAGCGAACGATACATGGCAGGCGATATCCGCCCTCGTAACAGGATCCCTTGCCGTTCCGTAACGGGCCGGCGTCTCCCCAGAAGATGCTGCCTGAGGGATGCCCCTTTTTCCGTCCGGTGTACTTCTTCTGATTCCAGGGACCATTGTCGCTGGTGTAAATCACCAGCGTGTTGTCCGACAGTTTCAGTTCGTCGAGGACGTCCAGCAATCGTCCCGTTTCGTAGTCAAATTCTTCCACAACATCCCCATAAAGATCACCTTCAGATGTGCCTCGGAACTTCTCAGATGCATCGATGATTGTGTGCATCATGGTGTGTGCCACATACAGGGCAAAAGGTTTCTCGGGGTCTCGACGTTCTTTCAGGTATCCGATTGCTTCTTCGGTGTACATGTTGATGAGGCTGCCCATGTCTTTGGTGCTGCCCGCTTTTTCGTTGTTGCGGTGAAAGTGCACAGTGCCGTTATCGTTGGCACCCAGTGGTCCGAAGTAGTAGTCGAACCCCTGAGCGTTGGGCATGCGGTTGACGATCGGCTTCCGATTGGAAACATCCCACTTGCCGATGCAGGCAGTCTGATATCCGACTTTGCGGATCAGTTCTGCGAACGTGACTTCGGACGCCGGCATTCCCCATCCGCCACTGCGCAGTGGATAGCGACCGGTCAGAAGAGCAGATCGAGACGGTCCGCAGACGGTCTGCGAATAGAAGGAGGTGAACCGCGTTCCTTCTTTTGCCAGTTGATCCAGCCGAGGAGTCTTGTTTTTCTGACTACCGTAGCAGCCAATGTCTCCATAACCCTGATCGTCGGTAAAGATGATCAGTATGTTGGGGCGGTCGGCCGCCTGACAAATCGAGAGTGACAGGCAGAGAAGGGCAGGAATAAGGCGCAGCATGAGGGAACCAGAGTTGAGGTTTGGGTTAAGACCTATTTCAGAACGTTGACCGTCAGGCCGGGCCAGTCGTCAGTTCGAAACGGAGTCAGTGGCAGCCCTTCGCGATTCTGTACGTTGCAGACCGGGTTGTCGGCCCATGCATAACGGACAGCGACGGGTGACTGGATACCCTCAGCCCAGACTTCCATCGTGTTCCTGTCAACGATCTTTGCTTTGGCAACCACGAATTTCTGATCGGCCTGAGCAATCGCAAATCCGATCGGTTCACGAACATCGAATGTGTCCAGACCGCCACCGACTTCGTCGAAGTGGACATGGACTTTGGAGCCCACCCGTTCCATCGATCGGTAGATCGGACTGCGATGAACGATGTCGATGTCGTACTCGTTGTGCAGTGCAAGTCGAGCGAGTCGCCTGGCAACGATCTGCTTGTTGCGAGGGTGAATGTCGTGCGACTCTCCCAGATCAATAATGACGGCTTCCCCCGTGTTGGGGAGGTTGTGGGTCATTGTCTGTGCTTCCCGCAGTTCCGCCCATGTGCTTTCAGCGGGCTCCGGCTTCTCGTTCAAATAGTCTGCCAGCTGCACCCAGTAAAATGGAAAGTCGCCCTGGCCCCATTCGTCGCGCCAGCTGCTGATCATCAACGGAAACAGGTCGCGATACTGATACGCACGACCGGCGTTACTTTCCCCCTGGTACCAGATGGTGCCACGAATCGTATAACCAAGGATGGGCTTGAGAACGCCATTGTAGAGATTGGCAGGACGATGCTGCCCGGCTAACTGGTTTCGTGGGGGACGAGGACGATTGCCTTTCTTTGTCTGCTGCCATTTGGCCAGTCGTTTTTTGTACTGTTCCATCGCTGCTTCGTGGTCATACGTGTTTTCCAGATCCGTCCACTTTTCGAGCAGCGGTCCGTAGAGTTCCGGATTCTTATGCAGCAGATCGCGTCGGACCCACGCCTCGCAGGCTGAGCCACCCCATGCGTTGTCAATCAGGCCGACGGGGACATCCAGCGTCTGATGCAATTGGCGACCGAAGTAGTAACCCACGGCTGAGAATGTCTTCACGGTTTCAGGAGTGCACTCCTGCCATGCTCCCTCAAAGTCCTTCTGAGGCTCCTGCGTGCCGACCTGCGGGACGCTGATCAGTCGGATCTTCGGGTATTTCGCGGCCAGGGCCTCAAGATCAGAATCATTGGAATTGGAGACCGGCCATGCCATGTTGGACTGTCCGGAGCAGATCCAGACTTCACCCACGAGCACATCTTTGAAGGTCCTGGTTTCGTCTGCCTTCACACTGAGTTCGTAAGGTCCTCCGGCGGCAACTGGTTTCAGCATGACAGCGAAGCGACCGTCATCTCCCGCTTTGGCTTCCGCAGTTTGGCCTTCGAAACTGACCGTCACACTCTGGCCAGCTGTTGTCCAGCCCCAGATGTGAACAGGCTGCTTCTGCTGAATCACCATGTGATCGCCAAAAACGGAGCTCATTTTCAGCTCTGCCATCGTGGCGGGTGAGAGAATCAGAACAGCAAGAATCAGGAATGCTCGTTTCATGTGATTTTCCGAAGGAGGGAGGATGTCTGGGATCACTATGATACGGCCTGTGGTGAGATTCAAGCGGACGCGTTCTCTCTTGCGACGAACTGAACCCACGAGTAGCCTGCCGCCTTCACCCAACCGAAAGCAGAACCATGACCCGTACGTTTATCCTCAACTCCTCCCGATCGGCCAAACAGGGTACGTTGATCAACGTCGGCAAGGACTCTGAGGAATACAAAGCACTCACGACTTCCATGACTATGGAACCATCTGACATGGAAGCGATTGGTCTGAGTGAGGGCCAGAAGGCGCTGGTTAAGACTGAGTTTGGTGAAGCCGAGTTTCGCTGTGAATCCGGAAAAGTGCCCGTGGGCATGATCTTCGTGCCTTATGGTCCGCCGACATGCCAGTTGATGGGTGGCAACACAGACGGAACCGGAATGCCTCAGTCGAAAGGCTGGGAAGTGGAAGTCATTCCACTGTAGCCGGATTCTCTGCGCGTCTCTGTGACCTGTGTGGTGATAAGAGGGGTTCCCCACAGAGCAAGTTTGCAGGCCGGGATGAGCGAAGCGAGGGCCGGCGCAACATTGCACGGGGCGATGGCAGTCGGTTGTGTGCTACGTCGGCGAGCTCTACTCATTCACAACAAAGTTCAGAATCCTCGCAGCACCACGACCGGGCTCCTGATCATCAGCGAGTCGGACCTCAAGCGTGTGCTTTTCATCCTTCAATTCGTTTTCGAACATCACGGTTCGAGGATAGTGCAGACCTTTGCTGAAGCGATGGTACAGGTCGGCAGACTTCCACTCGCCATCGTCGATCTGATACTCCACAACCCCCGCATCCGGACCGGCGACAACATAAGCACCAATAGCGGTCCCGCGAAAATGGACCGTGGCGACGGCACCGGGCTGAGTGCTGTGAATCAACGGGCGACCTGTGAAACGAGTCCGTTTGCCACCCTTCAGAGAGCTCCAGTCGGGTTCTGAGATTTCCCATCCGTCAGTAAGTGTGGCGGCTGAGTGTGGCAACAGTTTGCCACCGGAATAACTGGATGCGTCCAGCGGTTCAGAGATGGCATGGGCTGCTCCCTCCGAATCGGGGGTAACCTGCCAGCCAGTCTGGAGAATTGAAACAGCCAGATCAGCTGCAAGTCGGTTGCCCGGTTCTTTTGGGTGCGTACCACCGAACTGCTGCCACGTCATTCGGCCATCTGTGATCCTCGCTGACAGTTCTTTGGAGAGGTAAACCGAAGACACGCGATAGTGAGCTGCAACTCGTTCGTGCTGAGTCGCGCTGAGGATCTTCTTTCCATCAGCAAGTGTGTTGAGCATGCCGGGGTTTACAAAATGCGTCATGATGATGTCGGCACGCGGGTTGTGTGCTCGCACCTGCCGGATGATGCCTTCCATTCCACGAACGCAGTTGGCTGCAGTGTGTCCGGCGTCCTGGTCGTCGTTGACAGCAAACTCGACAAAGAGGAGATCAACGGGGCCCTTTTCCAATACGTCTCGCCTGAGCCTCATGGCTCCCGTGGTGGAACAGGTGGACGCGATTCCTGCGTTGGTGAATTCAAAGTTGGTTTTGGGGAATCGCTTCTGCAGCCAGTCGCAGATCATGGGTCGATAACCATTCATTTCCGTAATGGATCCTCCCAGGAATGCAACGTGCCCTGAGCCCTTATTGAAGGCCTGCAGACTGTTCGAAACACTTCCTCGCAGTGACACAAAGTCTTCGTTGACCACGTTTATGGCCGCAGGTCCTTCGAGCCACCCGAGTGACTGGAGGAATTCATCCAGTTGCAGAATCGTTCGCCGATGCCACTGATCTGCGCGGTCTCGTCGTTCCGCGTTTTTTCCTCGTGGAGCATTGAAGAAACCATGAGGAGCTTCTGCAAAGCCCTTCAATTCGCAGCGGTTACCGGCCTTCTGCATTCGTCGCGTAAAGTCTTCAACCGTGGAATACGGCACTGTTGGATCTGCCTTGCCATGGAAGATAATCGTGGGGGGCAGATTTGCTCGAACATGATGAGCGGGCGAGATTGCACGCGGCTCAACGCCTGTTCGCTCGGCGACGGTCCTGAAGAGTTCCGCGCTTTTCTCGTTCGGTTCAAATCCTTCCAGCGGTGCCAGAATCACGGCTGGATTGAACAGTGCCATCGCGTTCGGAACGGAGGATACGTCTGAGTCCTCTTCCAGCTCCGTGATCACTCCCGTGCAGCACGCAATGTGTCCGCCCGCAGATCCACCGCCGGCGCAAATGCGATTCGGGTCGATTCCGAGTTCCTGAGCGTTGCTTCTCAGCCAGCGGACAGCCGCTTTCGCGTCCAGGACACATGCATCGGCTTTCACACCGTGGCGCGTGGCGACACGATAGTCGGCAGTGGCAGCAACAATGCCTCGTGAGGCAAGGTACTGACATTGAGTCTCGAACTGAGCAGGCGAACCGGATTTCCAGCCCCCCCCAAAAAAGAAGACGACTGCAGGGCGTCTCGTTTCTTTTGGCGGTTGATCGTCCGGATTGAAGATCCACATCTTCAGGGCGACGTCTCCGACAGTGCGATAGACGACTTCCTGAGCCTCAGGCAGTTCCGGGGGATAGCTAACCTGAGCCTGTAATGAGGTAGCAAACACCACGCTGAACAGAAGGACACGAAACATTCGCGTTTTCCCGGTAAACTTGCGAAAGGAGAAATCAGTGAATCACGCTACGTTTATTGAGAGGCAGATTACAGACACACCCGGTCGTTGTGAAACGTTGGAGGGAGCCGGAATAGACGCAGTCCGGAAACCGGTCCGAGTTGCTCTGCAAATCGCGATTGCGATCCACGAATCGGTTCGGTTTGGTTTCAGCCCCGTTTCAATGACTGGATGGGAGGACAACCGAAAAACTGACTCATCACTCGGCCTCGTCACGTCGTTGCCGAAATGCACGATGAAAAACAGAGCAAGCACTGCGAATAATGAACGATAACTGAGTACGCCTCCTTCGGGAGGCGGCGGGGGAGGTCAGGGTCCGTGCCCCGTACCCAGGCTTCCACCCGCTATTTTCATGCGCCTGCCGCCATGCAGGGCCGGTCCAGGCCATGTACTGTGTAAGCCGGACCGAAAGCAGCGAACTCCTGCAGATTAAGAGTCAGCGTGCTCATGCCGCGGCAACACTCTGGCTGAACGGCTGAACGCCGATCAAACGGCATTCCTCCCGGCGGGAGTGTGTGATGAACGCAGCCTGCCGTCTGGCGACGGCAGCTACGAGTCGGACGGTGTATCGTGTGCTGGCTGATCGTTTCCAGCGGGTGTTTCCTGATGCATGAATTCTTTGCCGACGGGCAGGTCCACCAGAGCGTGCAGGATTTTGAGCTGAATGTTGATCTTCAAACCGTTACACCGTTCATGAATGATCTCCAGCATTCGGTTGTAGATCAGCGACGGATTCTCCTGGCTGTAGTATCCGGTCAGCACACTGATAAGCCCCAGCAGGTCACTGCAGACGCTCAGGTAGGCTACGTGATGGGCCCGCATTTCAGCGGTGCCTCCCATGACATCTTTGGAACTCTGGTGCATGCTGATCAGACTCACCAGAGAGTTCAGTTCATTGAACCGGCGTCGATATGCGACGATGTCCATACCCAGAAGCGCGACGAATGCAACGCCAATGTAAACGACGATACCAAGGATGGCTTCAACGCCCTGTGCCATCTCACTTCCGGTATCAAGGGTAGGTTCAAACGCGCTGGGGAATTCATTTCGAGGTCGCGCGAGTTGTGCGGCGGCTGCAAGTTCACGAGGAGTGAGGTCCTGTCGAGCGATCAGATAGGTGGCGACGGAGTACGTTCTCACTGATTCGGCCGGCAGGTGCGCCACCGGATCAAGGTAGCCCGGCCTGATCGAAGTCTCTTCCAAAAAGTCCAGCTGCATGCCGGCTGTTCCGATATCCGGTTCCACAAGCCGAAATCCCGCGTCTCGCAGACGCGCAGTGGTGCCCTTGAGGCTGCTGCTCATTGGATCCTTGACGACAAATACGGCATCCAATTCCGCAGGCAATTCATGAGTGTCTTCGTTTGTGAACTGCCGCCAGGAATGTCGCCAGGTCACATTGTTATTACGCCATATGGAAAAGAAGGTCTTCGCCAGCGAGTGACTCCCCTGTCCTTCGCTCGAGGTCATGACGATGCGCACGTCTGTCGGAGATTCGATCCCGGATCGCATGAAGAACAGGATCAGTTCTGACTGATCCAGTTTGAGTCGTGGCAGATCGTCGGGAATCTCGACCCCACCCTGGACAAATCCAACGTCCGCCGTACCTGTGTTGATGGCAGCGATGTTCTCTCGCGACCCGGCTGTCTCGAGGGCGACCACTCGGATGCGGCTGGCGTTGCGTTTCAGCTGAACGGCATCCCGCGCAGAGATTGCGACGGTGAGCGTTGAGGCGTAAAAGAACTGCAGATAGATCCAGACTGCCAGTCCCAGAAGCGAAAGAAACAGGAACGCAGCAGGCAGTCGGTGCCACCCAATTTTTCGGCTTAGCTGTCTGGAGACCTGCTGAGCCTTCTCGGATGCCCGCCGGATTCCGGTCGCCGCTTTTCCCAAACCGGTATGAGTCGGCAGCGTGGTGTGAACGTGTTCCTCAATTTCCTTTGCGCTCACAATGACCGGTTCGATTTCCAGTCGCAAACCGTCGGCATCGTCCGGCGGCGTCTGATCCTTTGCAGGTTCATGTGGCGACTGGTTCATTTGGGTCACTCGTCAGCGGTCATGGATGCAACATCCGGACATGTGCAGACAAGGTTGCGATCTCCATACACATTGTCCACTCGACTGACAGGCGGCCAGTACTTGGAATCTCGAACCCAGTCTGCCGGGTAGGCGGCCTGTACGCGCGAGTACCCTCGACTCCACGATTCACTCAGCAGGATGTCGGCCGAATGTGGCGCGTGTTTGAGTGGGTTGTCTTCAGCGTCCAGCTGACCGTTCTGCACGGCCATAATCTCGGCATGAATTGTCAGCATGGCATCACAGAATCGATCCAGCTCGGCTCGACTTTCACTTTCTGTGGGCTCAATCATCAGGGTGCCGGCCACAGGCCACGACATTGTGGGAGCATGGAATCCAAAGTCCATCAGCCGCTTGGCGACATCTTCGACTTCGATTCCCGCGGACTCCTTAAACGGCCGCAGATCAAGGATACATTCGTGGGCGACAAGGCCACTGCTGCCGCGGTAAAGGACCGGATAACTGTCCTTCAGGCGATCGGCAATGTAGTTGGCATTGAGAATCGCGGTGCGGGTCGCTTCCGTCAGACCTTCAGCTCCCATCATGGCGATGTACATCCATGAGATGGTGAGAATACTTGCGCTTCCGAACGGTGCCGCGCTGACTGCGCCGGCTCCGCCCTCAATAAAGTCGATGTGACCAGGCAGCCATGGGGCAAGGTGCTCGGCGACTCCGATCGGACCGATCCCGGGGCCACCACCGCCGTGCGGGATGCAATACGTTTTGTGCAGGTTGAGGTGGCAGACATCTGCGCCGATTTCTCCGGGTGAGCACAGCCCCAGTTGAGCATTCAGGTTGGCTCCATCCATGTAGACCTGCCCACCGTGCTGGTGGATGATCTCGCAGATCTCCCGAACGCTTTCTTCGAAGACTCCGTGCGTCGATGGGTAGGTAATCATCAACGCACTCAGGTTGTTCGCATGCTGTTCTGCCAGTGCTCTGAGCGATGCGACATCCACATTTCCACTGTCGTCACAGTCGACACCGACGACCTTCATTCCGGCCATGACCGCACTGGCCGGATTGGTGCCATGCGCGGACACAGGAATCAGACAGATGTCCCGATGCCCGTTTCCTGCGGCCCGGTGGTATTCACGGATCGCCAACAGGCCGGCGTATTCACCCTGAGAACCCGCATTCGGCTGCAGAGAAACAGCATGGAATCCGGTGCAGGTCGCCAGCCATGATTCCAGCTCAGTAATCATCTGACGATAGCCAGCCCACTGATCCTCGGGAGCAAATGGATGCAGGCCGTTCACCTCCGGCCAGCTGATTGGCATCATCTCTGATACTGCATTCAGTTTCATTGTGCATGATCCCAGCGGAATCATACTGCGGTTAAGCGCGATGTCTCGAACTTCCAGTCGGTTCAGATACCGCATCATCTCCGTTTCGGTGTGATACGTGTTGAATACTGGCTGCTGGAGGATTTCGTCAGTCCGCTTCAGTTCATCAGCAAGCGGAGACTCCGCGGCTCCGGAATCGGTTGCACCAAGGATCTCAGCGAGCTGTCCGATTTCTTCCGTGGAGGATCGTTCGTCCAGACTTACGCCGAGGTCTCCGTCTGGATACTGACGCAGATTGAAACCGGCGTCACTGGCACGCTGCAGGTCTCCGTCCTGCGCGCTAAACCGAATTGTGTCGAACCAGCATGTTGTTCTGACGGTCCGGCCGGATTCCTGAAGTGATGCTGCCAGTCGGCTGGTGAGTGAGTGGATTCGTTCGGCGATGGCTTTCAGGCCGCGGGGGCCGTGATAGACCGCGTACATGGATGCCACCACCGCCAGCAGGACCTGCGCGGTACAGATGTTACTGGTGGCTTTGTCACGTCGAATGTGCTGTTCTCTTGTTTGCAGCGATAGCCGGCATGCCGGACGGCCGTCTGCATCTTTGGAGACTCCGACAAGTCGCCCCGGCAGCTTTCTTTTTAGCTTGTCGGTGCAGGCAATCCATGCTGCGTGAGGGCCACCGAATCCCAGCGGCACTCCAAATCGCTGGCTGCTGCCAACTGCAATGTCCGCCCCAAGATCACAGGGTGATTTGAGCAGCAGCAACGCCATCAGGTCACTGGCAACGACGACTTTGACTTTGGCCGCCTTCGCGCGAGCAATCAACTCGGACGGGTCATCAACCTGGCCGTTGGTGTCAGGATACTGAAGCAACAGACCGAAGTCGCCCTCTTCAAACTGAGGATCTGCCTGGACGGAAATCTCGATGCCAAGCGGTTCGGCCCGCGTCTGCAGGACTGCAATCGACTGCGGGTGACAGCCTTCCGTGACGACGAATCGTTTCGCGTTTCGGTTTCCACCAGCGCACATGGCCATGGCTTCTGCAGCTGCCGTTGCTTCATCCAGCAGCGATGCATTCGCGACGTCGAGGCCACTGAGTTCTGTAATCAGAGTCTGAAAGTTCAGACAGGCTTCCAGTCGCCCCTGGGAGATCTCTGGTTGATAAGGCGTGTATGCTGTGTACCAGCCTGGGTTCTCCAGGATGTTTCGCTGAATGACGGCTGGAGTGAGGCAGTCGTAGTAGCCCATGCCGATCAGCGAGCGAGCCACTTTGTTCTGAGCCATGATCGTGCGCAATCTTGCGAGCGCGCGGTCTTCGCTCAATGCGTCCGGAAGTTCAAATGACTGTTCGCGGCGGATCTGTTCGGGAACCGCAGTTCGCGCCAGAATTTCGACAGACTCGAAACCCAGTTCAGTGGCCATCTGCTCGCGGGCCTCAGGCGACGACCCCAAATGGCGGTGGATAAATTCTGACATCAGGAACTAATCTGTTGCTGATAGGAGGCTGCGTCTTTGAGGTCAGCGGAAAGCGCTGACTCATCAGCGATCTTCACTTTGAACAGCCAGCCGTCATCAAACGGCGAACTGTTGACCAGCGAAGGGTTGTCGGCCAGTGCTTCATTGACCTCTGTCACTTCACCTGCACACGGTGAGTAAATGTCGCTGGCTGACTTGACCGATTCGACGACTGCGATTTCGTCACCAGCGACGATGTCACGGCCAACGTCCGGCAGTTCCACATAGACCAGTTCAGTCATTTCCTGCTGAGCAAAGTCAGAAATACCAACGGTTACTGTATCGCCGTCGACCTTCACCCATTCGTGTGATTCGGCATACCTGAGGTTATCGCGGACTTCCATCGTGTTCTTTCAGCGAGTCGCAAATGAGTCGACGCCGCCATGGCGGCGAACGGGCGAAGAATACCACAGAATGCGTGACTGCAAAGTCTGTCAGAAGGGAATTGCCCGCGGGAATTCAGGACGGCAGAATCCTGCCCCTGTTCACTCTTCTGCGGCCGCTTCAAAAGGAGATGGAGCCTTGCCTGAAAGGAGCGCCCTGCGGATTGCCGCAAGTGGTTTCTTACGCTCTTCCGGGGTCATGTAGAAGCGGTAGCCGTAGTCCAGAAGCCTGACCTTAAGTCCTTCCTCAATGCCAATTCGAGCGAATTGACGGTTGATCAGGAATGGGTCGTCCAGAGCATCAACCAGCAACGGAAGTGACCATTTCTCGTGCACACCCCCACTTCGAAACAGGCCTCCTGCTGCGGCCAGTCGAACGGCTTCCCGGTCCGAGTTCATCCACCCGTCGGCAACCGCCTTAGACTTATCAGGGTAGCTCTCCGCAATCTTCTGCTCATCGAATGAGGCCCCGTACCATTCCTTCAGTCGGGCTGTTGTCCAGTCGATGCTTTTGTCGCCGTGGCACATGTTGCACGCGTTGATCGAGTTGGACTCAAGCATGTTCTTATTGGTGGGCGAGAAAATCGTATGCGTCCTGACCATGTCCTGCATGCCCTCATTGATATGTGGCATGTGGCAATTCATGCAGCGGCTGCCCGGTGTGTTCATTGGGTGATGAGTGTGTGCAACACGGTCCGTTTCCGGCTTCAGATCTTCATGACACTTCAGGCAGGAGGAGTCATCCTGATCTGGTCGCAGCTTCCATTTTGGTCCGATACCTGTGTGTGGATCATGGCAGTCGATGCAGCTGAGCTTCGAGTAGCAGCTGCCCTTCATCGCGTCGGAAAACTCTGTCGAGTTCCATGTCGCCATGCCCCCTGCGTAGTACGGCCGTGAACCTGTATGGCAACGACCACAGGCCCAGTTGCGATTCTGGTGACTGGGGCCGAACTCAATACTCTTTGTGTTTTCAATTCTCAGGAGCGGGTCATGCGGGAAGAACTTTGGTTTCTTCAGTCGCCCCTCGGCATGATCTTTCGCGCCCAGGTGGCAGGCCTCACAGCTGATTCCGAGGGTCACTGCGTGTTCGGCTGCTGGATAATTCTCAAAAGTCTGCACCAGACCCAGCAGGCCATGAGACGTGAGTCTGGAGACGTCTTCTTCAGGTGACCAGAGCTCGGGATGTGTCTCACCAAGATATTCCGACATCGCCAGGTGCATTGGCTGCGGAGCAAACTTGCCGGTTGTCCTTAGCCGCCGAATAAACTGATCACCTGCCGGGAAGGTCGTGTGACAGCTGTTGCAGCCCGTGGCGTACGGAGCAAACATGGGTGGCACCAGCATGTCGAATGGATCTGTCAGCGTTTCGTCAGGATCATCATCCCGGGGAAAGACGTGAACGACGGGAACCCACTCTTTCTGGTCCAGCCAGTAACCAAACGGCAGGACGTGATCTGTCTCGTAGGAGTCGTGTCCTCGAGGAATGGGCCCCTTAATCTGCATACCGATGTAATACTGAAAGAACCGGCTGCCGATTGTCTGGTGAATATCGAAGACGCGATAGGTGCCGTCTCTCTCCAGGGACATGCGGTAGACACCTTCAGATTCTTCCCAGAACTTCGCTTCTCCTCCCATGTAGGTAATGGACGCCTCGGGAGAGAAATCTCCCATGACATTTTCGGGCGTCGCTTCTGCATTCATCAGACGATGAGAATGGCCATGCCAGGAGTCGTAATTCTTCTTGTGGCATTTTCGACAGGACTCAGGTCCAACATAGGACTCCGGGCGGATGTTTGAGTCCTCTCCTGTCTTCAGGCTGGTCCTGATCACTTCGTCCGGGATTCGATCCCACCAGTTAATGAACGGGACATCTTCGTCTGCGATTTTGTAGCGAAGCGGATCTCGCGACTTTGTCTCGACAGTTGGCTTTTCAGACGGAGTGTTGTCCGTGCTTCCGAAATAGACCCACGTTGCCACTCCCGCAAGAGCGATCACGATGAGCAAAATTCCGAGCAGTCTCTGCCACATGGGTCAACGAGTTTTCAGTGGACCAGCGATCAAAACTGGAAGTAGTAGAAGGGATATACCTGAGGAGCCCGCAGGAACACGATCGCATAATACAGCCCGACAAAAAAGAGGATTTGTGCGAGCGGTGACCATTTTCGCCACGGTTCCGGATCATTCCGAAGGTGCTGGTAGATCTGGAAGACCACCAGCGGTACCAAAAGATACGCCAGCGGCAGCAACTGTGCGAAGGAATTGCCGGCGAAATGCTGAGCCGTCAGAACGGCACTGGTCAACTGTTTCAGATGAGTAAGGGATTCGGCTCGGAAAATGAGCCACCCCACACATGTCACCTGAAAATACAGTAACGCCCGCAGCCAAAAGAGTGGGCCGGTCTGATCTGGTTTCCGCTGATTCTTTCCTCGGAGATGACTGATGACCAGCAAAGTTCCATGGAAGAGGCCCCAGACCAGAAATGTCCAGTTGGCTCCGTGCCAGATTCCGCCCAGCAGCATTGTCAGCATCAGGTTACGGATGGTCAGCAGACGTCCGCCTCGACTGCCTCCCAGAGGGATATACAGGTAATCACGTAACCATGTCGAAAGACTGATGTGCCATCGTTGCCAGAAGTCGCGTGGCCCTGTCGCAAACCATGGGAGCCGGAAATTCGTTCGCAGCTCGATTCCCAGCATGCGTGCCACACCACGGCCGATATCCGTGTAGCCGGAAAAATCACAGTAGATCTGCAGAGCGAATGCCCATGTGGCAATGACGATCGCCGTGCCGGTTGCTTCCGGATCTCCATAGATCGGGTTTACGATTTCAGCCGCGTTGTCTGCGAGGACCGCCTTCTTGAAGTAGCCCCAGACTGCCAGCTGAACTCCTGACATGAACACCATGAATTGTGGCCGGTGAGCGACCTCAAACTGCTTCAATAGTTTGCCTGCTCGCTCGATAGGCCCCATGACCAGTTGCGGAAAGAAGCAGACGTAGAGCAGAAAGTTGGGGAGTCGCGACTCCGCCGACAACTGACGCCGATAGACGTCAATCGTGTATCCCAGAGTTTGAAACGTATAGAACGAGATCCCGGCAGGCAGAACAAGTTCAAGCGTCGGCTTGCTGACAGACCATCCCTGTTGCGCGGCAAGTGCAGCGAACTCGTCGACAAAGAAGTTGAAGTACTTAAAGAATCCCAGCAGTCCCAGATTGACGACAATGCTGATAATCAAACAAAGTTGCCGCCGTGTCTGTTCCCCGAGACGCACCACGACTGGATAGCATCCAGCAGCAAGCACGCTCATGACGCCGACCGCACCAGTCACCTGCCAGCTGAACCTGTTGGGAGCAATCAGTTCCCACGTACTTCGCACGGCCTGCTCACCAGCGTCAACAGTTCCGGGGCCGGCCGCGGCAGTTTGCTCTGCGAGTTGATTCCATCGCACGCCAACGAGTGCAAATGCTGAAATCGGCAGGAGGATCGTGAGGAATAGTCTCAGCTTCCTGCTGACCTCTCCTCGATCGATCATCAGCCCGCAACAGAAGTCGACAGCCGATGAAATGATGATTAGCAGCAGAAATCGAACGTCCCACCAGCCGTAAAAGACATAGCTGGCAAGCAACAGCACGAGGTTGCGATTCAGAGCAGCCTTTGCAGATTGCTTAGGGCTGTCTGCAGCCGACCGAGGACGCGCAAGCAGCAGGCACACCGGCACGACCAGTGCCAGAAAGATCAGAAAAGTTGCATCTCGTGAAACAAACTGCATTCAGGGCTCACTGCGGGCTACCCGTCCATTGATGATCCGAAAGAAAGCCTCTCAGAATCTCTGCCACTTCTTTGTGGCCCCAGGCATTCCAGTGACCATCATGGTTGCCTTCCATCAAGCTGGTGAATGAGACTTCTCGATCGCCAAACTGTGCATCAAGGTCCAGCACTGTGATATTGGAGTGAGCGGCCAACTTCGAAAGGACTGATTCCTCCAACTGGTTAAGGGCCGACACCATTTTCTGATTGCTCTTAAAGTCCGGGTGCTGGCGATAGTGAAAGGCGCCAAACTTCATGACGGCCAGCGGACACGAATGCTCTTCACACAACGTCGCCATGCGATCCACGATTGCCCCGGTCAATCGCACGGGATCAGCTTTGCTTTTGAGTCGGGGATATTTTGATCCTGGCGCCGGCACTGGACTATTCGCCAGTGTCAGTGCCTCATCCATAAAAAGCGGCTTGGCGAGACCAAACTGAACCGACTTTGTGTTGTAGTCCGTTGTGTCCGGGATGTTGAGTGCCAACAGGACAAGATCCGGCGAATACCTGAACCCCTCCGAATCCAGATACAGAAGCTGTTGATCCGTGCTCCAGCCAGACACGCCTGTGTTGAGGATTTCAATCTGGTGACCTGCCTGGGCAAGCTCCTCTTCCA
>CAJWGB010000014.1 GCA_913031625.1 uncultured Planctomycetaceae bacterium | reverse complement strand
AAGGTCGACGCTGGAAAAGGTTGCTAAAGCCGAGTTGCGGGCACGCCTTGCGCCGATTGAACACTGAGAGGGCTTTAAACGCATCGCATTAAGAAAAGCGTTCACTCACGTGCGCTGAGACGGGCCTTAAGGATAGCAGTGGCTCTAACGAGAAGCCCTGAAGCGAAAGGAAGAAAAAGCGTTGCGGTAAGCCGGCAGCCAGAAAGAAGACAGTTAGGAAGAAGGTAGCTAGGAATGGATAGAGAAAAAAGCTACCGACGAAAAACATAAACGAGAGCAGCAATCCAACAAAAATAAAAACTGCAAAGCGCAAAGAACAGAAAGCAGAAAGCAGAAAGCAGAAAGCAGATCCTTCATTGGCAAAGTACCTGACGTGGATCAGCAGACGCGGTACTCATCCGCGGTATGGGGCCCGCAGGTCACGCCGGCGATAGGTGCACAAGACTCCCGCTCAAATCTTTGTCAAGATACTCTGTTGAATTCCATTTACCGGGGACTCATATGCCGAAGCTCATTGTCACTGACTCCGCCTACGAATTCGTTCCGCCGCACGAAGGCAATCTGTGGCCGAAAGTGCTGTCGCGATTTGTCCTCAGTCAGCTCAAATCACACTGCCAGATTACAGATGTCGAAATTCGCAATGCAGAAGCCCTGAAGCCCCTGCTGGCGAATCGGGACGGAATCCTGCTCACTCCGAACCATTGCCGGATGGCGGATGCAATGGTCCTGCAGTCCCTGTCTGCGGACTTGCGACAACCCTTTTTTGTGATGGCGAGCTCTCACCTGTTTCGTGGTGGCAGGCTGCTGAAGTGGGCGCTGCGCCGCATTGGAGCCTTCAGCGTCTATCGTGAAGGAATGGATCGCAAGGCACTCGATACCGCGACAGGTATTCTGGAGCACGGCCGCCGGCCACTTGTCATTTTTCCCGAAGGCGCCTTGAGCCACGCAAACGACCGGCTGAATGCGCTTATGGAAGGTGTCTCGTTTATTGCTCGTTCCGCAGCGCGAAAACTAAGCAAACAGGAAGGTACGTCACGACAGGTGTATGTCGTCCCGATCGCCATTCGTTATCTGTTTACCGGCGACCTGCATCGCACCGTCGGACCGATGCTCACGAAGATTGAACAACGACTGACATGGCGCCCGGATGAAGACGGTGACCCTGTCAGTCGACTCATGCGGCTGGGGAACGGTCTGCTCGGCCTGAAGGAAACTGAGTTTCTCGGGAAACCTCAGACCGGCGACATTAATGAGCGGCTGAGCCGACTCATTGACGGGTTGCTGAAGCCTCTGGAAGAAGAATGGCTGAATGGACGAAGCGATTCATCCGTCATCAATCGCGTCAAAGAACTGAGGAAGGCAATCGTGCCTGACATGATTGAATCCGACGAGAGCGAGACGCTCTCCGTTGATGAGATTGAACGGCGCTGGAACCAACTGGAAGACATGGCGCTGGCTCAGGCTCTCAGCCTGTTTCCGAGAGAGTATGTGGCCTCCAATCCAACACCGGATCGAATCCTTGAGACGGTTGAGCGTGTGGCCGAAGCTATTTCCGGGGAAGAGCAGGTTCATGGTCCGATGAAGGTAATCCTGCAGATTGGTGAACCGATGGCAGTCCCTGCAAAAAGAGACCGTTCGGCAACGACCGATCCTGTTCTGCAGCATATTGAAGATCAACTCGTTTCGATGCTTGCGGCGACGGCTCCCGCGCCCGCTGAACCGTGGGCCGGTAAATAGTTGCCTTCCCCTGCACATGTCGCTTAACCGTCAGCCGCAGGCGTACGCGCCTTCACCGGAACGGGCAGCGATCCGGTTCTTCTATTGTTCTGTGCTTCGAACCATCAGAGTCATGGACGCCGGTTCGATGCGAACACGGACTGGGCAGCTTCCTGCCGGGTCTCCGTCGAATTGAACGGGCGCGTCAGTCTCACACCGTAGCTCAACACCTGATCGAGTTATGCGGGTCACGTCGCCTTGTCGATCAGCCATTCCCAACCGCGTCCGAATGATGTGCATCAGTGTCCGGATTGGTCCGGTTCGATGGAACACACGAACGTCCAGTTGGCCATCGTGCGGGTTTGCGTTGGGTGAAAACTGCATCCGAAATCCATACTCCGGAATGTTTGTCACAATGACGTGAGTGCCCTGTGCCAGCAGTGTTCCATCGTCGTCATGGACAGACACGACAGGAAAATCATATTTCAACAGACTGCCGAGAATAGGGCGGGCGTATGAGAGATGGCTGATGTTCCCGCTGCGCACCATGCTAAGGCGGCGTACCACATCGCCGTCCATTCCGACGCTCACCATCAGGAGACACCGCTGGTCATTCACAAACGCTGTGTCGTAGATCTTCGTCTTCCCGTCACGAATCACGGCGGCTGCGGTACGACCGCATTTTGGAATCCTCAGATGGCGAGCAACAAGATTCTCCGTGCCGAGGGGCATCACGGCGACGGGGAACTCAGGGTGTCGTTGCGCCACGCTTGCGACAGTTCCATCGCCACCGGCAGCAACCAGGCAGTGGATTTCAGCGCGGACTTCTTCCTGCGCAAGAAATGCGTCCATTCGTTCCCGGCTGGCAAACAGGCGCACGCGAAATCCGGCCTGCCGCAAATCTGCGATCAGAACTTTCAATTGCCGGGCACCCCGTCCGCTTCCGGAAGTCGGGTTGCGCTGAATCACCACGCGGTTACCCACGACGGCTAATCCTGAAGTCAAACAACAGTGAATCCGTGAACGTGCAGCGTACCGACTTTGCTGCCATCAGACCAATCGCAGATTCCTGAGTTGTTGGCGAATAACGGCAACAGATTCAGGGCGCCGATCGGGCTCCCGTGCAAGGCAGGACAGACTGATGTTGAACAATTCTTCAGCGGTTGCCGACAGTCCGGAAGGGATCTTTGGGCGCTCCAGAGATACGACTCGGCAGAGGATGTCCGGAGTGCGAGCCGAACTGTGCGCGACTTCGAACTCCGATACGAATGGTGGTCGGCCGGAGAGCAGCGTATAGAGGAGGGCGCCCAGTCCGTAGACATCCGTTGCTCTGGTGACTGGTCCAAACCACTCATCAACCTGTTCCGGAGCCATCCATGGAGCAGTGCCGGACAGGATTCGATTGCGCTGAGAGCTTTGGAGATGGGCCAGCCCAAAATCTGTCAAAACAGCTCGGTCGGACGTAACGACCACATTAGACGGCTTCAGATCACAGTGAATGACTCCCGCGTTGTGCGCATGTTCGAGAGCATCGGCGAGCTGAATGATCCAGTCAACAGTGTGTTCCGGAGCAGGATGCTCAGCGGTTGTCTGGAGCGTTTTTCCTTCGAGCAGATCCATCACCACAAAGTAGACGCCTGCCGCCGTACGGCCGATCCCCCGCAGACCTACGATTCCCGGATGGTCCAGCTGATGAATGATTTCTGCTTCCCTCAACAGACGCTGTACGGCCTCCTGGTTCTGCTGAAACGAACGATGGAGAAACTTCACGGCAACGGCAGAGTCCGCTCCATCAAGGTCGGCATGATAGACCTTTCCCATTCCTCCCTGACCAATCAGGCGAGTCAGTGTCAGACTGGCGAAACTGACCTGTGGAAGCGAACAGACGATTTCAGAAGTCGTCGTTACGGATGGACTGTGCTGGACGGGAGTCCGCTGTGTTTCCGATTGATCCGCCATCGGCAGTGGGGATTCGCCGGCAGCTTCCGTAAGTTTGCCCCGCAGGGCCTGGAGACTTCGGCGGACAGTCTTTTCTGAACACTGGACTGCGATGGCAATATCTTCGATCAGTTCACCCTGGAGCCGCAGTTCTGCGATCCGTTGATCGCGCGGGGTCAGGCTCTGCAGGAGATGTTCGACGTAGTCTGACAGAGCAACTGCTTCTTCCGGAGTGGGCTCACGATCGTCGCCGAAGCCGAGTTCCCTGTCTTCAGGAGCCAGCGGAGCTTCCTGATCGACGGACCGTTTCTGTGCCGTGTGTCGTTCCACTGCTCGATAGAGTTTGAGGAGTGTGATTCGCGCCAGCAGTGCCCACAGATCACCCGAGCGATCAACGTCAAACTGATTCTGTCTGGACCCCACAAAGAAACTGCGCCAGGCGGACATAACGATATCTTCGGGGTCAACGCGAGCGGCAACCCGAGGGGTGAGTCGCGTGCGCGCGAGGCGGCTCAATCGCTTTACATATCGTTGAAAGATACGGTCAGCAGCGGATTCACTGCCGGCCGCGAAGCTGGCGAACATACGAAGGGATGACGGATCTCCAGGCATCATCCGCCTCTGTCAGTTGTCAGTCGGAGCAGTCCCGCGGGCGAGTTCGTCGTCCCATTCGTCCATCAGGGGCCAGTCGACTGCACACGTGCCAAAGTCAGCCATGTGCTGGTACCCATCGAGCCGATTGATGGTCGACTGCAGCAGCGCATGTTCGTTCCGAAAGGCCGGACCATGGCTCGGCAGCAGCCACTCAATGTCACTCGCCTGAATTCGTTTCAGTGATTCGATGAAGTCCGGAATGTCAGATCCGTGATGAGCATCGATCCCTCCCACGCAGCCGTCGCGGAAAATGTTATCGCCGGAAAGCAGGAGATTATCGAAGCGAAACGAAAGCTGACCGGTGGCATGTCCGGGCGTGTCCCAGACTTCGATCTGCTTCTCACCCAGTGGCAGCAGGTCACCTTCACTGGCAGTTTTCTGAATCTCAAAAACCGGCATGTCGATTGAGATCTGCTGGGCAGGGATCTCTGCATAACTTGCGATTCGGTCACCCTGTTCCAAAATCGATTTGGCATCGGGGTGGGCGACTGTTTCGGCGTGCGGCAGCAGTTCGGCGGCTCGTTTCAGCCCCTGCACATGATCAGCATCTGCGTGAGTGGCGATCAGGTAGCGACAGTTGGACAGCGGGAAGTCCATGTCGCGGATGAGATCAATGATTTCCTGGACCGTGTCTTCGTAGCCGATGTCGACCAGAGCCCAGTCATCGCCCGAATACAGCAGGTACACACAGCAGCCAAAGCGGCGACGTGCCTGGAAGTTCAGTTCCAGAACGTTTGGGAACAGTTCTCGACGGGCAAGCATTTTGTGACCACAAATAAACAGGAACGCGGAAAAGCGTCTCGAAATCCTGCGGTGCCGGTTCGGCTCAGAGACATAATAGTATGTCACCCAGTGTCTGATTGCCATAACTTCGGGCGCGAAGCAGCCAGCTTTCAAAACGTGAGAATGACGCCTGTCGGCCGGAGTGACCAGCGAAGTGACCAGCTCCGGCACTCTCAGAGCCGGAAATTACTGACACAGGGAGGCATTAACCGTGCCGTCGCCGAGGATGCTGCCAATGCGATTGAATCCCCGGATCCGTCCGGCCAGAATCCTGCCATGTCGATTGAACGCGCTGAACAACTGAAACGTGAACTCACTGACCGTCATGTCAAGGTGGCCACCGGAGTGCCGGAGCTGAGACGCTTCGAAGGGCTCACCGGGCTCGTCCGAACGGTCAATATGAACTGCCGGGCACTGGTTGAGTTTGACGGGCTTGCCGATATCGGCTGGTACGATATTGACCCTCAGTATCTGACAGTTGTTCAGGTACAGAAGACCGAGGCTGTTGAGGCCCCTGAGGTTAAGGCAGAGGCTCCTTCCGTTAAACCAGCAGGCACGGCACCGACTGGCGCAAGTCCGCTGGACCAGATTCGAGCTCAGGCTACTGGCAAAACGGCTCCTGAAGCTCCCGGCAGGAAGTCAGCTGGACTGTCTCCTCTGGACCAGATTCGGCAGAGTGCCGGGGGTCCCGCGCGACCCCCCGCGCAACCGCAGGCAGCTGAGCAGCCCAAAGCGTCCGAACCGAAGACAGCCAGGGCAACCAGCGGCCTGAGTCCACTTGAACAGATACGCGCTTCCTCCGGCGGAGCTGCACCTCCTGCCAGGCCTTCTCAGAGTCAGCATGGATCGGACTCGGATGCTGAACCATCAGAGCCGGACGCCGCCGAAACTACGGAAGCAGTCACCCAGCCGGAGAACACGTACAGCGTCACACCGAAGACGCTGCCTGACTATGGGAGTGGCGACAGCACACCGACGATCTTCGATCAGATTTATCAACAGGCAGGATTGACGGCTGAGGATGCTCCACCAGCGCCCAACGTGTTTCAGCAGGTTCGAAACCAGGTAGAAAGCAATTCATGAACCGCTCATTCGCTTCCCTGTCTGCCGCACTGCTGTTTCTTTCCACTGTCACAGTTTCAGCGGAGCGTCCCAACATTGTTCTGATCTTCAGCGACGATCAGGGAGTCAATGATGTTGGTTGCTACGGGAGTGAAATTCCCACACCGAACATCGATCGAATTGCACAGGAAGGGCTGAAGTTCAACAACTGGTATTCCGCATCATCCATCTGCACTCCATCGCGATACGGCCTGTTGACGGGAAGAAACCCGATTCGGTCCCAGGACCAGCTGTTGTCTGCCCTGATGTTTCTGGCAGACGAGCATAAGCAGCGTGGTCTGCGGTCTCATGAAACCACGGTTGCCGCTCAGCTTGCCAAAGCAGGCTACCAAACAGCGTTGCTTGGCAAATGGCACCTTGGCCATGGCGACGCCAAGTTTCTGCCGGTGCATCATGGCTTTGAGCTGTTTCGGGGCCACACTGGTGGGTGTATCGATTACTTCACCATGACCTACGGCCGTACCAACGATTGGTATCACAATACGAAGATCGTGCCGCACAACGGATATGCGACGGAACTGATCACCGATGAAGCAGTTAGCTATCTCAGGCGACAAAAGAAATCAGACCGACCCTTCTTCCTCTACCTGCCCTACAACGCGCCCCATTTTGGCAAAGGGTGGAACCCATCAAAGAACGAAACGGTCAACATCATGCAGGCTCAGGCCTCGGACCTGAAACGTGTCTCGTTCATCGAAGACAAGATTCGGCGAGAGTTCGCTGCGATGGCCGTTTCACTGGATGATGGTGTCGGTCGCATTCTTGCCACGCTTGAGGAGACCGAACTGGCAGAAGACACCCTGCTGATCTTTCTGACCGATCATGGAGGAGATCCAGTCTACGGAGGCAGCAACACGCCCCTCCGCGGAAACAAGGCAACGCTGTTTGAAGGTGGGTTGAAGGTGCCCTGTGTAATGCGGTGGCCGGGGAAGATCAGGGCCGGGTCTGTCAGCGATGACGTGGTGTGTTCGCTGGACCTCTGTGCGACCTTCTGCGAACTGGCTGGAGCTGATTCAGGCTCAACCGACGGAACCAGTCTTGTGTCCCATCTTCAGGGTCGATCAAACGTGCCACCCAGAGATCTGCTCTGGCAGACGGGCTCACATGCTGAACTCAATCGAGGTCAGTGGACGGCATTCCGACGTGGACCGCTCAAGTATCTGCAGGACTCCAACGGAACAGAGTATCTGTTTGACCTCAAGGCAGATCCGAATGAAGCGAAAGACCTGTCTCAATCCCGACCGCAGCAACTGAAGCAGCTGCGTGATGCCGCCCGGAAACGTATCGAGGAACTGAGGCCTTGAAAGCCGTGAATAGATGTAGCTACCGTCGCCAGACGGTCGGGGCAATTTGTAGCCGAGCTCTGTGAGCGCGGGGCTTATTGTGCCAGTGCAGGCTCGTCGATTCGATTATCCCGGCCCCACAGAGGCGGGCTACAGACGCTTTGCCTGTGTTGCGGGCTTGTATGATGCAACGGCGCACTAAAGCGCATTCAATTTGAGTTTGGCGTCTGCCTGAATAGAAACCCGAAGGGTGAGCAGGGGATCTGATCGCAGATGCAACGTTGTCCCTCGCTGATCAGGAAATTGCACCCATCGTGGTCACTGGTTGCAGCGATTGGCTTTGCAGCAGGAAGTCCCGTTCATTAGCGGAAGTGCGCAGGCACTCCGGCCGAACCGCCTTCCGAGTTCGAATTGACCAATCCGGCAGCCAACTCGTAGGCACACTCGGCCGGGCGGCTCGCGCCGCTCCGCTATGAAGCTGTAAATAGATAGCCGGCCCTGCACGACCAGCGCCGGCCCTCGCTTCGGTCTACTTGCCCAGATTTAGTTCTGTGGTGTCCCTGAGGATCTGGAGGATTTCCAGCCGCTGAGCCGGAGTCAGATGTTCGTATTTCTTTATTCGATCGGAGAGTTGTCGAGGACTGAAGAGGGACGCCTCAGCTTCTGTGATTGATTCTCCTCCCAGAACCTGACGCAATCGTTGCTCAACCTTGCTCATGACTCCCTGTGGGAGACTTCGGAATGCGTCTGAATAGACGAGGAAGCTGCACGGCCAGCGGAGCAGGCGAGTCTTCAGATCGAACTCCCTCAGGCTGCGTCCTTTGTCGTCGAACGGACCGAGTTTCTGGAAGTACTCCCGGAAGCCGGAGGTGCCATCGACGGGAGCCGTCAGCTGAAACTCATCGGCAAAAAGGATTGCCGCCACGATCTGCTCGGCTGCGGAAAGGTAACGCCGCTGAGTACTATCCGACTGAAAGTTTTCGGCCCGCTCAAGGGCTCGATTCATGATTACGGCATCTCGCAATGTCCGGTGGCCATTATGGCCGGCGCGTGTCAGGACATTGTGCACATGCACCTGATGCTGCAGCACCATGAGTGCAACGATATCACTCTTGTCTGTCAAATAGGGTGACACGTCAAACAGGCCTGACAGATCGGTGACGTTCCCATTCTGCGACAATGAACCCGCGTCAGCCTCTCGGTCACTCAGCCATGAGTTACCCCGATGACCCGCATCACCATGCTTCCCGGTGACGTACCATCCGCCCCAGCGATGATCGAACGGCGTTGAATCATCCGTCAGTTCAGTACCCAGTCGAAATACGGGCTGACCGCTGCGCTCAGTAAACACACTGCGCACGATGTGGCCGGGAATTCGTCGCGTGTGAGTTGAGCCATGGCACTGAAGACAGCGAGATGTCTCGCGAACAATGCGGGCGTTGCCAGGCGTCTGTCGCAATGAATAAAAGGTGCCACCCAACAGAGGATCCGAAGCTGAGATTTCCAGCTCACGGCCACCCTGAACCCACCCGACGTACACATCATCGCTGAAGTAAATCGCTCGTGGGCGCGCTGGAGAAATCTGACCGACCTGCAGGCTGGTCTTTGAAAACACAAGCGTCTGTGTTGTCGGTGAAACGTCCAGTGCCTGAAGCACTGAGCGGAGGTACCCGTTTTCTTTATCCCATTGCAGTTTCCGGGTGCCGTCACGAAGCTCGTCAGTCAGCCGCGTGACTCGGTCGGTCGGCCGTGTTTCACTGTAGCTGATGGGAGGCTGTTCGAAATCCAGCTGTGCGCAGACGTTTGTCGCAGACAACAGCAGCGGGAAGAGAAACAAGCTGCGAGGCAGACGGCTCATGTCTGAGATTATCCGGCACCGAGCACCCTGTGTCGTGTGCGCAGGTGCTGATTCTCACATGTAGCTACGCGCGGGAGAGTGCAGTAGCGACGCACGACCCGGATTGCTCAGGCCTGCGACATCATCCGGGTCAGCTCCTCATCGCAGGACTGACACTTCCCGCGATGCTGATCAATAAGCTCCACTTTGCCGGATTCCAGTCGTCCGGAGACATAGTCATCCGCGAGGGCCATCACGTCCGCACACCGGTATTCTGCTCCGGGCTGTAGTCGATCGGCGATAATCAGGATCGCTCCGGCGGCTGTTGCCAGAGTTCCCCCAATGACGGATCGGCGCGACATCCGCCAGATTCGCTCCTGTTGAGCCTGTCTTTCAATGACCTCGCTGATCGTGCCAGGCGGGCAGGGTTCCCACGATTTGTCCTCATTCATCGCTCTGTCCACAAGGAATTCAGTCGCAACACAGGAGGTCCGTTCGGTGCTCCCTGCTGACAGTGCCCCTGATTAACTCGCACATTATTGCTCATCACAGATCCGAGAGTATGTAAGACGCCTCACGCGGCCACAATTGGAACCATGTTTCCCTGGCTCAGTTGTGTGCCTGCTTACGAAAGTCGGCCTCCTTTTCGGATTGTCTCTACGAAAGTATCTGCCTGAGCACCCTGCCTCCGGACAACTGGATTGGTCGATCGAGTCGATCCCGAAGTTCGGTGGCGGGGTCAACGCCAAGGATCTCATACATCGTCGCGAGCACGTCAGCGGGAGAGACGGGAGCTGAAAGGACTTCTGCGCCGCGAGAATCGCTGGAGCCGAAAACTGATCCTCCCTGCACTCCCCCACCTGCAAGGACCGTCGAATACACATTTGGCCAATGGTCCCGTCCGGCACCACTGTTGATCTTGGGTGTCCGGCCGAATTCTCCCGTGTTGATGACAAGGGTGCGGTCGAGCAAACCGCGATCCGCGAGGTCTTCCACGAGGGTAGCAAATCCAGCTTCCATCGCCGGAACGATTCCTCGGTAGCGCCCCACAAGTCCACCGTGAGTGTCCCACTTCTGGTTGAACTCATTGAAGCCAACGAACTGGACGCCCGCTTCAATCAATCTGCGGGCAACCAGCAACGACTGACCGACTCGATTTCGACCGTAACGGTCCCTGAGTGCATCAGGCTCAGCACTCAGGTCCAGTGCCTGCCGGATTGTTCCGCTGACCACCATCTCATAGGCGGAGTTTTGAAGATGGTCGTAGCGCTGTCGGAGTTCAGATTCCAGCAGGCGTGCGGAACTGTCGAGTTGCTGCATGAGTGAGAGTCGAGACCCCATTCGCTGACCCGTGACGCCGACCGGAAGTGACAGGGCCAATGGACGGTAGTCTTTGCGCGATGGGTCTCCTTCGACCAGAAAGGGATCATGTACACTTCCCAGAAAACCAGCATACTGTCCGGGCATCCGATTGGAGGGCCCAGGGATACTCAGCCAGTTGGGTAACGACACGCTGCGCGGAACCCGCCTCTGTTCGCGGGGACTGAGATAATTCAGCACGGCGGCGGGTCCGGGGAAGTCGTCACCGTGCGCTTCACGATCTCGATCCTGCTGATCTGTGCTGCCTGTCAGTGTGATATAGGTACCGGCAATGTGGTTAGTGAACTTGTGCGTCATGGAGCGGATGACACACAGATGCTCACTGACCTGAGCGGAACGCTGCATGAGTTCTGTGAATTGAACCCCGGGCGTGCCGGTCGCGGATGTCCTGAAGGTTCCGCGGATCTCAGGGACGGCATCCGGCTTTGGGTCCCACGTATCCAGCTGACTCAGACCGCCCTGCAACATCATGAAGATGCAGGCATTCTCGGACGTCGTGGAACTGCTGGCAGTAGCGGTTTCGTTTCTCAGCAGCGGCGCAAACAGGCTGAGGCCGCCGAGTCGAATCAGTTCACGCCGATGCATAGAGTTCACCTCTTGCCGCTGTTCCTGCTGAGTTTTCCTTCTTCCGTCCAGGTCGATTTGCGTGGAACTGACTGTTCCAGTGGTTGTCAACTCCCACAACTGCTGCCACCCCGCAATACACGCCGAAAGAGAGGCCACGTGATGGGCAACTTACCTGTCCCAGTGTTCCTGCCTGACTTTCATCAGGGCAGGGTACTTATCATCTGTATCGCCAAACTCCGCCTTCAATTCCAGCAGTCGGCGTTTCAGGCGCTGAATCTCCTGTGCATATTGTGGGTCATTATAGGCATTTCTGGTTTCGTGGGGGTCCTTTTTCAGGTCGTAAAACTCCCAGCCAGGCGTCGACGGCCCCAACTCCCCGCGACTGCCAAGGTTCGCGTCCAGAGGCAACCCGTAGAAGAACGCCAGCTTGTAGCGTTCATCCCGGACACCGTAATGGCCCGGAATGTAATGATGAGCCTTATGCATCCAATATCGGTAGTACACGTCCTTCCGCCATTCCTTCGGTCGTTTGCCCTGAAGGATGGGTCGCAGGCTGTGACCCTGCATGCTGCTGATCTCTGCCGCATCATTGACTTCTGCGAAATCCAGAAACGTCTGAGCGAAATCAAGATTGGAGCAGAGTTGGGAGTCAATCACGGACCCCTCTGGGATTGCTCCCGGGAACCGAGCAAAGAATGGCATGCGGAAACATTCTTCGTAAATCCAGCGCTTGTCGAAATAGTCATGTTCACCCAGAAACATGCCCTGATCGGCCGTGTAAATAACCAGTGTGTTCTCTGAGAGCCCGCTCCTGTCCAGGTAGTCAAGAACCCGGCCCACGTTTTCATCAACAGCTTTCACGCATCCCAGATAGTCATGAAGATACTTCTGGTAGGCCGCCTTTCCCTGTTCCTTTGAATTCATTCCCGAGAGGTCGATCGATCCGGCCGGCCAACTCGGTTTTTGCACGTCTTCCACCATGGTGCGTCGAGGGGCGAGGCGACTGGTGATAGAAGTTCCCATCCGGCGGGTGGCCGGAGACCGGTGCGAAAAGTCTTCCCACAGAGTTGGTGGCTCCGGTATTGTCACTTCCGCGAGGTACTTCTTATGTCGCGGCGCGGGCTCCCATTTTCCATGGGGAGCCTTGTGATGCAGCATCAGGAAAAACGGCTTTGAGGCGTCTCGATTCTCAAGCCAGTCAAGCGCGAAGTCTGTAATCAGGTCGGTGTAATAGCCTTTCACCGATTTTACTCCGCGGTCACGGCTGGTATAACGAACATTGTCATGTGAACTTATGAAGGCCGGATTGTAGTATTTGCCCTGTCCCGGCCCAACCTTCCAGTAGTCGAATCCCCACGGTTCGGACCGCAGGTGCCACTTGCCGATCAGCGCGGTCAGGTATCCGGATCTGCGCAGTATGTCGGCAACGTTGGGCGTCCCTGATTCCGGTCCGGGGAATGCATCGTTCAGTGTGCGAACTGTATTCACATGAGAATGCTGTCCCGACAGGATGACTGCTCGACTGGGTGTGCAGATCGAATTCGTCACGTAGCAGCGATTCAGCCGGACGCCCTCATTGCCGATCCGGTCAATGTTTGGAGTGGGAGCGACTCCTGACAGGCGTCCACCGTAAGCGCTGATGGCGTTGCACGCATGGTCGTCCGACATGATGAACAGGATATTGGGTCGCTCAGCGACAGCGGGCAGTGTTGCTGCAACACAAAGCAGGATTGTCGACAGAAGTTTCATAGTGGGTTACCGCATTTTGACTTTCGCACCGCCACTTAAATTCGTAATCAGTGACTTGATGGTAAAGATTGGTCCCCACGGGAGTCCCCACCAGCCAAAGAACAGTGAAATGAAAATGTAGGGGAGGGCATGGCCCAGTGTGCTGTGCCCGCGAGGAATGAAGACAGGTTTTGAGTAGTTTTCAAAACTCAGCACCACGATGGAGATCGCATAGGAGAACTGCACGTAGTGACCATCTTTTGAGGCTTTTCCGGAGGAACGACCGTTTTTCCTGGCCCTTGATGAGCGCCGACGACTGGGCAGTGCCGCACCGGGGCTGGGGCCATGATCAAATATATCTTCCTCTTCGTAGTCGCCATACTCTTCATACTCATCGTACTCTTCATACTCATCGTACTCGTCGTATGCCTCTTCCTCATCGTCCTCCACATATTCAACGACGTCGTATTCTTCCTCTTCCGGCTTCGGTCGCTGTCTGGGCCGGCGTGTTTGCTTGTTAGCCGCAGGGCCGGCAGCAGAGGTGCTTCGTTGCCGCTGTTTTGGTTTGGAGGCACTTCTGCCCGCTGAGGCAGAGTCACCAGAGGCGGCAGGCGAAGACGGTCTGCCGGCTCCCGGCTGACCGACCTGGAGGTGTCGACCACAGGATGGGCAGGCAATTTTTTTTCCGTGTACGGAAGCCGGCAGGTCCAGTTGCTTGCTGCAGCCCGGGCACTTGATTTTGATCCGCTGAGACACAGGCTGAGACTTGATGAAGGCGAGAGGGTGAACCTCAGGTACAGGGTTATCACCCATATTACGACCGGTCGCAGTCGATCAGAAGTGTCTGCTGACCAGAAGTGCCTGTCGGATCAGAAGTTGACCTTCTGGTACTCACCGGACGATGGCGCAAAGACCTGCGGAGTGTACTTCTGCCCAGTTCTGCGATCGACAAAAATGAAGCTTCCGTCTTCCTGAGGAATCGCCAAAAAGGCCGGTTCGTCGCCGTCCTGCTGTGAGAATCCTCCATTGCTGACACTGATGGCCTGAGGAGCATAAAGCTGCTCTTCCGGATCTGTAGTCGGCAGGTGCTGCACAACGGTGATGAGTGCCAGGCTCAATGAACAGGCACACAGAGCAGCAACGGCACCATTGAAGCTACGACGTGGCTTCGCCGGAGCTGACTGCTCCCGGCGAGTCTTCACGGAGTCCGCGATCGCAGCCCAGACGCCACCAGTGGGAATATCAACACTGTCGTCGTCGCGGACTCGCTCCAAAACCTGCATTACATCGACAGTGCCCGCGTGATAAGCGCGACAGTCGGAGCAGGTGTGGAGGTGTTCTGAAAGTCGCAGCTCTTCGTCTGGCAGTGTGTCATCGCCGACAGACAAATGTATCAAATGCCGCGCATCAGCGCACTTCAGGGGTTCCCGTTGCTGGTCACTCATTGTCTAACCCAGTTGCTCTTCTTCAATCTTGCGCTGTCGTCGCTCCCATGCGTCTTTGAACATGCGGCGAGCTTCTGCCAGCCGCCAGCGAATCGTTGCTTCGCTGCGTTCAGTAACTGCGGCTACCTCAGAGGTGCTGAATCCTTCCAGATCTCGCAGCACCATCACGGTTCGGTAGGACTCCGGCAGTTCTTCGAGCACAGTCCGCACTTCGTGGGAGAGGTCGAGGTCTTTGCGGGGGTCAACCGCTTCTGGATCCGGGATCCTGTCTTCTCCGGCTTCGCTGAACAGGGCCCACTTCCCCTTGCGTTTGATTTTTCGCAGGTAGTCGTAGGTTGTGTTGACAGCAATCCGAAACAGCCAGGGGCCGAATCGACGCGAGGGATCGAACTGTTCCAGTCGATCGAAGGCTTTCAGAAATGCGTCCTGAGCGAGATCCATGGCCAGTTCCTGGTCCGGCATGAATCGACGGATCACTTTCAGCACCCGCCGCTCATATCGCTGAGCCAACTGGCCAAATGAGTCCGTATTTCCACGCCGGGCTTCGTCGACCAGCCGCGCGTCGGTAGCCTGCGAGATGACCGAATCGTCGGATTCTGTCATCTCGCTGGTCGTTCCGAAGTCAGCATTTGTCTCAGTCATTGACAGCATTTCACAGACCTTCCCCCTCAGATACGCGGGGGAAGCCCGATTTGTTGGGTTTTTCCGTTTGGGTTCTCGGTGAAGCGACTATGACACATTCTCCCGACCCCGGACTGGAATTATACCCATTGCACCCTGTCGGGCGGCCAAAAACCGGGCGTTCTGCAGCTTCGTTTCGTTTTTGCAACGCTTTCGACGGTTAGGAAAACGTGACCGGCCTCGGAATTCGCATTCAGGAAAGATGTGTCTCAAAGCCTGCCAGACTCTAGCTGGGCTCCGTGAGCCCGGAGCGCTCAGACAGCCAGATCCTCCGGACTCACGGAGGCCGGCTACACGCGCAACAGCACTGCGGATTGCTCCCGCTAATCGAGATTCATCACGCGGCGACGCTGCAGAAAGATAATCAGCTGATCCCGGTTGTCGGGATCCTGCTGAACGGCAGCGATTTTCCAGCCGCGACGGCCGAAGTCTTCGAGGCTGCGTCCGAGGAATCGCCCCTGGCCGGGGGCTTTTTCAAGGTAATAGGTCCGGAATTCGATTTCCGGCGGCAGCACGGTTTCGAATGGAATCTGAGTAAACAGACCCACCGACCAGATAGTCAAAATCAAAAGAAACAGCTGCTTGTAGCTCATCGTTCGATTTCCGCCTGATTCACTCGAAGTCATGCCGGAAGTTGTAGCCAAAACGGCATTCTCCGGGAATATGGGTCCGCGAGCTCTCCCGCGGCGCTGTTCTCCTCCGACCAGCGAACTGGAGGAGAGTCGAAGTTGATCGACGGCTCGCCGAAAGGCTGGCGGCGGCAAAAAAAAGAGGCGACCCATCTGGGCCGCCTCTCTGATCTGATTTGAACGAACCTACGCGCCGAAGATCTCTGTGATCGGCGTGCCTTCGTTCGCGATGCGGAAAGGCCGCCCGCTTGGGGAAAAGACTTCCTCATCGATCGGCAGGCCACAACCGTATGCAATTGTCGCATTCAGGTCCTGTGGATAGCAGTGCCCGTCTTCGACGGAACGTCCGATCTCATCGGTCTCTCCGATGATCTGGCCACCTTTGACTCCGGCCCCTGCCAGCATCACGCTGTAAGCACCCGGATGATGGTCGCGACCGGCGTTGGCATTGATCTTTGGTGTGCGGCCAAATTCACTGCCGAGGATGATCATGGTCTTGCTGAGCAGACCACGATTGCTGAGATCCGTCATCAGCATGTTGATGGCTGTATCCAGCTGGCCGGCTCGGTCGTTGAATGTCGTGTAGATGTCACGATGGTTGTCCCAGCCACCGTGTTCGACTTCAACCCACCGAACCCCTTTTTCGATTAGGCGACGAGCCAGGAGGCAGCCCTGACCGATTCGTCCTGTTCCATAGGCTTCTTTCATCTTGTCGTTCTCCTTGCTGATGTCGAACGCTTCGAGGTCCGGACTCTTCAGCAGGCGAACAGCTTCCGTGTAGTAATCCGCGTATGCCTTCACTTCAGTCGTGTCGTACTTGCGGCGGAATCCGTTTTCGAACTGAGTAATCAGCCGACGCCGCTTTTCGAAGTTCTTCTCGGTGAGATATTTCGGCGGCTTTGTGTTCTGCAGTCCCGTTGCGGGATTGCCGACAGGTGCAGGCGCCAGTTCAGCGGACAGGTATCCCTGCCCCGGATGGCGATTGCCGCCACCGATAACCACACTGCCTGGCAGGTCACGGTTCTTTTTGCCTTCGTACTTGGTAAGCCATGCTCCCAGGAATGGGTGACGAATTGAGCCGATCATCTTGTAGCTGGTCCGCATCAGATAACGGCCCTGCTCGTGAGCACCGGTTTCGGTCGTCATGGAGCGGATTACAGCCAGCTGGTTCATCCGCTGAGCCAGTTTCGGCAAATGCTCGCCAATCTTGATGCCGGACACAGACGTCTGGATGGCTTTCGTTTCACCACCTTCATCCTTACCCGGTTTTGGATCCCATGTATCAATGTGGCTCATTGCCCCATTCATGAACAGATACACGACGTGCTCGGCTTTCTTTGCCTGAGCGATCACATTCGCGGCCTGAGCCGAGTTGCCAAACAGTGCGTCCGCGGCAGGCAGCACGGACACGCCAAACGCAGTCTTCGCCAGTGTTTCCACAAAGTGGCGGCGACTCACATCATCCATCTTCTGAATTGAACTGTTCATATTGAATCTCCAAAGAGTGTATTCGCAGAGCGCGCGGGTCAGTGTGACCCATTGAAAGAGGGGATGAACTACTGAATAAACAGGAATTCTTTGGTGTTAATCAGGGCCCAGATGACGTTTCCGTAACCTGCGTTTCCGGCGGCCGTAATTTCACGTTGGGCGACTGATTTTTCGGGCGTTCGAGGTGCTCGCGCCAGAACCATGTAGAAGATTGCATCAATCTTCTGTCGGGTCGGAGCCTGCATCACGGTGTCGAAAATCACACTGCCTTTCTCCAGCATCATGTGAGTAATCTCGCCGTTGAACATGGTCAGGATCTGGCTGACGCTTCCCTGACGACCGCTGCCTTCAATCAGTTCGCGGTCACTCTGTCCAAACTGCCTCAGGAAATGTTCCGGAGGCAGTGGCGCTGGAAGTTCGGACGCACGTGCGAGCGTCATCCCCTTGTAGGAGTTCCTTGCACGTGTGATTTTTCGCTGAGCACCCGAACTGAACTTGTCGTTGAATTCAGTCGCAACTTTCTGAACCTGAGACGCACTCACAGAGTTCAGGTCCATGTTGATGGTGCCGGCGAGGCTATCCATGTTAGGCCGCGTGAACGACTGCGGGTTGTAGACGGCAAGCGTCAGCAGTGAGTCCCAGATCTGTTCAGCTGTCATCCGTCGCAGGATGGGTCCCTGGAAGTAATATGGCTCTGACAGGTCCACATCCGCGGTTGTCGCTTCCCGTTGCCACGCCTTGGTGTTGTAAATGATTCGCTGAATCTCTCGCAGGTTGAAGTTTGTTCGAATCAACTCATCCGTCAGAAAGTCGAGGACTTCCGGATTGGAAGCGATGCTGTCGTCCTTGATGTCATTCACAGGTTCGATCAGGCCGATACCAAAGGCCTTCTTCCACATGCGATTTACAACGCTCTTGGCAAACCGTGGATTGCCCGAGCTGGCCATCCAGTTTGCCAGAATCTCTCGCGACGACTTTCCTTTCGCGTACTGCTCTGCAGAACCGAAAATGGGCTTCCGCTGAACGACCTGGTGAGGTTTGCCGTTGTCGTACTGATAGTCGTGAGGAAGCTTGAGTGCTCTTGGAATTTCATATACCTGGAACATATTTGCGTTGATCACGCGACTGAAGATTCCTCCGGTGTTGGCATTCGGGTCCATCTTCTTCAGGTCATTTCTCAGGCGAGCCAGCGGGTTTCCTTTTGGGAACCGTGACTTGTCTCCACCACCAACTCGACTGCGAGTTCCGTACCAGTAGGCAGCCATCTGGTAGTATTCCCGCTGAGTCCATCGATCGAACGGGTGGTCGTGACACTGAGCACAACCGATCTGAGTCCCAAGAAAGACTTCGATCATGTTGTCCACGGCATCCAGCTCCATATTGGAGTCCCGCATCGAGAAACCAACGGCCGGATTTTCCCAGATGCGCCCTTCTGCTGTCAGCATTTCCTTCACCCAGCTGTCATACGGCTTGTTGGTGCGGATGCTGTCCTTAATCCATTCGTGATACGGTTGAGCAATCTGGTTATTGTTGACCGGGTTATCTTTGAGTCGCAGGATGTCAGCCCAGTAGTTAAACATGTGACTGACGTAGTCATGAGAGCTCAGCAGCTTGTCGATCAGTTTCTGCCGCTTCAATCGGTCCTTACTCTGCACGAAGTCGCCGATTTCCTGCAGTCGAGGAATGCGCCCTCCGAGCTCAAGGTATACGCGGCGGCAGAAGAGCGAGTCAGATAGATTTGCATTTGGCTGAATCTGATGTTCGCCATAGGCACGATGCAGAAATCCGTCGATCTTCTTCGCCGAAGACATGACCTGAGAACTCGTTGCTTTGTCGACAGGAGTGACGGGCCCCCAGTCGACGCTGCCTGATCCTCGAGGAACTTTACTGGCAGGTTTTTTTTGTTGCTGTCCGCTGCCGGGGCGAGGTGTGCGGGTCTGAGCCTGCAGGCCATCTCCCAAAACACACACCAACACAAGAAGGGCGAAGATTCTGCGCATGCGAAATCCTGTTAGTGAAGGTCAGTTGCCGAATGGCGGTCCACAAAAAGTGACGTACGAGTGTACTCCCATATTGTTTCCACAGATTCCGCGGGTTGCAACCTGTCTGTGAGATCCCACACGATTTCTGGAGGGAGAGGGCCGTTTTAGGGCGGCAGGATCACACCATGGGTGGTCGTGGGCTCGCCCCACGCTGTGGCCTGGTGTCAGCTGTGACGGGATGATTATCGGAAAGCGTTCCGAGTGCGTGCTGCGGCATCAATCGCTGCCACGACGCCTTCTGCGACTTTGTGGAGAAACTCACGATCGAGCGTCTCTGGAGTATCCGACGGTTCATGATAGTGCGGATTTCGCATCCAGCTCGTATCAGTCACCATCAAAGCCGGATAACCGTGATCCCAAAACGGGCTGTGGTCGCTCAACCGGGTCGGAGGAAACAGATGGCCGTTCTCCGGAACCTGCAGTGACTCCGTCCGGAGCGCAGGAACAGTCCCGAACGCCGTCACGAACGAATCGATCATGGCACCTGAGTTTTGGTTTCCCACGATCCCAATGAAGTTACCCACACTGGGATAGCGGTCCGCAATCTCAGGAGGAAACTGCTGGCTGCCCGGTTCGTGACTGCAATAGCCAAGCATTTCCAGTGAGACCATTCCGGCCACGTCACGATCATTCTGGCGACACAAAACGGCGTGATGCTCACCACCAAGCATCCCAAGTTCTTCGAGGTCAAACACAACCAGCTCAAGGCCCACTGCAGCATCTGCGGGCCACGATGAAAACAGTCGCGCACACTCCAGCAGAACTGCGACTGCCGAAGCATTGTCATCTGCTCCCGGGGTTTCCTCCCTCGAATCGAGGTGCGCACCGATGATCAGGACAGGTTTATCTGCTGTCTGCGGCGGGCAGACAAGATTCACTCCCTGCCACAGCCGATCTTTGCCGCGGCTTTGAAAGTGTACCCGGTTCACCTGCCAGCCCGACTCGCTGAGTGATCGTTCACAGTAACTGCGACATTCCTCCAGCCGTTCGGTTTCTGCAAATCTTGGGCAGGAGGCCAGCCATTCAAGGTCATTCCAGATTCGATCGATGGACGTCTGCATCGCAGTTCTCCAGCCGCACTCTTACGTTTGATTCGAACGAATCATTCGAATCCAGGGACCGTATGGTAACCCCATACTTTCAAAGATACCTGGTATCAAGGTGGTCTTTGGTCTCGGACCAGTGGCGTTAACAACGACGAATTTATGGACAAATAAAAAGGGCGTCTGCTGACTCAGGGGTTAAGCCGGCAGACGCCCGATTTGTTCTGTCGTCAACGGGATCAATAGATTCCGTTGAAGTGCCACAGGCTCCAGTATGGATTCAATGACGGGAAATGTCGGTAGTAGTTCAAACGAACTGATGGCCGAACAAACCCGTAAGGAATGATGGTGTTGCCGGGTCGCCGAGGAGCGGCAGCCTGAGGTGCGGCACCGTGACGGACAACTGTGACGTGCCGTGAATTGCCTGTCAGCAGCTCCATTGCGGCATCATGACGATAACCTCGGTTTACGTTGTATTCCACGCGATTGAACGGAATCGATCTGTAGACGCGCTGATAGTCGGCCAGATTGACTTCTTTGCCGTCACGTGTCTTTACCACCTGTGATGCGTCGTCCACGACTTTGTTTGTGGGTGTGATCTCGATGGTCCATTTTTCGTCTGCGTTTGCTGTGATGCAGGCCATGCAGGTCAGCAGACCTGGCAGCATTTTGATTTTCATGACACTCCCCGCTGAAGGTATCACGCCGACCAGACATTGGATTGGCGTGCTAAGCTGAGAATGGCGGGGTGGCAGACCCTGTGTCAACACTCTAGATCCCGAATTAGATCCTGGTCGACTTGATGGCCGTCCTGCTGATGGCCCCAATTGTCATTCGGGTTGTTCGGGCTTGTAGCCAATGTACACCGTGGCAATTCCGCCCGTCAGTTTGTGGAAGGAAGTCTGCTCAAGCCCCGCTTCTTCCATGATTTCGGTTAATCGGGGACCGCACGGGAACTCTGAGACTGATTGCGGCAGGTACTCGTAAGCCGCATGACGATTTCGCACCAGCATCTGTCCCAGCATGGGCAGAATGTTGCGAAAGTACCATTGGTACATTCGGCTGATCAGTCGATTATCCGGCAACGAAAACTCCAGCACAACTACTCGCCCGCCGGGCCGGCAGACACGTGTCATTTCTTCCAGGCCGCCAATTGTGCTCGACACATTTCGCAGGCCGAATGCCACAGACACCAGCTGAAACGTGTCATTGGGAAATGGAAGGTGCTGTGTGTCGGCCTCCATAAAGCTGACGGAACGGGTACGCTTTTTCTGTTCCGCGAGCTTGAGCATGCCGTGAGTAAAGTCAGTGCCCATGACGCGTGTCGATGCCGATGCCGCTTTCCGCCACGCGAACGCGAGATCTCCAGTGCCTGTGCACACATCAAGGATCGGATCCTCACCGTCCGGACGCGCCAGGCGGACCGTCTTCCATCGCCAGTAGATATCAGTTCCACCGGACAGGAAGTGATTCATGAAGTCATAACGCCCGGCGATGTCACCGAACATCTGACGAATACGATTTCCTGACTTATCGACTGGCATGGGACGGTGCGGGCTACGGGGGACTGCGGTTGAGCGTTTTTACCGCTAAACGACACCGAGTTTAACACGACTTTGCGGGTCTCCAATCACGATTCCATTTCCCTGTAAACTGGGACAGATTCGCATGCATTCCCACGTCATTCGGGAATCAGCTCATTCGCAGAAACAGCGAGACGCTCGACTCGAAGGTGTCAGACTACGTCGCTATAGTCCCCCGCGCTGCTGCTCGCCTGACGTCGCTATCTCGACGATGGGCTCTCTTCAGCGAGGCTCTTTAACCTGCGGTGCAGTGACCAGCCGCTCCATGAGCCGGCGACAATGGCCGCCAGAAACAGTCGAGGCTGATAGGCAACAAGATATCCCATCAGCTGATTAAGGGCCTGCACTACCAGCCCCATGACACCATTCACCTCCGGAATCACGTCCAGCGGTTCCACTGTGCCTTTGGGGATTCGGGAGATGTCAGGTTCGGCCCACCAGTCGATCGCGGCCAACTGACCCTGCGGCTGAGATTGCGGCTTTGCAACAGCAATTTGCGATTGTGAGCTGAGTGGGCTGGCGATCGATAATGTGATCGGTGACTTTGGATTCCGAGTTGGCTGGTTCGCAGCCTCACGCAACGGGTTCAAGGCGACATCATAGATCTGCGGATCTACATTTGATGTTGCAGGCAGCAGGTCGATGAGGACGCCGCCTGTTGAGGCTCCTGTCAGAATGATGACTGCCATTCCCACGACTGACCCAAACGACTCAAATGTCAGGATTCTTCGCGCGATAAGAAACATGCAGCAGCCAGCGGCCAGGGCGAGTGGCAGTGTCTGCAACAAAACGGGGACCAGTCCGTCGCCCGTCCCGAGAAAACTGTTTGCCAGTGTGACCAGCTGCAGGCGAAGAGCATCAATCGTGCCGCCAACTCCGCGCAGCAGGACAAGGACCACCACCAACACGATCAGGCCGGGCACAAACGCTTTCAGCAACTTCCTGAATCGATCTCTGAGACGGGTGTGACTCACAAAATTCCAATAACATCGATGAGCCTCCCTGGACAGGCCGTTCGCAACGATGAATTACTCCGGGCAGCGAGCCACTTGGTTCACTGCTCAGACTTTGGAATAATCAGCTGCAGACAACTTTGCCGCTGCCATTCCTGCTGAAAATCACGCCATGCGCCTGCTGACTGCGACCCTGCTGCTGACTGTCTGTACCTCCGTTCGCGCGGAAGAAGAGGACCGCGATCTACTCAGATTCGAAGCACTTCCGGATCTGCCAGACCAGCTGGGTGTGGCTGGACCGTTTGCCGGCATACACGAAGACGCACTGATCGTCGCCGGAGGCGCGAACTTTCCCAAACCAGTCTGGGAAAACGACAAGGCATGGCACGGTCAGATCTATGTGCTTGAGCGGACAGTCGACGACGGAAACGAATCCTTCGAATGGCATGAGGGCGGTAAGCTGCCTCATCCTCTGGCTTACGGAGCTGCTGTCTCGACACGAGACGGTGTGATTTGCATGGGAGGCAATGATGCGGAAAACGTCTATGCGGATGTCTTCGAACTCGCATGGAATCGGGGCACAAAGAAGATCACTTCCACACCCCTTCCTTCGCTGCCAAAGCCGTGTGCCTTCGGATACGCGGCCCTCGTTGGTTCAACGATTTATCTGGCGGGCGGGCAGAGTGGAATGGGTCTTGACTCTGCGATGGCCAATCTCTGGAAGCTGGATCTGTCGAACCGCGGCAGGGATGGCTTTGGATGGGAAGAACTGCCTGCTCCACCATGGCCAACTCGAGCACTCAATCTGACCATCCGCCAGCATAACGGATATGACGACTGCATCTACGTGATGAGCGGCCGCCGGCAGGAAGGAGATGATCCGGAGTTCCTGAAGGATGTCTGGGAGTTTACTCCTCGAACCGGCAAATGGCGGAAGCGTGCAGACGCTCCGGTTTCCATCATGGCGGGGACCGGAATCGGCGTCGGCCAGAGTCACGTTATTGCTCTGAGTGGAGCGGACGGAAGCCTCTTTCATCGCACGGATGAACTCCGAGACAGGCACCCGGGGTTCCCAAAGAAAGCCTGGGCGTACCACACGATTACCAATCAGTGGACGTCCGCAGGCAGTACGCTGCAGAACCATGTGACCACCATCGCGGTGAAATGGCATGACGACATCATTATTCCCAGCGGGGAAGTGCGGCCTCGAGTTCGATCGGCAAAGGTCTGGCGAGTGTCAGTTGCCAGTGAGAAGCCGGACTTTGGCGCGGTTAACTATCTGGTGCTGGGGGTGTACCTGTTGGGCATCGTTGGAGTCGGATTTTACTTCGCGCGAAAGAACCGCAACACAGAGCAGTATTTTCGCGGAGGTGGAAAAATTCCATGGTGGGCGGCAGGTTGCAGCATCTTCGCCACCATGCTGAGTTCGCTGACCTTTACCGGGCTCCCTGCAAAGTCGTACGCGCAGGACTGGGTGTACATGGTTGGCAATTTCATGATTCCGGTGGTCGCAGTGATTGCGGTCTTTGTCGCATTGCCGTTTTTTCGGCGGATTGACGCGACGAGTGCTTATGAGTATCTCGAGCGACGGTTCAGCCGCAGGGTGCGACTGTTTGGCAGCGTCAGTTTTACGCTGTTCCATGTGTTTCGAATGGCTGTCGTCATGTCTCTGACCGGACTTGCGCTGGCGGTTGCGACGCCGCTGACTGGGGTGCAGTCGGTCCTGCTGATGGGGGTCCTGAGCATTGTGTACTGCACAATGGGAGGTGTAGAAGCCGTCATCTGGACTGACACCGTCCAGACGGTGGTGTTGATGGGGGGAGCACTCCTGGCGTTCTGCCTGCTGATTGCTGGTGTCGATGGCGGTTTCAGTGGCTTTCTCAATGACTCAGCGGCCGCAGGTAAATTTCGGATTGCGAATCTGCTGACGGATCCCACCAGCAGTCAGATTGCATTATGGGTGATTATCGTCGGTGGCATCGGCCAGAACCTGTCGTCGTACACAGCCGACCAGGCGGTCGTTCAGCGGTACATGACAACCGCAGACCAGAAGCTTGCGGCGCGATCGATCTGGATGAATGGATTCCTGACCATTCCATCGACCCTGTTGTTTCTGGGGCTGGGGACAGCGCTGTTCGCGTTCTATCGCAGCCACCCCGAACGTCTGGATCCCACTATCACCACGGATCAGATTTTTCCGCTCTTCATCGCGCGTGAGATGCCGGTAGGGTTGGCAGGTTTGATTGTGGCTGGTGTTTTTGCTGCGGCTCAGTCGACTGTGTCCACGAGTATGAACTCCATCTCCACGACGATTGTGACCGACTTCCTCAAGCCGCGAGAGTCGCTGAGCGAAGAGCAGCTGTTGAAAGCTGCTCGTGTAACCACTTTGCTGTGTGGGATTCTGGGCACGGTCATCGGCCTGATTTTTGTGAACCCCGAGATTAAGTCACTGTTTGACGCGTTCCTGAAAGTGATTGGGCTGTTTATGGGGGTTCTTGGCGGGCTGTTTGTGCTCGGGGCTCTTTCGAAGCGAGCCAGCGCTGGTGGCGCACTGGTCGGTGCGCTTGTCGGAGCCGGAGTGATGTTCCTGATGTGGCAGAAGACATCCATCAACGGCTACCTCTACACCACATGCGGCATTTCGACGTGTGTGATTGTCGGGCTGGCTGCAAGCATGGTGTTAAAGGACGGACCACGTGATCTCACGGGGCTGACGATCCATACGCTGGGACACGCGGCGGACGGCGACCTGTCGCCGGCGTGAGCAGGCTTCCCGACGGTGCATCAGTTGCAGGCCGGAATGAGCAGACCAAAGTCCGGTCCTGAGCATTAGTTCCCGGCGGCCAAAGAAAAAGGCGTGACAGGAAGCCTGTCACGCCCGGTTCATAGTTGTGTAGCGCTGCCCGGCACTATGCTGGCGACCCATCATGCCGTCTGCATACCGGAAAGCACATCGTGCAGTCGGTGTCGAGCCGTGTGCAGTCGGCGCTTGATCGTACCGATCGGGCTGTCGAACGAAACGCTCATTTCCTTCAGAGACTGACCATCAAAGTAGAAAGCCAGTAACGTTCGGCGGTCGAGCTCACCCAGACGATCGATACCGTCTCGCAGCTGCTCGGCATCTTCCACCTGCATGAGTTCAGCGTCCGGGCTGCCCGGAGCTTCCTGCATGACTTCGAAGGAAGATGGTTCACATGCTGTTTCGGGTGGCCGACGAACAGCTCGATTGATGGAAAGACGGACAGCGATCTGGCAGATCCAGCCAGGGAATGCGGCCGCTTCCTTCAGCTGCTCAAGCTTTCGGTAAGCACGCAGGAAAACCTCCTGAGTGATTTCGTCCGCTTCAGCCGTGTTTCGTAATCGCTGCATAACGATTCCAAAGACCCGGGAGTAGAACTGTTCGTACAGCTGACCGAACGCTTCGGCGTCGCCAGACTGAGAGCGAACAACGATTTTCGCAAGAGTATCAGCAGACATAATAACAGACTCCATGTCTGGAAGCGGCCAGGAAGGGCCGCGATTAAACCGTGTAAGGAATCCCGTGAAGAGCGGCAAACAAAGCCGGCACGGGAACAAAAACCTGCAGAGAGATTTGCCGAAAAGCAGCAAACTGAGAAAGCCAGCGTGATCGGCTTTGGCCGGTCAACTGGTCTCGGTCAGGTCGAAGCAATCAGATTTCGTCAGAGTGACGGGTGCCTGACAGGGCTTCAGCTGAGACTGAGACCAGAGGGGCTCTCCGAGAGCTTCCCAGTGGCTGATGCCGGCGACATTGCCTTGGAGATGGCCTTCGAATCATGCCAGGCTAATTGCCATGCTGTATGATCCGAATATATGGCCGACATCACTCTGCAACCGCGGGCAACCATGCGTTGGCTTATGCGATGGGTGGCCGGTTTCGCGGATAGCCGGTTTGCCGTATGTGCGGGACAGGCAGAACATCCACGAAACTCGGTACCACGCACGACTGAGTTGCCGCCGGCAACGGTGCTGGAAATTACCTGAGTATTGATCGTGTTTGTAAGCAGCATTGTTCTGCCTTCCTCTAAAGAGTCCCGCGCCCGATGTGGGCTGTTACGGTCCATTAAGCTGCGTCGCCCTGAGCGACGCGTAACGGTCAGTTGAAAAGAAAACCGACTGATTCATCCATCAAAAATCAAAGCTGGATGAGGGCTTTGCGGGGAGAGCAACAGGCTCGATAAACCCCATAGTGAACACGGATTTGGTATGAACACAGTATACGACAGAGTCGTCTTGAATTCGCATGGAACCGGCTCCCTGTCGGGAGAATCCCATGTATGTCCCTATGACATCGGCAGTTCGCAAAAAGTTCGCCGCATTTTGCCAGAAAAATAAATTCGTTTCGAAATGCATTTGTTCGCACTAAATGCATGTTGAGTAATGAGTTACGGAAACTCATGTTGCGGGTCTGAGTAGGGGCAGGCAGTTTCGAGACAGTTGGTTACTGACCGCCGGGGGCATGCTTCAGGCGGACGACAAGCGCCAATTCAGCGGTCATCACGGGGGCTTCTGTGGACATGGCTGAATGGGGTCAGATCCGGCGAAATTGGCCGGATGTCAGCGAGTTGCCAAACTCAAAAACACGTATTCCGGCAAATTGCATTCCTGGCCTAAACTTCCGCCCATACCCGGTTCTGTCCCGCGTGTTTCTGGCGGGCTGTGTCAGAGCAACAGGGACGCTACACACAGAATCTTCTGACGGGCGGCGATTCAGACTCAACCGCAGGATCACTGCGGGTTCAGGGAAAGGAAACCTAATGTGGACTCAACGGATGGAGGGGTGGCGTTCAGCCACCGTAGCAATTCTCATGACGGCGCTCACCGTGACAGCCGTCGGCCAGGATGAACGAATCAGTAATCGCAACACTGACTTCAGTGATGTGAATCGTATGATGCAGGATGGCTCGTTTTCCGGAAGTCGTCGTCACCTGGAGCATCAGCTGCCGGCAATCGACTACTCCCGGATCGACAAGCGACAGCTTCAGAACCTGCTGGCAGAGTCACTGACGCAGTCGGATGACCTCTATAAATTGCTCACAACTGACTACCGGCGGTATCCCGAAGTCCGCAGCCTGCTGACGGCTCTGCGAAGCATTCGTTCGTCGGCAAACCAGGTTTCTCGTGACCTGCAGGACAACATGCCGATGACGCGGGTACACGGTCAGCTCCGTCAACTCGACAGTGACTGGCAGGTGTTCTCTCACCGGGTGAAGCGTGCGTGGCACATCAGTGCAGCATCGAAAGACAAGACAGAACGAATTGACCGACTACAGGCGAGTCTCGAAAAGCTGTTCCAGATGGAACCTCAGCTGGATCGACGCGCCCTGCTCGTGGAAATGTCGCAGCTGACGAGCCAGCTATATCACATTGTTCAGGAGCTGGAACTGGATCCTACAGGTGGCGATCGGCTCTATCAGCTGATTCATGACGTTCGAAAGCTCAATCAGGAAGCCAATCGCGTTCAGGACATGATTCTGGATCAGTATGCCTACTCATCGATTGCTAATGAGTATCAGCGGTTTAAGGCCCAGTGGTCGAATGTGACACCTCGACTGCGTCAGCTCAACAACCGCTACGTGGAACGAAGTCTGCGAACTGTGCATTTGTCCGACACGCGGATTCATAATCTGCTGCGACTTGAGCACAAGACCAGCCGAGCGCAGCTCAAGATTCTCAGTCAGGCACTGACCCGCGACGTCGACGAATTCTTCAATCGGGTTCCGCTGAAACTGCTGCTTCGATTCAAAGACGTGGTTCAGATTCTCGAAACATCTGATGCGTTTTATGGAGCCGTGCAGAATCTGGAAGACTGTATTGACCGCGACGAAGATGATCAGACTCTCCTGAACTGCTATCAGTATGTGGAAGAGTATGGTGTCGTGTTCGTCCGGAAATTTGCTTCGCTTCGCAGCCAGGCCGGACGAGTGGTCCTCAAGGAAATTGAAGACGACATTGTGTCACTGCGAAATGAGCTGCACCTTGCCGGCAGTTCAAATATCGATACAGCTGCCATGGTTCCGCTGGCTGCGTCTCTTGAGAACCTTGCTGATCATCTCAATGATGACGTCACGGCATGGCTGGCCTCAGACCGGCAGTCATTCCGCAGCCAGGCACTGCAGGCATCCAGCCGATTTGTGGCTCGTTCCCGTGGAATGTATGACCTGCTGTCACGTCGACCGACTGACCAGCAGCTGCGAGCGGAGGTCGATGACCTGATCGAGGACTGGCGAAACATCTACCAGTATCTTGGTCGCTGTAACACAAGTCAGCGGGAGCACCTGCGGATTCTTTCACAGGACATCAGCCGGACGATCTATCGGCTGCGTGCACCGTTGCAGATCTGATGAACGGAGTGCGACGGCGGAGGCTTTCTCCGCCGTCCTTTTTCATAACGACAATCTTTTTTGATCCTGTTTCAATTCCAGCAGTTGGGTAGGAAACGGAGTCCCCCAATGAAATCCCGCCACCTTCCGCCCGTTATCCTGCTCTTCGCGGCGTTCGGATTGTTTGCAGCCAGCGGATTGTCCCAACAGGATGGTTCCTTGCCGCTATTCGACGAACCGACTCAGGACGAAGCCAACACATTTAAACGGGCACCTGTTCAGGAAGAAGAGCTTCCTCTGTTTGAAGAGCCCAGGGCTCAGAAAGAGGAGCAGCTCATTTTGAGTGGTGAGGACCTTCAATCAGACAAAGTCCCCGTGTTCCGTAAGCCCGTGCCCGTGGCTGAGGAAGCAGAGCATTTTCCAGCAGCGGAGGCTGCTGACGATGGTCTCGCGATCGGTACAGGAGGCGACGACCTGAGTCAATTTGGGGCGGTGTCAGAACCTGCACAGATCTCAGCCGCTCCAGGGGCGGAATCGGATCTGATCCGCGAGAAATACCTGCAGCTGGCAGCCGAACGTGCGTCACTGATGAACACTGACGAGATTGCGGCTGAGGTCGAAAAGACTGAATTGCAGATCGTCGAGCTCAAGGCCAGAAAAGGAGTCTCCGAAGCCATCGCCATTCTGGCGGAGATAGACCACAAGTATCCCGGTACGCTGGCAGCGAAACAGGCCCGGGCGATGATTGCCGCCTACAGTGATTCGCAGCCTGACGCAGAAGAAGAACAGGCAAAACAAAGATTTCAGGAAGTCGGTCGATATCTGAGTGGTGAAAAAGACACCGGTGTTAGAAAGGTTCGGACTGAGGGAAGCCAACGCGCTGTCGCTGAAGACAACGAAGAGAGCATGATCGAGATTCGTCGTGTGTCCGGTTTCGAGGACTTTCCGGAGCCTTCACTGAGTCAGTGACACATTCCACGGCAGGGATACTGAATGACAACTCCAGACACGTATCGTGCCTGTCACTGCTGCGGCCGGATTCACATTCTTCCCGAATTGCAATCGGGTCAGTCCGCTGCATGTACTCGATGTGGCAGCGGAATCGCTGTTCCAGGATCCCGAGCTCAGTCAGCAAGTCGAACAGCAGCCCCAGCAGTGGCTGCTTTCGTTCTTTTCTGGCCTGCCGTTCTCTGTCCGATCCTGCAGATCGAAAAGCTGGGGCATCAGCAGGAATCCAGCATCCTCGGTGGAACCATCGAACTGCTTTCACATGGCAACTGGCTGGTCGGTGGGATTGTTCTGCTGTTCTCAGTGATCTTTCCTCTGACCAAGATCGTCCTTCTGCTGGAACTCAGTCTGCTTGAAGTCCTGCATCGCCGTCACAAGGCGTTTACCCTGCGCGTGATGGAACATGTGGGCAAGTGGAGCATGATGGATGTCATGCTGCTCGCGTTCCTGGTGATGCTGGTCAAGCTTGGCAACCTTGTCGAGTTTCACTTCGGCCCCGCCGTCGTGGCGTTTGTGGCCTGCGTTGTCATGAGCATGATCGCGTCCCTGTGTTTCGACCCCCATGCCATCTGGGAAGACGAATGAGCGAAGAGAAGTCTGAAAGTGTTGAGTCTTCCGGAGCCTCACAGCAGCCGGAGAGCGGATTTCCCGTTGCTGATATCAAAACAGCAGGCGGAGGGATCATGGAACTGCTTCGCGGGTCAAAGATGTGGTGGATCACCATCGTGTGCCTCGTGCTTGCTGTTGGTCTTGCATGGCAGGCGATTCCTGCTTCCGGAACTCAGATCACAATTCGATTTGACGACGGACACGGCCTCAAGGCGGGCGATTCGGTTCAATACCTGGGAATAGAAGTCGGGAGTGTCACACAGGTCGCCCTCTATGGCTCCGGAGTCATTGCCCGGGTGGAAATGAAGCCGGACACGAACGAGCTTCTCTCGCAAAAAACTCGATTCTGGATCGTCCGGCCGCAGTTTGGGCTGAGTGGTGTCACAGGCCTGGAAACTGCGGTTGGTGCAAAGTACATCACGCTGCTTCCGGGGGACGTAGCCGAAGGGGTGACAACGGAGTTTGAGGGTCTGCCAGCACCTCCTGTCGACGATTCCCCGGATGAAGGGCTGCAGCTTGTGCTGCAGGGAGACGAATCTCAGGGTGTGACACCGGGCGCGCCGGTTCGCTGGCGGGGAATCGAAGTGGGCCGCGTGTTGTCGTCCGGGCTGTCCGCCGACGCGCGGCACGTCCACCACAACATTCGCATCGACCGCATGTATCAGCGACTCGTGCGCAACAATTCGGTCTTCTGGGTCACCAGCGGAATCCGTGTGGATGCAGGGCTGTTTCAAGGGCTCAAACTCAATACTGATTCACTGACAACCATCGCACGCGGCGGCATTTCGTTTCTGACACCGGATGCCTCTGACGATGCACCTGTGCATACGGGTCAGGTCTTTGACCTTCAGGAGGAGCCGGATCAGGACACGAAGGCAGAGTTTGGGAATGTTCCACTTTATGGGGGCGGTCTGCCGCAGACCGTTCGCCTGACGGGGGAATGGGATCCGGGCATCTTCAGCCGCAAACGAACGATTGTTCGAACTGGTATCCTCATTAATGAAGGAGCTCAGACGTTTGTCCTGACCGCTGACCTTCCGGAAGGGATCTACGAAGAGGAATCCAGGGATATTGATTTGACTCTGGAGATTCCGGACAAAGATTCAGTGGTACTCAGGGGAATCGGTAAGTCCGACTGCATCCGATCGGTGAATGGTACGCTCAGAATACCGCTCAATCTGAAGGATATTGCCGTCGAGAAACTGGCCTCGGCTCAATTACCGGATCGACAGGGGAGTCTGATTGTCCGATGGGGCGCGCGGCCTGATGGCCAGCGTGTTCCTAATCCACTCCCCGTTGATCAGCGGTTCCTGAGTGTCACTGAAGAGGGCTGGATTGTCTCAGATGAACTGGGCGATCTTGAAGAGTGGTCCGGAGCGCCGGTGATCGCAGCGGAGTCCGGAGACATCATTGGAGTGCTCGTTGTGAGGGACGACATACCAATCATCGTGGCAGCCGGCACTGACTCAGGGGGCGACGGGCAATGAGCCTGTGAGCTACTGATTGAGTGGCTGATTTGCTTTACCACAGAGGCCACAGAGGGAGCAGGAGATCTGTGTCAGTGGCCGGGAATTCTGGCGAATCCCACTTTGCCGACCAGAACACCGCCAACGATCGCTTTGGTTCGAGTGGCCGGCTGCGGAGCACCATCCAGCCTGCCCGCCAGCATGTATGCCTGCTGTTCTTCTTCCCATTTGCGGTCCAGCTGTGCGAGTCTTTTCCGCAGCTCTTTCGAATTGGCCATGACCACCCCGGTTTCCGGCAACGATTCGTCCCGAACTGCTGGTTCACTACAGCCCCAATCCTGGCGAATTCCACTTTGTGCTGCGTAAAGACAGAGCCGGAATGGACGACTACAGACGTTCCGCAACTGCGCTTGGATCTTATTTTGTTTCAGATTGTTCGTACCGCACTTCTATGTCGCGAGGCATGTCGTCCAGAGCCCGCTTTGGTGGCGCATCTCCTTCGATGATCACTTCTTTGACCTGACGCGCATTGCGGAATCGAATCTTTGAGACCTGGGAGCAATTTGTCAGGCGAACGGTATTTGGGCGATACGCAGGCGCTGACACAGAATCGAAAATGTCCACACTGTAGGTTTCTTTGAGGTCAACAACGTGGAGCTCGTCGAATCGCTGGACTTTGTTGAGATTCAGTGTGACGTGCCGTCCAACCATTCGCAGTGTACCGAAACCGACATTTGTTAGTCGTAGCTCGTCCATCACCTCGGGCGCATCAACCAGGGTTAGCTCCTCCGCGACCGTATTCTCGATGTGCATGTGCTGAATCCTGCCAGTTATGTTTAGCGGATCAGGGCCGGCAAACCTGTTGCAGCGGATGTGTGCCTGAAAGGTCTTTCCCTGATAAGCATTCAGCACATCGGTCCATGCGGCCGTCCACTCGGGAGTCTCGCAGAATAACGAGAAGTAGCCCCCTGGTTTAGTGCCGGCCAGCATTTCACTGAGCCCCTGCGGCGAGCCCACCTCAGTCGTGCGTACACGGATCTGGTACCCGGGTTCAATCCTGTCCCGGTACTCCTCAAATGACTCACCGGAATGCACAGTGGCGCACCAGCGGCCAGCTCTGATCTTCTGATCTGTTTCCAGTCGCGTCGCCGTGAGCCAAACATTATCGAGTCGATTCCGCACCCGTTCAAAGCGAAGCAGTTTCACGCGAGGCGGGGCAGGGGATGACTCAAAGTCGAACCATGAATCGTCACCCAGTCCACGAATGCGAATGTCCTGGAGCACAGGCAGATCGCGCAAAGTGATGCTGCTGACATCATCGGAAAGTTGAATGTCCAGCGACCGCAGCTTTGGCATTCCTTCAATGATAACCTCAGACGAGCCATCCGATTCCGCGTCCAGCACAATGCTGAGTTGTGCCTGGTTCCTGAATTTCCTGAGCAGCTGATCCAGTTGTTGGCTGGTAACTCGACGCGGTGTATCGAGCATGGACAGCAGGTCCACATGCCTCAACGTCGCCGATGCAGTCAGCTGATGCATGCCTGCTCCAGTGACAGCCGAACCGTACAGTGAGAGCGATTGCAGCTTCGGTATCTTTGTGATGTGTTGCATTCCGTTGTCTGTTACGCGGGTCAGTCCCAGGTCAAGCCGCTTGAGTTCGCCTGCTGCACTCAGATCAGCAAGACCGCTGTCACTCATGCGGGTCTGATAAAGGTTGAGCGTCTTCAGTGCGGGAAGGCTGGCCAGTCGTTTAGCGCAAACGCTGGATGCTCGTGAACCTGACAGAACTAATTCTTTAAGGTGTTTCAGGTCTGGTAGTCGGCAAAGGCCGGAACCCGTCACAGGTGTTCCCTCCATTCGCAATGTCTGCAGAGCCGGGCAGCGGCTCAGAACATTGAGACTTGCGCCTCGCAGTGGCACTCGATCCAGTACCAGATTCTTCAGCGCTGGAAGGCGCGGCAGACTGCGAAGTCCTTCATCGGTAAGTGGATTGTTGGAAAGAATGAGGGTTTCCAGCCGGGTCAGCTTTGAAAGATACTGGAGGCCCTGGCCCTGAACCTTGTTCTCAGACAGATCAAGGTGTTTCAGATGAGTGAGTTCTCCGATTGCGCTGAGCGCGTCGTCCGTCAGTTTGTTTTCGCGCACGTCGAGGACTTCAAGGTTTGGCTGATGGGCAAGCAGGTCAAGGTTGTTCATCGATGCCTGGACGCGCTGTATTCGAAACCAGCGAATGTCAGGGAGCCGCGCAAGCACCTCAAGGTCTTCATCCCCAAAATCGACGTTGTACGGAGTGTCTTCACAGCAGCCACAACTCAATACCAGGATGGGAGCGACCTCGACGGCGCACCCGGAATCATGACTCAGGTGCCTGAGTTGTGACAGAGGCATGTCGTTGTCGAATCCCCATTCCGGGCGCTGGACAACATGTTTACGGTCCTGTTCGGCGAAGGACGTGATTTCCAGATGGGTCACGCTTTCACGAGGGTGTTTTGCAATTTCCTCGCGGAGCCTTTGAAAGATGGGCTCTATCTCTTCCAGAGAAGCCTGCCGGGGCGCCGGCGGTGGCTGTGATTGAACAAACAGTGTCAGGCCGGTGACTGCAAGCGCTGCAACAGACGCAAGAACGGCAAAGGGTCTGCCCGCGGGCATTTCAGATCATATCCAGTTTGCGATGCCGGCGAGACGGTGGACGCGCGCACGCATCGCAGATGCCGTGTCCTTCCAACCGGTGGCCACTGAGTCGGAACCCAAGCTCCATGGCAACCTTTTCCAGAATCTCACTGATGGCTTCATTTTGAAACTCAATCAGTTTTTCGCATTTGCTGCAGATCAGATGATCGTGCTGCGGGTAACCGTAATCGTGTTCGTAAACGTCGCGATCGTTGCTGCGAGCAACCTTGCGGATGAGGCCGGCTTCTTCCAGTGACTTTACGGTCCGGTAAACGGTCGCTCGGCTGACTCGTTTTTCACCGGGGCGCGTGAGCCGGGCCACGATTTCATCGACGTCAAAGTGCTCGTGAGCCGCAAAGATCTCGCTGATGATGGTCTCGCGTTCCTGGGTCAGCCGCATACTGCGGGTTGCAAGGAACTCGCGAAAGCGTTCGACCGGGGACGCGGCCACATTGTTGGGAGTCAGTTCGTCCAAGAGGACCTCAGAACGGAATTCAAAATGATGGGAGCAATCGGGGAGTATACCGCCAGTTGTTTTCAAGTGTCAATTTTTGCCGTTGCTCGATTCGGCACTCTGTTGATCCAGTTGGGTGAGTAATTCGCGGCATTTGTGCACTTCGATGGCGACCGTCTGATCTTCTCCATAAATGTTGATCAGGGAACGCAAACGCTCTGCAGTGCGGTCAATCTCCTGTTCGTCCTGCTGGCTGCTTCGCGCTTCCCGCAGGATTTCCCGAAGCATTTCCTTTCGGCCCGCGATTCGGGGATCTTCTCGCCATTCATCAAGGGTCTGGCGAATGAAGGACCGAAGGTAAGCGTCCCGATCGGTCAACAACCGTTCAACATCCAGCAGACGTGCCCGAGCCGCCCCGACGTCGCCGTCATTCCATGTCTGAAATGCCTGCGAAATCAGTCTTTGCACTTCGGACTGTGTTGAGCCGTCCGAGAAACTGCGTTTTCGCAGGCCTCGGGCAAATTCATACTGATCTGCTTTGTGAATCCAGTCGCGGACCTCCTGATCGTAGGCGGCCTCTTCAGATGATTCAACCAGCGGCCGCAACAGATCGTCGCGTGCCCGCAGCCATCCATGACCTGCCGGTTTCTTCATCAGAGCTTCGGCTTCAGCGCGGATGTCTTCCGGAGTCGTTTTGTTTTGTCTGGACAGATAGAATCCGGCCGCAATCACCAGTGCCAGCATCGCAATCAGGACGTACGTGTTGTCAAAAAATGCGGCGACGGGTGACTTCTTCTGAGAGTCGGCGATTTCCTGGCGGACAGCATCGCGAACGATGGTCGCCGGTCCTCGAGACATGTCGGGGCGATCGACAAGCACGCCGGCAGTCTGGCCAGCAGCCGCACCCACCGTTCGGTCAGCAACTTGTGTCTGTTCTTTTTCCTTCTGTTCCTGCTCCTTCTGTTCCTGCTCGTATTGAATAAGGTTCCTGATGTTTGTCAGCTGACGACCAACAACCAGTGCATCCGGGATTCTGCGCTCCGGCCGTTTCTCAAGCAGTTTGCAGACAAAGTCCTCAAGCTGTCGGGGCAGGTCAGGCGCGTAATGACTGGGCTTGTCAAACTGGCCAAACTGATGCTTATGCATGATGTCGGCAATCGCGTTTCCGCTGAACGGCGGTTTGCCGGTCAGCATCACATACATGACGGCACCCAGGGAGTACAGGTCACTCAGTTTGGTGGCCCGGTGCCCGCGCGCCTGCTCCGGTGACATATACTCAGCAGTCCCGACAATCCCACCTGTCCTTGTCAGCCGGGTCGACGCAAAGACGTGGGCTACTCCAAAGTCCGCCAGTTTGACTTCGCCCTCTCCCGTAATCATGAGATTGGAAGGCTTGAGGTCCCGATGAATAATGCCCGTGTTGTGAGCCGCCTTAAGCGCATTGGCAATCTGAATCGAGATTTCGATCACTTCCGCCCATGGCAGTCGGCGACGACGTGAGATGAGTTTCGTCAGTGTTTCGCCGTCCACGTACTCCATGCTGAAGTACAGGCTCCCGTCATCAGTCTGGCCATCATCGAAAATCTGAACAATATTAGGGCTGGTGACTTTGCGCAGGGCGTCAATCTCGCGCGAGAATCGATGGACAAAACCCTCTTCGCGCGCCATGGATGCGGGCAGCACTTTGACGGCAGCAACCTCACCGCTTGATTCGTGAGTGCCGTGATAAACGTTTCCCATACCTCCGGCACCAACCTTACGATTGATGATCCATGGGCCAATCCTGTCTGGATGCATATTTTCTTCTGCGGCTGAAGGGTCCCAATTGAACTCTGGTTGCGCTGGTTCGTTATTTCCTGTCGCCGTCCTGCTTGATGTGCAGCCTGCCCTCAAAGAATGTTCCCGTCGTAATCCGGCTCGCGAGTTCTTTCAGGCACTCAATATGTCGTCGCCTTTGAGTCTGCAACCACGTGGTAGTTCGTGACGACCCATTTGCGAACGGGATCTACAACGAATCCGCTACCAGTCCTTTGGCCGCCGTCCTTTAATTGTACGTCGATCCGAACGCACGAAGGTTCGGCTTTCTCGATGAGGTCAGCAGGGACGTCTGCGAAAACCGGGCCGGCACAGATGCTGATGAGCAACATGTTCAGGACGGTTTTCATCTCAGCTCCTCGTCAACCAAAAACTGAACGCAGTTATTCCTCACCAAGGCAGTACAGATGAGTAAACGTGCGAACGTACAGGTTACCACCGGCAATTGATGGTGAGGAGCGAATTCCTGCAGGAAGGCTGTTTCGCGCGACGACTTCAAACTTATCACCTGCGCGAATCACCGTAACTGCCCCGTCGTCACTGCAGAAATACAGGTTGCCGTTGGCTGCAACCGGAGAAGCAATGTAGGTGCCCCCCAGTCGATCCTTCCAGACTTCCTCACCGGTATCTGCATTTACGCACGTGGCAACTCCTGTATGAGTCACCATGAAGACCAGGTTTCCAACAAGAATTGGTGAGCTCAGTCGCGAATTCCCTTTTGGGCGATCCCAGACAACGTGAGATTCTGTCACATCGCCTTTTGTTGTTTCGTCCAGGCGGACACTTAACAGATTGGCACGGCTGGAACCTGTGTTCAGGATGGCGAAGTTCTTATAGAAACAGGGAGGAGCCGCGGCGTTGTAGTCATCGTGGCGAATTCCCCAGATCTCTTCCCCCGTCAACGCGTCGTACGCAAATCCGGCACGGGAGCCCATTGAGAACATTTGAGTTCGCCCACCGAGCTCGATCAGTCCCGGAGTGCTGTAAGCCTTCCGCATATCTCCGTCACGTTTGGGGACACCATTGTCGTCAAGGTCCCCGTAGTCCGTGGAACGCTCGGTTCTCCAGACTGTCTTTCCGGTCCGTTTGTCGAGTCCCATGAGGAACTGCTGGTCGACGCCATCAAACGTCAGCAGCAACACATGTTCATGAATGATCGGAGATGATCCCGGTCCGCGATAATGGCGACAGCTAATGTCTCGCCGTTCCCAGACCGTTTCACATGTCTCCGGGTCAAGTCGTGCGGTTCCGTAGGAGCCGAAATGCACATACACAGCATCGTCTTCGAGGGCACACGAAGGAGAAGCGTAGGTGTTAATGTCGTTGTTCAGAGATTCCGGGTTGTTGTTCTCCCAGAGCAGACGGTGAAAGATCGTCCTGCCCGTCGTGGCATCCAGTGCCCAGACGTATTGTTTCCTGCCATCTTTCGTTGCTGACGTCAGCCAGATTTTTCCGTTGGCTACAGTGGGCGTTGAGTGACCATGCCCCTCCAGAGGCTTTGCCCAGCGCACGTTCTTTCCGGATGCCACATCAAATTCAACGGGAACTCCCTTCGCTTCCGCTGCGGAGGAATGGCCATTTAGGGTTGGTCCGGCACGAAAAGGCCATGCAAGGGGTGCGCGAGTCTCTTCGGCGGCCGCGACATGCAATGCCACAAGGCAGGTGAGGACGAAAGAGTATTTCCTGAGCATATCAGCTTCCTGAAGGTTCATTGGCAGACTCTGCCGCCACAATGGCTTCCACGATACCATGCCACGTATAGGTTGTCGCCTCTGCTGAAACGGGCAGGCCCTGCTCCCGAGCCGCTTCGGCCGTCACCGGGCTAATGCAGACCAGCCGAGTGGTTAGCTGATCCGGCGCGATCCCGTGGTGATTCAGCAGCCGTGCAAACTGAGCCGCAATTGATGGGCTGCTGAGCCCGACCCACGACAGACTTCCGTTCGTCAGCCCTGCCGCTGTCACCGTATCAAATTCAGTGACATCCTCGTTGCGATAAACGACGCACTCAGTCACGTCTGCGCCCGCTTCTTTCAGCATCGTTGGAAGGACGTCGCGGCCGCGGTTTGCGCGGGCCCAAAGTACGCGCTGACCACCAGCATGGGGCGCCAGTGCGGTGGCCAGTTCCTCCGCACGAAATTTCTCGGGAACGATATCCGCATTCAGGCCGTGTTCCTTAAGCGCACTGGCTGTCGAAGAACCGATGGCAGCAGTCTTCAGATGCCCAAGCGCCCGACAGTCTCGGCCGGATTCCCACAGATGCGTGAAAAACTCATTCACGCCATTAACGCTGGTAAAAACGAGCCAGTCAAAAGTCGTCAGCTCATTCAGAACAGGACTCACAGAATCGTGTTCCACGGGCAGAATCTGAATCAGCGGCATGATGACCGGTTCACCGCGCATCTGACTGATCAGCGCTGCAGCATCGAGGCACTGGTCGGCCGGTCTCGTAATTCCAATACGCTGGCCAGCGAGTGGACGCTGGTCAAACCATGACACAGCCGTCTTCAGATCGATGCATTCTCCAACAACGATCAACGATGGTGGTGTGAGCGTGTGTGCTGCGACGACTGCGGGCAGATCCTTCAGCGTTGCCGTGACGACCCGCTGTCGTGGCAAGGATGCCTGTGTGACAACCGCGGCCGGAGTGTCAGCGAAGCTGCCGGCCTCAATCAGCTGCGCGCAGATACGTTCGATGTTTCCAAGACCCATGTAGAACACGAGTGTGCCGGGAAACTTCGCCAGCGCTTCATAATCAAGCTGGCTCTGTAATTTGGCCGGATCTTCATGTCCGGTGACAAACGCGACCGCTGAGGATGCTTCGCGGTCTGTGAACGAGAATCCTGCGTATGCTCCAGCGGCCGTTGCTGCAGTGATCCCCGGTACAATTTCATAGTTGATGCCCGCTTCTTCCAGCGCACGGGCTTCCTCTCCTCCGCGACCAAAGATGCATGGGTCGCCCCCCTTCAGCCGAACAACCGTCCGCCCTGCGCGCGCCTCTTCCACCAGCCTTTGATTGACGTCGATTTGAGGCATGATTCGGCCATCGCCGATTCGAGTCCGCGCAGTCCGCTCACAGATTCCGCTGGTCAGGTGCAGCAACAGAGGATTTGTCAGTCCGTCGTACAGCACCAGATCTGCCTCACTCAGCAGCTGAGCCCCGCGCAGCGTGATTAACCCGGGATCCCCGGGTCCTGCGCCGACGAGGTAAACCATTCCGTTTTCGTTCTTCATCCGTTGTCTGGCCGGTGGCGGAAACTGATAACTTCTCTTCTGAATGCAGAAGTCTAAGATACCGTGAAACACGGCGTGCGTCCCGGACATGCCGGCCCGTCGCCGAAAATCCCTGTCTATCGGAGTCAATATGTCGACCGCTACCTCAGAAGGTTACCAGCACCTGCACACTCTTCTGCAGCAGCTTCATGATGCCGAGTACCTTTTGAGCCACGGGCCGAAGCGAATCGCACTTGCTGAAAAGAAAGTCGCGGCAGCAGGGCAGGACTGTGAAGCCCAAAAAGCGGCGATCAAAGATCTGAAGAAGTCGGCCGACCAGCGCAATCTTGATCTGAAGACCTCAGAAGCGGAAATCGAAAAACTCAACGGACAGCTGAACCTCGCCAAAACCAACAAAGAGTACGACATCATTCGCGGCGGTATCGAGACGCAGCAGGCCAGCAGCGCAGAACTGGAAGACCAGATCCTCGAAATCCTCGGAGATGTGGACGAGGCGGAAGCAGAACTCAGCCAGAAAGAGGGTGCTCAATCAGAACTGGAAGAGAATCTCGCCAGCATCAAACAGGAAGTTGCCGCCAAGGAGCCAGGTCTGCTGGAAGAAGTCGATCGTCTGAATGGTGAGATCAAAGAGGCTGAAAAAATCATTCGCGGTGGTGATGCCGTGTCTGCATGGAAACGGCTCAGGTTAGCCCAGGGCCCATCCGCTCTGGCCCGCGTGGAAGACGGATACTGCTCTGAATGCAATACTCAGGTGACGCCGCAGGACTCCGTCCGGCTAAACCTCGCCGAGTTCGTTCTGTGCCGGTCATGTGGACGGATTTTGTATCACGTCAGTGAAGAATAGATGGACGACTGCAGGCCGGAGTGAGGAAGTCCGCCATTTGGTGAACAACAACAGGCGATTGTCCAGATCGTAATCACTTGAAGATGCCCTGCATGATTCAGCCGACTCTTGAGAGTCGCGCGACATTCAGGCTCTGCCGACCCTCGCGTTGTTTGTCCCGGGTGACAAAAGAAGCAGGCCCTGTCAGAAGACAGGGCCTGCTAAGTTTGGTCACCAGAATCGCTGGTGCGATGCGGAGAGAGCGGGATTCGAACCCGCGGTCCAGTTTGACCCGGACACATCATTAGCAATGATGCGCATTCGGCCACTCTGCCATCTCTCCGTCGGCGTGCTCGCCGAAGTCGACACACTATAGTCGGTAAAAGTTCGGAAGCAAGTTCAGAGATTTACGTAGTTTCAGGGCGTCAAAAGCAGGTTTTTGAGGCGCCGGAACTGCTACGAAAGCAACTGCTCGACCGGTTCGGAGCCGTGATCTGACAGCGGAATTGGGCGGCCGACGTTGCTCAGGTTTGTTGACTCGTGACTGATTCCGAGTGCTCCGCATACCGTAGCCATCAGGTTCTGCACTGTCATTGGGTCGTCTTTGATATCCATGCCATCTTTTGTCGTGCTGCCGTATGCCTGTCCGGTCTTGACTCCTGCACCTGCCAACACAGTGCTCCAGCTTTTTGGCCAGTGGTCACGCCCCGTGTTTTCATTGATGATCGGAGTTCGTCCAAATTCGCCCATCCAGACCACCAGCGTGTCCCTGAGCAGGCCGCGTTGCTCGAGGTCATTGATGAGAGTGGCGTAGGCGGGATCGAGGACACCGCACAGGCTGGCGACGGCATCGAAGTTATCCTGATGGGTATCCCAGCCTGGGCCGTTTCCTGCGCCATCCGGTCCGCTCAGATTCACTTCCACGAAGGAGACGCCACTCTCAATCAGGCGGCGTGCCAGCAGGCAGCCCTGTCCGAACGGATTGCGCCCGTAAGCGTCGCGCAGGGCATCATCTTCTTTCTCCAGATTGAAGGCCCCCACTGCCTGAGACTTCATCATCCGCACCGCCTGCTGATAGGACTCAAGGTGGCTCCGACCTGGCCCGTCTGGGCGTGTGGCGAGAAAATCGTGCTCCAGCGATGTCAGAAGCTGAAGCCGTGCATCAGCCTGCTTCTCGGTCACGCTTCCGGTCCGCTGCAGATTCTGGACCTCAAACGAGACATCCGGATTCTCTTCTCCTCCCGTCATCTGAGAGTTGACGACCAGAGGTGACCATGACGGTCCCAGGAAGCCTGGTCCGTATGCGGCTGGAGAAAAAGCGCGGAATGGATTGACGCTGACAAACGATGGCAGATCACATTTCTTGTCGATCAGTTCCTTGCTGAGAAAGGAGCCGACGGTCGGATATCGGATTGGGCCCTGAGGAAGATACCCGGTGTGCAGGTAATAAGTCGCACGCGTGTGGTCCCCTTCCTTTGTGGACATGGATCGAATGGGGGCAAGGTGCTGCATCACCTTCGCGACCTCGGGCAGGTGTTCGCTGATCTTCACACCGGGCACGCTGGTTTCAATGGCCTTTGTTGGCCCTCCGTTTTCTTCGCCCGGCTTGGGGTCGAAGGTCTCCATCTGACTGGGGCCACCAGACATCCACAGCAGGATACATTTTCGGTGAGTCTGATTCTCGGCTGCCTGAGCAAGCGGAGCCAGCCAGCCGGACGCGGATGCACCCAGCAGGCTGAGTCCTGAGTATTGTGCAAAGTGTCGTCGTGTCAGTTTCATGATTTCACCGTGTCGTGGAATTCGCCGAAATTCCCATCGTTGGAATGAGCTGCCTCGCAGGCACAGCACGCTTAGTGATTCAACAGGAACTCGCTGGTGTTCAGCAGCACCCAGAAGATGTCTGCCAGTGCTTCATTTTTCTTTCCGGTTGCACCGCCGGTTTTCAGATACTTCTCAAATCGCTCTCGCTCAGCGGCACTGGGTTCTCTGCTCAGAGTGGCAAAAAACAGCGTTTCCAGTTTCTGTTCGTCCGTCATTTTGGGGAACTCCACGACGGCTCGTAGTGTCCGACTGCGTTCAAGGTCCGTTGCATTACCCACGAATTGTCCGTTCATCATCGCAAGTGCCTGGAGAATTGTGGTTTCGCGGTCGAGCGGAGACTCGGCTGAATTACGAAACAGTTCCAGGAACCGGGCTCGTGGGGAGTCCGTGTCGATCACAAACGGGTTGTCCGCCCGGAACGGCTGATAGAAACCAATGGCTTCGGCCAGACTGTCGAACAGTTGCTCGGGCGTCAGACCTCGCAGGGCGGCTCGCGCGAAATGCGACGGATCTTCCTGGGAAGCGTGCGACTGATGGCTGCTCAGCTGATACACCTCCGTTGCCGCGATGATTCGCACCAGTCGCTGCATGTCATAACCGCTGGCAACAAAGTCATCGGCAAGAATGTTCAGGACCTTCGGATGTGCCGGAGGGTTGGCCTCAGAAAAGTCGTCGACCGGATCAACGATGCCGCGTCCAAAGAACGCAGCCCACATGCGATTGACGGCCATTTTGGCGAAGTACGGATTCTCATCGGAGACAATCCAGTCCGCGAGTACATCGCGTGGACTGCGCGAATCACTCTCTGACCAGTCCGGTTTGATTCCGGTAAGAAAAACGGCCGGTACAGTCTCCCCGGTGGAAGGCACTTTGATCGACCGGGATTCCTGGTCTTCCACAACCGCCATCATGGTGGCCGGATCGTCTTCTGTGTCCTCAGGTCGGCTGAACCCAGAGTAGAATGCGGCCATGTTCCAGAATTGCTTCTGGCTCCATTTGTCGAACGGATGATCGTGGCACTGAGCACAGTCCAGGCGAACTCCCAGAAACGCTCGCGCGGTTCCGGCTGCCAGACTTTCGGGTTTTAATTCGCGAACAACGAAAAAGGCATCCGGGCTGGTAGTGGAAGCCAAAGCATTTGCGTTGGTGAGATTCAGGTCCGCGGTGATGATGTCGCGGACGATGGTGTTGTAGCGACTGCCTTCAGAAAGATGTTTCCAGAGCCATGCTTCAAACCCGGGAATGAGCCCGCGAAACTGAGGCTGACTGGCGGCCTGCGGGAGCAGAGCGTTTCTCCAGACTGTGGTGAAGTGGCGGACGGAGGCCGGGCTGTCGAGCAATTCCTCAACCACTCGTTCGCGGCGATCGTCTGAATCATCAGCCCGAAACTGGCGGACCTCTGAAACGGCGGGGATGCGGCCGGCGAGATCGAGATACAGACGTCGGAGGAATTCAGTGTCCGTCGCGGGAGCCGCCCGGGTGACTTTTTCCGCCGCCCATGATGCCCGGAAGGCGGAATTGATGGCAGCCACCACTTCAGCACGTGGCCGGAGCGCCTGCTGTGCACTTACAACAGGGCCGCAAACAGCGGCCAGCACAAAAGTTAGAACAACACGATTCACGAGAGCTTTCCTGTGGAAAAGTCCTGACGCTTTGACACTCAGACAGGATCACCGAACAGACTCAATTTGTCCAGAATTGTTCTGGTTTTGGCCCGTGGAATATCAGGTGCACCTCGCCCTAAATCGAGATATCTGAGACGATAGCAGAAGACAGAAACACTGTGGTTTCTGTGAATCTGCGGTCGAAGGAGCGAGTGGATTCATGAGCAAGAAAGACAGAGTCTATCAGCAATCGTCTGTCGTCCCCTGGCTGAAGGAGGACGACGAGGTTTCAGTTGTCCTGATTACCTCTCAATCGGGCAACTGGATTGTCCCCAAAGGGCTCGTAGAGCCCGAAATCACTCCGATTGAATCGGCCGCCAAGGAGGCGCTGGAAGAAGCAGGCGTTCTGGGGAACGCCGAGCCGGTGTTGCTGAGTACCTACGACTACAACAAGTGGGGCGGAGTTTGCCATGTGAAGGTGTTTCCGCTCGCGGTCTCCACACTGCTTGAGGACTGGGATGAGAAGGACTGGCGGGAACGCCAGATCGTTCCATTGTCCGAAGCCGCTCAAATGGTGAAACCTGTGCTGCAGCCCGTCCTTGAAGACTTCGGACGCTGGGTTGGCGAGCAGGCTCGATCTGCCTGAATTCGACGGACTGAACGGACGGTCCCGGACGAACCTCGGCAGTGGTCCATTTATATGTGGGCGATGCCCACCCGAAAGATGGTGTTGCAAAGGGGGCACTGGCTCCGCCAGTGTTAGCCTTCGTGCGGCCTCGCGAATCCTGATTCAACGTCTGGACGGGTTGTGCCGCCTGAGACCACTCGTCCATCGTGCATCCCATCACGAGCCTGTTGCCTGAAGTTGCATGGGAAGTAGGATAGCTGTGACTGTTTTCTCCGCGGATGAATGCCATGCTTCGTGCACTGCTGTGTTGCTGCCTTACGTTGACCGTGACTTCTGCTCAGGACGCGCCTTCCGATCCGGGTCTGATGCCGAAGGCAGAAACTGGTGCCCTGGAGTTTCTTCGCCAGCATCCCGAATGGGATGGGCGAGGAATCACTGTGGCTATCTTTGACAGCGGAGTGGACCCGTCCGCCCCGGCATTGCAGAAGACATCTGACGGTCGCCCCAAGGTGGTGGACATTGTTGACGCGACAGGCTCTGGCGATGTGCGAATGTTGGATGCAGCTCCGGAGAACGGTGAAGTTAAGGGCCTCAGTGGCCGGACGCTGAAACTGAATCCGGACTGGAAGATCAGGAACGGACGAATCCGCATCGGAATGAAGCCTGGCTACGAACTCTTCCCTCGCGAAGTGGTGGGAAGAATGAAACGACACAATCGCAAACACTTCCTGAAGAAGCACCGTCAGCTGGAAGTGGAACTCCGCGAAGCGATTGACGGTCGAGTGCAGGCCAAAGGCGTTTCCACTGCCGAGCTGCGCGATCGACTGGCGGCGGTACAGCATGCCATGAAAGCGTACAGCGACCCCGGGCCCGTCTATGACTGCATCGTGTTTCACGATGGTGGTCAGTGGAGGGCGGCTATTGATACAGATGAAGATGGCGACTTCTCGAATGAGCAGACGCTGATGGCGTTTCGCCGAGCTCAGCAGCATGCTCAGTTTGATGA